>NZ_JBCNKR010000004.1:185000-552223 GCF_039595935.1 Flavobacterium sp. | reverse complement strand
AACCCAGCTTATTTATTGAGTATTTATGAAGATCAAACACGTACGTTGAGAGTTTTAGGAAATTTTGAAGCGTCTTTAAGAATCATCGACGGTTTAGAATATAAATTAAACGTGGGTATTGACCGTTCTGCAGCTGAGCGTAATAGTACGATTTATCCAAACTTAACAGATTTAAATCCAAAAGGAAAATATGTACAGCAGAATTTAGATTCTAAAAACTCTTTAGTTGAGCACTATTTGACTTACAATGTAGCACTTGACAAACATAAAATCGAAGCTCTTGGAGGTTTCTCTTATCAAAAATTTGAAAGATCAGGAACAAGTTTCAGTATCGACGGAATCTCTGCTCAGGGAGTTGGTGTAAAACCATCAATTAATCCAGGTTTTGCAGGAACACAATCAGGAACAACTGGTTATGCTCAGGAAAATGAATTACAATCTTATTTTGGAAGATTAAATTATTCTTTTAATGAAAAATATCTTTTAACAGCTTCGATGAGAGCCGATGGTTCTACACGTTTTGGTGAAAACAATAAATACGGTTACTTTCCTTCATTTGCTTTAGGATGGAATATTTCTAAAGAAAATTTCTTAGAAAATGCCACTGCAATCAATAACTTAAAACTTAGAGCGAGCTGGGGACAAACTGGAAATCAGGAAGTTCAAAATAAATTGACTAAAGCAAGTTATTCTTTATCTGGACCAGACGGATATTATTTATATGATGATTTGAATTTGGTTAACGGAGTTTCTGTAACCAGAACTGCAAATCCTGATTTAAAATGGGAGGTTGTTACGCAATATAATTTTGGTTTAGATTTCAATTTATGGAATGATAAATTGTACGGAACTCTTGATTATTTCAACAAAACAACTACAGATGCAATCTTAAACATTCCGTCTCAGCCATTAAGCCAAACAACAACAATCTGGACAAATATTGATCAGGGAAAAATTATCAACAAGGGTATTGAGATCATGTTAGGTTCAAAAATTGTTGACACTAAAGATTTTAGCTGGAATGTAGATGTGAACGGAGCAACATTAAACAATAAAATTGAAGATTTACCGGTTTCAGAAATTTTAACAGGAACAATTTCAGGACCTGGACAATCTGGAGTAAATGCTAATATTTACAAAAGCGGTTATGCTGCTGGTTCATTTTATTTGTTAGAGCATACCGGATTTGACAGTAAAGGCGGAAATATCTTTAAAGATCAAAATGGAGACGGAAAAATTGATAACAGCGACAGAATTATTATCGAAGGAGCTTTACCAACTTTTTACTACGGACTTAACAGTGACATGAGATACAAAAACATTAGTTTTTCATTCTCAATCATTGGACAAACAGGTGGTTATTTGTTGAATAATACTGGATTAAATGCCTTAAATATCAACAACCTTGCATCAGACAGAAACGTTGCTACAGGATATTATGAGTCTGGTGCAAACCCAACAAACTCACCAATTTTATCTACACTTTTCTTAGAAAAGTCTGATTTTATCAGATTGAATACGGCACGTATTGGTTACAATTTTGATTTAAAAGGTCTAAACTGGATCAACGGATTAACACTTTATGTAACGGGTAATAACTTAATTACAATTACAAATTATACAGGATATGATCCGTTAGTTAATACTCCTAAATCAAACGCAGGAAACCAATCTATCGGTATTGATTATGCGGCTTACCCAACTTCGAGAACGTTCAGTTTTGGAGCAACTTTAAAATTATAAATCATGAAGACAAAGACATTTTTTAGCATAAAAACTTTAACATTATTCTCTTTCATTTTTCTTCTAAACAGCTGTACAGATTTAGATGAAGTTTTTTTGGATGAAATACCAGGAAATAGCGTTTCAGACCCTGCAGGTTCTCTTGCAGCTGCTTACGACAGACTTGGAGACGGAACTTTTACAGATCACGGAGCAGTTTTTGCCATGCAGGAATATACTACAGATGAAGCTATTTTACCAACTCGCGGAAGTGACTGGGGAGACGGTGGAAAATGGAGAGATATGCATGAATTTACATGGAGTTCAAGCAATGCTATCATAGTAAGCAACTGGGATTTATTAACAAACGGTATTACACGTAGTTTAACAGCTATTCAGTCAGCAGAGCAAAGTACGATTCCTGAAAAACAATTGTTTCTTGCAGAAGCAAAAGCGCTTTTAGCTTATTATACGTACACAACTTTAGATTTATACGGACAAGCTCCTTACAGAGATCCAATGGATTCTAAAGCTCCTTTGCAAATTTTAAAAGCAGATACTCAAATTGATCAGTTAATTAAAGATGTGGAAGCTATATTGCCTGATTTGGCTGATATTGGTTCTCAAAGAACGTATCACGGAAGATTCACTAAACAAGCAGGTTATGCTTTTTTAGCTACCATGTATTTGAATCGTGCGACATTTAAAGACCGTTACAATGCTTCATCAAATTTCAATTTTAATGAACCAGCGGTATCAGGCACAGGAACAGATATGGATCGCGTTATCTATTATACTTCATTATTGATTGATTCCGGGAAATTTAGTTTAGAAAGCGATTTCTTTAAAAACTTTGCAAGAGATAATAACAACGGAAAAGAATTAATTTTCGCCATTTCTCAAAAAATAGATTACATCAGAAACGGATCTAACAGTTTTGCTTATGTATGTATGGAGCGTAACCAGAGAACTTCTGCTTTAAACAGAGGGACAAATGCAGCATGTACAACTCCTGAATTTTACGCAAGCTGGGACGGAAACCACGATGATCCAAGATTTGAACAGCATTATCAATATGCTGATGGTACATGGTTTATGAATGATGGTACAGACGTAAGTGTTCCTGCAACAGATATCGTTCCTAAAAGCAGCCCGGCACAACCATGGTTCCATTTTAACAGAGGAATTCAGGCTGGACTTCAGTACGGACCTATATTGTTACCGTCTGGATCTCTTGAAATGGTAGGAAACCGTATTAAAGTTTCTCCATTATATATGGAAAAAAGTACAGCAACAAGAATGAATTTCACACCATCATTAACGTTTGCAGATCCTACAAAATCTGTTTTTGCTCAAAACGAAATCAATCAGGGAGCTCGTGTATTTAAATATGAGTTTGATCCGGAAGGAGGAAATGGAAACAGTAATGTTGATATTCCATTATTCCGTTTAGGAGGAATGTACGCTATGAGAGCAGAGGCACTTTTCAGAAAAGGAAACGTAGGTCCGGCAATGGATGATTTAAATAAATTACGTACCAGCAGAAAAAGAGAATCTTTATATGGAAATGCTCCGGGAAAAGCACTTACTTCATTAGATGCAGCGCAATTATATAAAGAATTAGGTTTCGAATTATATTGGGAATTACAAAGAAGACCAGAAAGCATTCGTTTCGGAAAATTTGATTTAGCCGGAACTGCAAAAGCAGCCACTCTGCCGTTCAGAAGATATTTTCCAATTCCACAAACCGTAATCGACCAAAAATTCTTTAAACAAAACCAAGGATACAACTAAGAATTTGTGTTAGTTTATTTTTTATTTTTTTTTGAAAAAAGCCTGTTTCGGAAGAAGCAGGTTTTTTCTTTTTAAGGGACTAAGAGTCTAAGATGCTAAGGTTCTAAGGCTTTTTTATATAGGCTTACTCAGGGCGTTTTTCTTTGTAGATTTTGTTATTATCATCTAATAGAAAAAAAGCTCAGAACCTTAGCATCTTAGAGCCTTAGAATCTTAAAAAAATATAATAAACATTTAAGAAAAATGTAAGATTTAACTATCATAAAATCAGTAAATTTGAGTAACATTTGATATTCTACATCAAAATGAAACAATCTATTTAAATAACTCAAAAAGTGTAAAAAATCATGATACATCAAATTGACACTACCGATAATATTGTTGCCTTTAGAGCATTGGCAGAAGTAACAAAAGAAGACTTTTTAACCGCTGTAGTTCCGGCTGTTGAGCATCTGGTAAAACAAACTAACGAAATCAATTTTTTATTGGTTCTGGATACTGATATTAAAAACTTTACCGCCGGCGCATGGCTGCAAGATGCACTTTTAGGATTGAAACATTTAGGAAAATGGAACAGAGCCGCCATAGTAACTGATTCTGAAGATATTATTTCTTTTACAAATGGATTTAGTTATGTCGTTCCGGGAGAATTTCACGGTTTCAAAAAAGAAGCATTTAATAAAGCTTTGAATTGGGTAGAAGGAAATATTAACCTTCCCGCCAATTAACAATTATAAATTATCAATTATCAATTGTAAATTATCAATTGTAAATTATAAAACATGACATTAATAGAAAATGCCCGTTAGGTTTAAAACCATAACGGGCATTTTCGCAATTAGCAAACGTTACTTTTAATTACTTTGCTAGTTTTTTATAAACGGCTGCTGATAATAAAGGCAGTGCAAGCCCTCCAACAACAGCGGCAGCTTTATTATGTCCTGTTCTCTTTAAAACGGCACCAACTAAAAGAGAGCCAATTCCGGCCATAGTCAGTTGTTTTACAGAAAGATTATTAGTACTGTTTTCGAGAGGCTTGATTCCGTGCAAAAGTGGGTCTATGAATTGTAAATTTTCCATGATTGTTATTTATTTAGTTAAACGTATTTTTATTTGTTGATCGTTTTTTCATTATCAGTTTCGTTTTCGATTTTTTCAATCTCTACTTTTTCTTTCTTTATTGCCTGTCTTAAAAGAGCAAAAAGACTCATGTAAACATTCGCCATAAACACCAGCGAAAATCCGGCCAAAATATAACCGCGCCAGTCGTTTAACAAAAGTTTATAATCTGTAAAAATCAAAAAAGCAATTGTGACATAATGACTAAAGCAATATTCACAAGTAAGCAGATAAAAGAACTTTCTTGACAAAATATATCTGTCATTTTGTGAACGTTTTACACACCATTCGTGAGGTTCTCTAAAAATCTCTTCATGCGTAACAGTCCAGCTTATACAGGCTATTGGAACTGCTAATACAAAAAGCCAGATAATTTGAGTTGCTATAGTCATAAACTAATTTTGTTTGAACTTTTTAATTATTCTCTCGGATGATTTTCAGGATAATGTTCGGCGTCAAAATCATCTAATTCCTCATCATTATCAAGATCACCGTCTTTTTCAAGATCATTTTCATAATCCAGTTGAGGGTCATAATCTTCATCAAAATCATCTTTTTCGCCATCATTTGTAATGGCATCATCTTCGTTGATAATTCTTTCCTCATTCGGAATATTCTCTGATCTCACATTCGTGTTTTTTTCGAAATCCTGTTCAGGATGTTTCAAGTCCTCAATAAATTCTTCCTGATATTGATACGGATCTTCATCTCTGGCGTAATTGTCATTATCAACCAGCGTGTTTTGTTCGTTATAGTCAGGATCGCTTTCGCCAAATTCCTGATTATTTTCTTTCTTTAAATCCTTTTTGTATTGATCTTCATTAGAATACGTTCCGTCTACAAGCGTATTTTGATCTATAAAATCAGGGTCTGTGTGTCCATATTCGAAGTTGCTTTGCTTTTCCATAACGTTGTTCTTTAGATAGATTAATAATTACTTTCTGTCGATTCGTTTCTTTTGGCTTTTAAATATTTTTATGGCTTATAATTTATTTGTTTTACAAATTTAATATCCAGACAGTCGGAATATCTTACAGGAAAATAAATTATAGTTCTATAATTAACAGTTACTTATAATGTGAAAATTGCATGATTGCGTGGAAAACAGCCAGAAAATAAGTCAATCAAATGTCTCTGCAGTACAAATCTTAAATAATATTTTTTCTATTGAACATAATAGATAGAACCATTTTTTATCGTCACTTTTTTTAATTTTCCCTGACCGAACAATTCTTCCAAAATAATTTTTGCATCATCAACGGAAATATTATGAATAACAGCATATTCCTTTGTTGTCAATGTTGGATAAATTTGAAAAATGGATAATGTATTTTCGTTTAAAAATGGTTTCTTTTTAGCTTCGGGATACAAAGCCAGTAAAGCATTTTCATAATTCGAATAAGGTTTAGAACCATAAACGGTTAATTGATTATTGTTTTCATCAGAAAAAAAGAAAGTCGGAAAACCTCTTACGCCAAGTTTTTTAGCAAGACTCAAATCATCCTGAAACAATTTTTTAGCATCACCTTCATAATCAGTTTTTAATTTCTCAATATTGAGATTTGCCAGTTTTGCCGCCTCGGCAATGTTTTCCCATTTTGCAATGTTTTTCTTTTCCAGATATAATTTCTCACGAAGAATGCGCATAAATAGTATCGCTTTTTCTTTGTTCTGAATTTGAGCCGCTTTCATAGCAATACATGAAGGATAAGAAGAATCCAGCGGATCTTCAAGCCAGACATTTCCATCAATTGGCATTTCATAATATAAACTAGCTTCATCCCAATGATGTGCAACGTCAGATGGTTTACTAATTCCGCCGCTGTTATAACTCCAGTCTGGCAGTAAACCGCCCATACGATAATCAATTTCGAAATACTCACCATATTCCAGTTTTAATTTTCTTAATTGAGGCTCAATTCCCCAGCAGGAAGAACAAATAGGATCTGTATAATAAATAATTTTCAAAGGTTTGTTTTTAGCAGCTATAGAAATTTTTTCATTTGATTTTTCGCGGAAAGGCATTTCGCATGTTCCGCTTACAGGATCGCACAATAACGGATTTGTTTTATTTTCGTTCATTTTAGAATTTGTTTGTGATCGACAGCATGTACTGAAAATCAGGGTTAACAACAGTAATAGTATTTTCATATAACTGTTTTAGTTTACGCTTTAGGTTAAAATTTATACTTTTACACAAAGTTCGTTTGTAATTAATCACAAGTCAATTAGTCTAAAAAACATGACTACCGAAAACCAATCAGAAAAAGAAAATGAATGTCCGGCAGAAGGACTTTTAAAACTGCTTTCGGGCAAATGGAAACCTCAAATTTTTTTATTGGCTGTTGAAGGCCCAATTCGCTTCAACGGACTTTTACGAGATTTAAAAGGTTCTAATAAACAATCTGTTTCTGTGGCACTTCGCGAACTGGAAGATTTTAAACTTTTAGATAAAAATGTCATTAAGTTAAAACCACTTCACATTGAATATACTCTATCTGAAAAAGGAAAATCTTTGATTCCTGTTTTCAGGCAATTGGAGTTTTTCTCTGAGAAATAAGATTAAAATTTATAAATCTAATTTTAAAATTAAAAATATGAAAAAGCTACTTTTAATTTTACTTTTATTAATAAAAGCACCGGCAGTTTTTGCACAAAACCAGACTGAAGAACCTTCATCAAAAAAAATTATTGGTGCCTGGTATTCTGATGCTAACCGAAGTATAAAATGGGTATTTAATCCAGACGGAAAAGTATATAATTATAACAATGATGCTTTTAAAGTAATGTATCGATATACAATTTCACACAGCTGCCAGAATAATTCAGATGATGATGCTGAATTTATAACCTTAATGGACAAAGACGGAGATGAATTTTGTTTTAAAATAAATGCAGTAAACGAAAATAAAAGCGGAATTTTATCTTTAATAAACATGAACACCATGCAGCCTCTGCTGTTTGTAAACAACCTAAACATACAGATTCTGAAGTAGGAAGCTATAAAACCTCTGTACCTTTGTTACTCTGCATCTTTGCACCTAAAAATAAACCATTAAACTTTCATTAACAAAAAGTAAGATTTCATTCCTTTATATTTGTAAGGCACAAACTAATCCTAAAGCGTTGTACCTTATGAAAATTAAGCCTTTTTTCTATTTATTTCTATTTGGTTTTTTCTCGTTTTCGGCTTACAGTCAGAATGTAAAGCTGTTAAATATTAATCAGCTTAATGAAAGAATCAAAAATGGAAAAGACAGTACTTATGTAGTTAATTTTTGGGCAACCTGGTGCGCACCATGCATAAAAGAATTACCTCATTTTGAAAAACTTAGTGCTGAACATAAATCAGAGAAACTGGCTGTTTTATTGGTAAGTCTTGATTTTAAGTCAAAACTGACTTCTAATGTAGTTCCGTTTGTAAAAAGAAAAAACCTGAAAAACGAAGTATTTCTTTTAAACGAAAGCAGTCCGCAGGAATTTATCGACCGAATCGATCCAAACTGGTCAGGAAGTATTCCCGCAACGCTTTTTATAAAAGACGATAAACGAAAGTTTGTCGAAAGCGAATTTACCTATGAACAATTATTAACTGAATATAAAAAACTGTAAACCATGAAAAAAATAATCTTATTACTGATGCTGGCATTTTCTGCCTTTTTATCTCAGGCACAATCAGGCGCAACTCTTAAAGCCGGAGATACTGCACCGGATTTTAAATTGAAAAATGTAGACAATAAAGAAGTTTCTTTTGGAAGTTTTCCAAATGCCAAAGGATATATTGTTGTTTTTACCTGCAATACGTGTCCTTACGCTGTCGGTTATGAGCAGAGAATTATCGATTTAGATAAAAAATTCAGACCGCAGGGATATCCTGTAATTGCCATTAATCCAAATGATCCAGAAGCTTCTACGGCGGATACTTTTAATAAAATGCAGGATTTGGCAAAAGAAAAAAGTTACCCTTTCCCATATTTATTTGATGCAGGACAAAAAATTACAGACGAATACGGAGCAAAACGTACACCGCATGTTTTCATCGTTTCTAAATCTGCAAAAGGAAACGTAGTAGAATATGTTGGAGCAATCGATAACGATCCGGAAGGAACTAAAGCGGATAAAGTAAAATATGCCGAAGATGTAATCGCATCATTACAAAGAGGTCAAAAACCAGCCATAACGCAGACTAAAGAAATTGGCTGTACCGTAAAAAGAAAAGCGAAAGCTTAATTACCAGAATTTAATTTGTTAAAAACGCCTCATAATGAGGCGTTTTTTATTTATATATCGGCATTTATTTTCTGTTCGTTAAACTCTAATTCGGCAATGATTTGTCTTTTCATCGTGGTATAAATGTAATCTTTCGCCTCAGCATACGAAATATCATATTTACGAGGCATATCTTGTAAATGAACAGGAAATTCAGCCAGCAGTTTATCGTAATACATATTTAATTGTATTTCGTCGGGCATTTCAAATTTTAATTTAATTTGAAATCTTCTCAGTAAAGCGGTGTCTATACTGTTGTAAAAATTGGTAGCGCAAATCAATAAACTATCCGTTGGGAAATAATCAATTAACTGAATAATAGTATTTACCAGGCGTCGCATTTCGGCAACATCTTTATCATCGCTTTCGCGGCTTTTTCCGATTTGATCAAATTCATCCAGAAATAAAACTGCTTTTTCGCGAATCGCCTTGTCAAAAATGGTTTTTATATTTTTAGAAGTTTCGCCAATTTTGGCATTGATTAAAGTGCTGAGATTGATAATAACAATACATTTATTTAAAGCCGTTGCAATCGCTTTTGCTGTTGTAGTTTTCCCGCAGCCCGAATGTCCGTGAAGCAGAATTTTATTATCAACTTTAAGATTGTACTTTTTTAATTCCTCAATGTATTTGTGCTCTTTTATGGTCTGAATCAGAGCCGTTTTATTTTCTTCGCTGAAAAGCAGATCATCCAGCGCAATTTTTTCAGTATCATTAACAACCAGTTCGTACAGATTCATTTGAGATTTATTTGCTTTGCAAAATTAAGTTTTATTCTGCAATATTTTCATTCCAGATTTCTTTGCCTAAAAAACGGTTTCCAAAAATTGAAGTTCCTATTCTAACAATATTAGAACCTTCGGCTATAGCCAGTTCTAAATCCTGAGACATTCCCATTGATAGTTTTAAATCAGTTAAATTTTCAATTTTAGCGTCGTAAATTTCATCTCTAACTTTTCGAAGTAATTGAAGCGACGGACGCATTTTTTCTTTCTCAACATCTAACAAACCAATTGTCATTAACCCTTTGATTTTTAAAGTATCATATTTCCTGATTTCTTTAATAAACGGAATAACTTTAGTTGGAGAAAGGCCAAATTTACTTTCTTCAAAAGAAGTATTAACCTGAATAAAAACATCAATAGTCCGGTTTTCTTTTTGAAGCTGTTTGTGCAGTTCTTCTGCCAGACTTAATCGGTCTAAAGATTGAATGCAGCTCACATATTTTAAAACATCTTTGACTTTATTGGTCTGCAGATGGCCAATAAAATGCCTTTCGATATTCAAATCTTTTAATTCTGAATCCTTATCCCGAAATTCCTGCATTTTATTTTCGCCTATAAGCGTTTCTCCGGCTTCAATTGCAATTCGTATGCTGCCGGCAGGAACTGTTTTGGTTGCTAATAATAACTGAACATCAGAAACTTCTCTGCCTGAATTTTTACAAGCTTGTTCGATACGATCGTGAACCTGTTTTAAATTAAAAATAATATCCTCTTTCATATTACAAAGATATTGCTGATTTGGAACGTGTAAAAGATCCAGTTTTTTATATCTAAAGTAGTCCAGATATAGAATACAAACAGACCAGAAAATGCCCTAAAAAGACAAAACTGGATCAGTTGATGGTTAGGTATCCTGCCTAATTTTGTCTCGGCAATGAAGTCAAATTAAAATCAAATCAAGATGAGCAAATCAATTTTTTATCACGCAGGTTGTCCAGTTTGCGTAAGCGCAGAACATGACATTTTAAATTTAGTAAAAGATGTTGAAGTAGTACATCTTGGAGAAGACAGATCCCGAATTGCTGAAGCGCAAAAGGCTGGTTTAAAATCGGTTCCGGCTTTAGTAACTCCAAACGGAAATGTATTGCACATTAATTTTGGTGCTTCTATGGAAGAAGTGATTGGGTAAATGTATGTAGAATTCAAACTTTGTCAAAGTTTTAAACTTTGACAAAGTTGAATCATCAGAGAAAACAATAAACTAAAAACAATAAACTAATAATAATAAAAATGAAAGTAGCAGTATGGGATACTTATGTAACCCGAAAAGACGGTAAAATAATGCATTTTGATATTTTGGTCGATGAAAATACAGTCGACGCTAATCAGGTTTTTGAATACGGAAAAGAAGATCTTAAAACAGTTTTGCAGGAAGGTCAGCCTTTGACTTCTAAAGAATGTAGATTTTGTCATATTGATAAAGCTCCGGCTGATATTGAAAATCAAATTCTTAAAAACGGATTTTCGATTATTGAAATGGAAAATTGTTATTAATTTTTCGCATAGAATTATTAATTCGATAGGCTGAAAGTGTGGGGACTTTCAGTCTATTTTATTTATTTGAATCATGAAAAACATATTCGATTTAGAAACACAGAATAATAATCTGGACGGAAAAATCACGGCAGGTTTTGAACGCTTATCACAAGTTTTCAGGGTTTTGTTATGGGAAAAGGCTAAAAAATATGATTTGAGTCCGATACAGATTCAGCTTTTGATTTTTATAAAGCATCACACCAAAAACAGAGCAACCGTAAGTTATATGGCAAAAGAATTTAATTTAACCAAAGCCACGATTAGCGATACGATTAAAATTTTGGAACAAAAAAAATATATTTCAAAAACTGTAAATACTGCCGATTCCAGAAGTTATACAATGGAGTTGACAACAAAAGGATTGGAAATGGTTTTGTTGATTGAAGATTTTACAGATCCGCTGTTTGATTTAATATCGGTTAAATCTCAAAATGAGAAAACTATTTTGTGGAATACTGTTAGCTCACTAATTCAGCAGCTGCATGATTTACATGTTATAAATGTTCAGAGCACTTGCCATAATTGCGGTTATTTTGTACAGCAAAACGGAAATAATCATTGTAAATTATTAGCTGTAAAACTTGAAAACAGCGATATTAGACTGGATTGTCAGGATCATAAACCTGCCCGTTTATAAATATTTTGAAAGTGCCAAAATGCCTTCTTCCATTTGTTTTTCATTTAATGAAGCATAACCTAAACGCAGTCCTGAAACCGGATTTTCAAAACTAAATTTCTCAGGACTCATAATCTGAATTCCTTTTTTTAGTAATTCATTACAAACTTTTTGAAGATCAATTTCATTTTTTGGAACAATCCAAAATGCCAGACCGCCTTCTGGTTTTGTCAACATGATTTTATCTTTAAGATAGAGTTTGCAGAGACTTTCAAAATAATCTCTTTTAGCCTTATAAATAAGACTCGTTTTTTTGAGGTGTCGTTTTATTTTTCCTTCGTTAATAAGATTCAAAATAGCTTCTTCCATAATGTTGTCGCCCTGAACGTCGATTATTTTTCTGTGTCGGGCAATTTTCTCTATATTTTCAATAGAAGTTGCTAAATAACCTATACGCAAAGCCGGAGCCACAATTTTGCTCAAAGTACCAATGTAAACAAAGTTTTTGGCCTTACTGTAACTCGAAATAGGTAAAATAGGTCTTTGTCCAAAGTGGAATTCGTTATCGTAATCATCTTCAATAATCGTAAATCCGTATTGATTGGAAAGTTCAATAAGTTTCAATCTTTTCTTTAAACTCATAGTAACCGTAGTAGGAAACTGGTGGTGAGGCGTTACGTAAATTGCTTTTATATTCGAATGTTTTTTCAGATAAGATTCGACTTCGCCCAAATCTAAACCATCCGATTTTACATTTATCGGGAGTAATTTTGCTCCCGCATTTTCAAAAGCTTCCCAGGCTGGTTTATAACCCGGATTTTCAATCATAATAAAATCATCTTTAGAAAGCAGGCAATGCGCGGCTAAATACATCGCCATCTGGCTTCCGCGTGTAATGCAGATTTGGTCAGGAGAAACATTCATACCTCTTTTAAAATTCAGCATTTGAACAATAGCTTTTCTAAATTCAATATCACCAAGTTCTGAGCTGTAACCCATAATTTGCCTGCGGGATTTTCTGTTGAAGATTTCTCTGTAAGCACGTGCGAGATCATTCATAGGAGCAAGACTGCTGTCCGGAAGCCCGTCATCAAAAATAAGATGTGGTTTTATTTCTTTTGAAATAGTGTTTGTCTGCGGTTCGTTTTTCTTATCAGTAAACATTTCCGGCGAAACATCCGCCACAAAAGTTCCTTTTCGATCAATTGTAATCAGCCAGCCTTCAGCAATTAAAACATCGAGTGCTTCGATTACCGTATTTCGGTTTACCTGAAATAAACCTGCCAGTTGTCTGCTTCCGGGCAAAGCATTTCCACTGGATAATTTACCGGATTTAACTGCCTGAATAATAGCATCGGCAATTTGCAGATAAAGAGGTTTATCGCAATTTTTATCTAGCTGAATTTCGAACTGCCAAGGTCGTAACATCTGGACTATCTTGTTTTATTTAAAAGAAAATAATTTGATAGTCCAATTTTACAATATTTATGCTAAGTAAAAAGTAAAAAGTTAGATGTAAAAAGTTGTAAATTGATATTTATAACTATCTGATTTGACTGAAAACTAAACCTTATTAGCCAGAAGTTCTGTCAAAAGAATGTTTATATTAATCGAAGCACAGGCAATTCCTTCATCGGCGGCACCGTAATAAATATAAAGTTCTTCGTCGTCTAAAACTGTTCCGGTTGGAAAACAAACATAATTGACATAACCTTTTAATTCCCAAGGCTGATCCGGAATAAATAAAGGATAAGGCAGTCTGGCGATTTCTTTTGTTGGATCGTCAATATCCAGAAGCGCTGCACAAGCCACATACATATAACCGTTTATAGTGTCGTGAACGCCATGATAAATTAAAAGCCAGCCATGTTCAGTTTCTATTGGAGGAGCACCATTTCCGAGATAACTCAATTCGTGTGTGAATTTTGGATCGAGTACAATATGATTTTTAAAATCGAGCATATAATTTTTCCAATAATCCGAATTTAATTCTGCAAGATGATGAACTGAAGCAATCTGAATTCCGGGACGAATTCTATGCAGAAAATGAAGTTTTCCGTTTATTTTTCTTGGAAAGAAAACAACATTTTTGTCCCAAACATAACTACTTCCGGTACTTGGCTGAAAGTATTTTATATTTAAATCCTGCTGATTTTTTATAAGCGAACGCAATTCATCACCAGATAATTGCGGAACGACAATACCGTGTTTCGTGAAAGTTTTTAGATCAGATGAAGTAGCCACACATCCAAATGCATTTTCGCCGTCATAACCGCAGTAAGAGAGATAATACAGATCGTCTATTTTTACAATTCTGGGATCTTCAACTCCGTATTTTTCATTGGGAGTTTCGGGAACTATAACTGGATATTGGTATCGCTCTTCGATAGTTAACGGATCAGAAAGCCTGCAATAACCAATTGTAGAATGATTTCCTAAAGCAACGGCTCTGTAAAAAATATGAATTTTTCCGTCTTCGGCAATAACGGCCGGATTTAGAACGCCTTCAAATTCAAAATCCAATTCCGTTTTAGTGATAATTAGTCCATGTTTATGTATCATAAGGCAATTTTTTTTAGATCATTCTTATAAAATTAATGAAATCGATAATCACCTCATTTACATAACATTTTGATTTTCTTTCATAATTAAAATAAAAAAAGCCTGTAAAGAATTACAAGCTTTTTAGTTTTTTCATGAAGATAGGAAAAACTTCGTTTAACTCCTCAAATAAAGGATTATTTCGGTGTTTAAGTTTGATCTCGCTGAACAATTTTAAGCCTATGGCAAATTGTGTAGCTTCAGATGCATTTTCAAATATGTTTTTGTCTTTTATTCTCTGGATAATTCCAAAAATTTCGTCGTGATTATCAAATTCAATTCCCAGTTCTTTTGCTGGCTGGGTGTCGCCGTTTGCGTATTCTTTTAAACTTAGGGTTAAATAATATTTGTTGGATCTTTTTTGCATGATACTAAAATTTTCAATTCTACTTTAACCATTTGTCCACAATGGTTTTAAACGTTTCTTTATATTGTTCGCCAACCGTAATTTCTGTTTTTCCTATAAAAATAGAGTTCTTGGTAATGGCATTTATTTTTTCCAGCGAAACAATAAACGAGCGGTGTATTCTCATAAATTTTGATGACGGCATTTTTTCTTCAAGCGCTTTTAAAGAAATCAAAGAAAGAAGTGCCTTTTGCGAATCATCTAAATGAACTTTTACATAATCTTTTAAACTTTCTATGTATAAAATATCTTTAAAAGAAATTCTAACCCATTGATATTCTACTTTTAAAAAGATAAATTCATCGTCTGCACTAACAGAATGATGGTTGTTGTTTGAAGCTTCTTCTGTTAACTGCATTACTTTATTGGCAGCACGCAAAAACTCTTCGTAGCTAAAAGGTTTTAAAAGATAATCTACGGCATTAACCTTATAACCTTCAATTGCATAATGATTGTAAGCGGTCGTAAAAACAATTTTTGGAACCTGTCCCGGCTGTTCCTGCAAAAGCCTTGCAAGTTCCATTCCGGTTAAATTGGGCATATTGATATCCAGAAAAACCAAATCAGGCTGTTTTTCCCTAATTAAACTCATAGCTTCAACCGCATTGTCGCAGCTTGCCGTGAGCTGTAAAAAAGGCGTCTGCTCAATAAAGGTTTCGACCAGTTTTAATGCGAGAGGTTCATCGTCTACTGCTATACATCTTAATTGTGTCATTATTCTAAGTTTATTTGCAGTTTTACATTGTACATTCCATTTTCGGCAATTCCGGCTTTTAGCGAATGTTTATTCGGATAAATTAAATGCAGTCTGCGTTTGGTATTTGTTAATCCAATGCCGCCTTCATCTGTATTTGATGTTTTTTCGAAATAGGTATTTTCAACTTCAAATTCGAGATTGCTTCCGTCTTGTCTCAGTTTAATATGAATTTCGCTTTTGTCTGTAGCGTGAATTCCGTGTTTAAAAGCATTTTCTACTAAAGGTAGTAATAACATCGGAACAATTGGATAATCGTGTATTTTTTCTGGAATATCAGTTGTAATGGTCAGTTTTTTATTGGCACGAAGTTTCATCAAAGCGATAAAATCTCTCATAAATTCGGCCTCTTTCAGCAAGGTTGTTTCTTCTGTGCTGTAAAGTAAATAACGCATCATTCTGCTCAGCGTATGAAGTGCATTTCTTGAATCTTCAATATCGGTATACGTTAAAGAATAAATACTGTTTAAAGAATTAAAGAAAAAATGCGGATTAATCTGCGCCTTTAGCATTGCTAATTCTGCAACGGTTTTATCCTGTTCCAGTTTCTGTTTGTGCTGTGCGGCTTTCTGCCAATATTGTAACATCGCCCAGCTCGTACTGATTCCTAAAACCAGTAAAGTGAGCATTAAAACATAATTGTCAAAATACGGATTTCGATATTTTTTAAATCCTAAAACCAAGCTGACTTTTGTATGAAGATCAGTTTGCGAAGTATAGAAATACGCAATAAGCTGCATCACAAAAGCGATTATAAATACCCACATTAAAAACGGAGAAGTATTGTCTTTAAAAATGGTTTTTGGAACTATAATTTTAGCATTAGAATAAAAAATAATAATAAGCAGAAACAAAATAATCATCTGCCAAAGCCAGAACACGCCCGGAAGCACGACGTTCCATGTTATTGGTATGTAAAACAGCATAATAAAGCCTAATAATAACCAGCTTAAAATGTGCAGTCCGGTAAATAAATAAGGTCTGTTTAAGTAAGATGCCATTGATTTTTGTAGTTTTTAAAAGGCAATATTACAGTTTATTTGCATGTAATTTTGAAGCAATCGCTAAAAATAGATTTACACTCCCTAAAAACCATTTTAGAGCCGATGAGTTAGTAATTAAACACTTGTTTAATTTTTATATAAAGCCCATCGTGTCTGAGATTATATTTGTCGATTCTCTTTTGGTCTTCGTCTATTTGAAAATTTTTGCTTGCGATATTTTATTTCTTTTGTCTGCATATAATCGATAATTACATATTATTTCAAATGAATAAGCAATCATTTTTAAGCATTCTCGCAGCATCAGTTATTATCGCATCTTGCGGTAAAAATGATAAATCGGCTCAGGCCGGAGGTGCACCGCAGGTTAAAGAATATAAAACACTGACTTTACAGCCAGAATCGGCTACTTTAAACAGCGATTATCCGGCGAGTATTCAGGGACAGCAAAACATAGAAATCCGACCAAGAGTCGAAGGATATATCGATAAAATTTTTGTAGATGAAGGAGCGGTTGTAAAAGCCGGACAGCCTTTATTTAAAATCAGCGCTCCGGAATACGAGCAGCAAGTAAGAACAGCAACAGCAAGCATTAAAAGTGCACAGGCAGATGTAAGTTCAGCAAAACTGGCAGTGAATAAAGTAAAACCTTTGGTTGAAAAAGGAATTATCAGCAAATACGATTTAGAATCGGCACAATATACTTATGAATCTGCTTTAGCTTCTCTAGCTCAGGCAAATGCAGCTTTGGTAAATGCTAAAACTAATTTGGGTTATACAACCGTTACAAGTCCGGTTAGCGGAGTTGTGGGATCGATTCCGTTTCGTTTAGGAAGTTTGGTAAGTTCGAATACAGCCGAACCTTTAACAACCGTTTCGAGTATAGGTAATGTATATGCTTATTTTGCTTTAAATGAAAAAGCACTTTTGAATTTTACAAAAGATGCTGGAGCTTCATTAAACCAAAAAGTTAAGAGTATGCCGGCAGTTTCTTTGGTACTTTCTGATGGTACAACGTATGACGAAAAAGGGCATATCGAAACCGTAAATGGATTAATTAACACTGAAACCGGTACGGTAAATGTGAGAGCCCGTTTCCCAAATTCAAAAGGAATTATCAGAAGCGGAAGCAGTACTACAGTTCGTATTCCAAAAGAAGTTAAAGACGGAATAATTATTCCTCAAAGTGCCACATTCGAACTTCAGGATAAAATTTTTGCTGTAGTTATAGGGAAAGACGGCAAAACGAAAAATGTTAACATCACAGTACTTGAAAATACTACTAATAATTTTTATGTGGTAACAAGCGGTTTAAATGCTGGAGATGAAATAGTATTAGAAGGTGTTGCTTCTTTAAAAGAAGGAAGTGAGATTAAGGCTAAAAATCAAAATGCAGAAACTATATACGCCGATTTAAAATAAAAGCCAATGTTTAAAAAATTTATACAAAGACCTGTACTCTCAACGGTAATATCTGTTATTATCGTTATTTTAGGTGTTTTAGGCCTAATTGAGTTACCGATTTCTCAATATCCGGATATTGCGCCGCCAACGGTAAACGTTTCGGCAAGTTATACGGGAGCCAATGCGGATGTGGTACTTAAAAGTATCGTAATTCCGCTTGAAGAACAAATCAACGGTGTAGAAAACATGACTTACATGACTTCTACAGCAACCAATGACGGAAATGCTTCAATCAAAATTTTCTTTAAAGTAGGGACAAATCCTGATTTAGCAGCCGTAAACGTTCAGAACAGGGTTTCGAGAGCAACAAGTTTACTACCGGTAGAGGTAACTCAGGCCGGGGTTACAGTTACGAAAAGCCAAAGTAGTAACTTATTGATTTTCTCTTTATATAGTGAAGATAAAGCCTACGATCAGACATTTCTTCAAAATTATGCGAAGATTAACCTTGTACCGCAAATTCAGCGTGTAGTTGGGGTAGGAGATGTAACCGTTTTTGGTGCCAAAGATTATTCGATGAGAATCTGGCTGAAACCGGACGTTATGCAGCAATACAAACTGATTCCGAGTGATATTTCGGCTGCTTTGGCAGAGCAGAATATCGAAGCAGCGCCGGGTAAATTTGGTGAAAACGGAAATCAGGCATTTCAATATGTAATTAAATATAAAGGACGTTTAACAAGCGCTCAGGAATTTGAAAATATTGTTATAAAATCAGTTGGAAACGGGCAGATGCTCCGCCTTAAAGATGTGGCTAAAGTTGAGTTAGGATCTTTAAGTTATGCTTCAACCATTAAAACAAACGGTGTAGAATCTGCAGCTATGGCTATTAGCCAGACTCCGGGATCAAATGCACGTGATGTAATTATCAATTCTAAAAAACTGGTTGAAGAAGCTGCAAAAAGTTTTCCAAAAGGAGTAAAATATACGATTCTGGTTGACGTTAACGAAAACTTAGATGCCTCAATTGAAAAAGTAATTCATACTTTGATCGAAGCTTTTATCTTAGTTTTCATCGTAGTATTTATTTTTCTTCAGGATTTTAGATCTACTTTAATTCCGGCTATTGCGGTTCCGGTTGCGATTGTGGGAACATTTTTCTTTCTGAGTTTATTTGGGTTTACGATTAACTTATTGACGCTTTTTGCAATGGTACTCGCCATTGGTATTGTGGTCGATGATGCGATTGTAGTTGTTGAGGCCGTTCACGCTAAACTCGATCACGGATATAAATCGGCCAAGAAAGCCACAATTCATGCCATGGATGAAATTTCGGGAGCGATTATTTCGATTACTTTGGTAATGGCCGCGGTATTTATTCCAGTAACATTTATTAACGGTTCGACTGGGGTTTTCTACAAGCAATTTGGAATTACACTCGCTGTTGCGATTATTCTTTCGGCAGTAAACGCCTTGACATTGAGTCCGGCTTTATGTGCCCTTTTATTGAAACCACATGCAGACGATCATAAACATAAAAGTTATTTACAGCGTTTTTACACATCATTTAACGTTGCATTTGATAATGTAACTGAAAGGTACAAACGTTCGGTTAAGTTTCTTTCTGTAAAAAAATGGATTGCTTTAGCTTCAATCATAATTGCTGGAACAGCTTTAGTTTATATGATGAAAACAACGCCTTCAGCTTTCGTACCTGCGGAAGATCAGGGAACTGTTTTTGCCAATATAAGTTTACCGCCATCAGCTTCTATGGAGCGTTCTGATATAATTGCAAAACGAGTAGACAGTATTGCGAAAACCATTCCGGGAGTTAAAAATACACTTCGTATCGTTGGACAAAACTTTACAGCAGGTGCGGGAAGTGCATATAGTATGGTTATTGTAAAATTAAAACCTTGGGATGAACGTGATTTAAGTGTTGATGATGTAATAGGCCAGCTTTTTGCTAAAACTAGCGGCATTCGCGAAGCAAGTATTTTCTTTATTTCACCTCCAACCATTCAGGGATTTGGGCAAAGTGGTGGATTCGAATTCCAATTGCAGGATAAAGGTGGACATACAACTGCTGAATTCTATAAAGTAAATAATGAATTCCTTGCAAAACTGGCAGAACGTCCGGAAATTCAATACGCGACAACGCCGTTTAATCCCGGATTCCCTCAGTATATGATGGATATTAATTTAGCGAAAGCGAAAGATGCAGGAGTTTCTGTAAATACGATTTTATCAACGATGCAGGGATATTACGGCGGATTGTACGCATCAAATTTCAACAAATTTGGAAAACAATATCGTGTTATGGTTCAGGCTTCTCCGGAGTTTAGAGCAAATACTGAAGGATTGAACAAAATTTTCGTTCGTAATAGCGCAGGAAATATGGCACCGATTACAGAGTTTGTAAAAATGACAAGAGTTTTTGGACCAGAATCTATTTCGAGATTTAACTTATTTACGTCAATTTCGATTACAGGAGCACCAAAACCGGGTTATAGTTCAGGAGATGCTATTAAAGCGATTCAGGAAGTGGCGGCAGAAAATCTACCTGCTGGTTATGGCTATGAATTTTCAGGTTTAACACGTGAGGAATTAGCATCGGGAAGTGAGACAATTTTCATTTTTATCTTGTGTTTGGTATTCGTTTATTTCTTGTTAAGTGCGCAGTACGAAAGTTATATTTTGCCATTCGCAGTATTATTATCAATTCCGTTTGGATTAGCCGGAGCGTATTTATTCTCGATTATTTTCAAACTGAACAGTAATATTTATCTGCAGATTTCTCTAATTATGCTTATCGGACTTTTGGCGAAGAACGGTATTTTGATTGTCGAATTTGCTTTGGACAGAAGACGAAAAGGGCTGCCGGTTGTACAAGCTGCAATTGAAGGAGCAGTAGCACGTTTACGACCAATTTTGATGACTTCGTTTGCTTTTATTCTGGGATTGGTTCCGCTGATGTTCGCGTCTGGAGCCGGTGCAGTTGGTAACAAATCGATTGGTACAGGAGCTGTAGGAGGTATGTTAATCGGAACTATTTTAGGAGTATTTGTAATTCCGATTCTGTTTATCATCTTCCAGAATTTACAGGAAAAAATCAGCGGTCCGGCAAAAGATGGTTATGATGACGAAGACGATGATGATGAAATTCAGTTAATAGAAGCTCACAAAGAGTAAATTTTAATTTAAGACAGAGATGACTAATAGTTCAAATAAATATATTTTACTGGTAATGACGGCCGTACTTTTGAGTGCGTGCTCCGTTACCAAAAAATACGAACGTCCCACAACCTTAAAAACAGATCAGCTGTATCGCGATCAGGCTTCTGCCGATACGACTACGATTGCTGATATGCCCTGGCAGAGTGTTTTTAAAGATGAAAAGCTAAATGCATTAATTCAGAAAGGATTACAAAATAATCTTAATTTGAAAAATGCCATTGAAAATATTATACAAGCGCAAGCTTCACTTCGCCAAAGTAAATTAGCGTATTACCCAACTTTACAGCTGGATGCCAGTGCAACACATACGAAACAATCAGAAGCTGGACTTAACTTTCCTGCGGGAATCAACATCAATACCTTAACGACTACTTATAAATTAGGTTTAAGTACTTCGTGGGAAGCAGATATCTGGGGAAAACTCAGCAGTTCTAAAAGAGCAGCTTTAGCTTCATATTTGGCAACTGATGCTGCTAAACAAGCTATTCAAACACAATTGATTTCGGATATTGCCAATAATTATTTTGCATTGCTGGCTTATGATAAATCGTTACAAATCACTCAAAAAACCTTGGAAAGCCGTATTAAAAATGTTGAAACAATTAAGGCTTTAAAAGAAGGCGCAATTGTAACAGGTGCAGCGGTTGTACAAAGTGAAGCCAATCAGCATGCGGCAGAAGTTTTGATTCCGGATTTAAAACAAAGCATTCGCGAAACAGAAAATGCTTTGAATATTTTATTAGGACAAGGTCCCGGACCAATTGACAGAGGCGAATTAGGAACGCAGGTTATTCCTGAAAATATAGCCATTGGAGTACCTTCGCAGTTATTAGAAAATCGTCCGGATGTTCGCCAGGCTGAATTTAATTTCAGAGTTGCATTTGAATCTACTAATTTGGCTAAAACGTATTTTTATCCAAGTTTAACCCTTACGGCAAGCGGCGGTTTTTCGAATTTAGAATTGAAAGATTTTTTCAGTAATTCTATTTTTTATTCAATTATTGGAGGATTAACGCAGCCAATTTTTAATCAAGGAAGAAACAAATTACGATTAACAACAGCGCAGTCACAGCAATTGCAGGCTTATAATAACTTTCAGCAGAGCCTTTTAACAGCGGGTCAGGAAGTTTCTAATGCTTTGTATTCGTACCAAATGGCTGTTGAAAAAGAAGATTCAAGACAAAAACAAATTGAAGCGCTTGAAAAAGCAGTCGATTTTACACAGCAGCTTTTAGAATATAGTTCGGCAACAAATTATACAGACGTATTAACTTCTGAACAAAACCTTTTAGCAGCACAATTAAGCGGCATTAACGATAATCTGCAAAAATTACAAGCTGTTGTTAATTTATACCGAGCTTTAGGCGGAGGCTGGAAATAAAATGTTTTACGTTCAATAATTTACGCTGGTCGTCTGAAACATGACTTTGGTCTAAAAGATGATTCATTGTAAAAAAAAAGAGTATATTTTTGATTGGTTAAAAATATTAGTACACGCCTTATAATTAAATGTAAACATGACGAAAACGCCTCAGAAATGGGGCGTTTTTTATTTAAGATGTATGTCGTTTAAAAAGTGCTTTTCGTCGATTTTTTCTATGTTTTCGTATAATGAATTCCATAAATAAAGATTTTGGCATTAATTTAGATTTATATCTACTAAAATTAATATTTAAATCTTAAAGACATGAAAAAATTAATATTCGCCTCAGTACTCTTCATGAGTGTATTTTTTGCCAAAGCGCAAGTGTCAATCAATGTAAATATTGGAACACCTCCAAGCTGGGGACCACAGGGTTATGATGACAGCAGATATTATTACCTGCCAGATATCGATGTATATTATGATGTAAACCAAAGCGTGTTTATTTATGACAACAGCGGAAAATGGATTCGCGAAAAAAGACTTCCTTCGAGATATAGAAATTATGATTTATATGGAGGTTATAAAGTGGTTTTAACCGATTATAGAGGAGACGCTCCCTATACGTATCATACAAAACACAGAGCTAATTATCCTAAAGGATATCACGGAAAACCTCAAAAAAACAGAGGAGAAAAACCGGTAAAAAACAAACCTAAAGGACATGATAAGCACGATGACAAACACAAAAATAACTCTAAAAAAGGAAATGGTCATGGCCACGATGATCACCATTAATTAACTAAACATGACTAAAAAACGCCTCATTTCTGAGGCGTTTTTTTAGTTATGAGTTATAAGTTATAAGTTATGAGTTATAACTGAAATCAACCATTAACCATTAACCATTAACAATTCTCCTGTGTCCATACATTCCAAAAGAAAGAATAATCACAAAACAAACTAACGGAATAATATATCCCGACTGAATATCATCATGTTTCATATCAATTAAAGTTCCCATTCCGTATGGAAGAATTGCACCACCTACGATTGACATTACCAGCCATGAAGAACCCGTTTCAGTGTTCGATTTTAAGCCGTTTATTCCCAATGAGAAAATAGTTGGAAACATAATCGACATAAAAAATCCAATTCCTCCAAGAGCATAAATAACCACAATTCCGGTTCCGTAAATAGCTACTAGACAAAGTAAAATACTAGCAATGCAATAGATAGAAAGCAGTACATAATCTTTTACATATTTAAGAAAGAAAGTACCAATAAAACGTCCCGCCATAAATAAGAAACCATAAACACCAAGATAATATGCAGCCGTTTTTTCATCTAAACCTGCGCCTTGCTGTGCAATTCTGATAAAGAAACTCGTAATGCAAACCTGCGCACCTACGTAAAAGAATTGCGCCACAACAGCCCAGCTTAAATGACGAAATTTTAAAACAGAAAAGAATCCGGGTTTTATTTCAGCTTCAGTATGTTTTGGTTTCATCGAAGGCAGATGCATAAAATAGAAAAGTATTGCCACCAAAACCAAAACAGAACCTAAAACGATATAAGGTACTTTTACAGAAGCTGCTTCACCCATTAAGTAAGCAGTTTTTTCAGCTTCGGGCATTGCTGCTAATTGCTCCGGTGTATGATTTGTACCGGAAAGAATAAACAACGATCCTACAATGGGAGCAACCATAGTAGCCAAACCATTAAAAGAAGCAGCTAAATTCAATCTTTTTGTAGACAATTCAGGCGTACCTAAAATCGCTGCATATGGATTTGCACTGGTTTCCAGAATTGTTAAACCACAGCCAATTATAAATAAAGAAAACAGAAATAATTCGTATGTTTTGGAATTTGCTGCCGGTACAAAAAGAAATGCCCCCGCTGCAAAAACCAATAATCCGGTAATGATACTGTTTTTGTAACCAAATCGCTTAATAAGCATTCCGGCTGGAATTGCCATTATAAAATAAGCAAAAAATACAGAAGTATCGATCAATGTCGATTGGCGGTTGTTTAATTCACACGCCTTTTTTAAATGCGGAATTAAAATAGAATCCAGATTGTGTGCCATTCCCCAAAGGAAAAACAAACTGGTAATTAAAATAAATGGCATGGTATAATTGGTGCTTTTTCCAGTATCTAATGATACCTCATGCTGGTCGCCGGTTTGGGATGTTACTTGCATTGGTTATTTTTTTTATTAGGTTGATAGTTTTTTTTAAAGGTTCTAAGATGCTTAGATTCTAAGGTTCTAAGTTTTTTCTAGAGGTAACACTTGATTATCTTCAAAGTATAAAACCTTAGTATCTTAGAACCTTAGCGCCTCAGCATCTTAAATTAAAATCCCTCCATTAGTATTACTAACATAGCAGGCTTCGACTACTTTCATTGTGTCCAAAACATCTTGTACACTCGTCAGAAGTTTCGAATCTGAGCCTTCTTTAAAGCGCATTAAATTTGACATAGTGCCGATGAAAGCTTCTGGAAACCAAGAGCCTTCAAGAGCGATTTTTTTCCATTCGTATTGACCGTTTTCATTTTCAACAGCATATTCAAAAACATCGGGCAGACCGTCGGGATAATTCATTAATAAACCCATTTTGGCTTTAATGGCACCTTTTGTCCCTTCCCATTTAATGTAGCTTTCTTCGTGATTTGGACCAAAATGATGATCGTGATTTGTATTAATTACAACGTGTTTATCTTCGCCATAATCCAAAATAATAGTCGATCGGCTGGAGGATAATTTTTTAAGAGGATGTTTAGCCGTTTTTGCCATCACACTTTTCGGATTTCCTAAAAACGACCTGATGCAATCGATATAGTGAACACTATGAAAAAGAATTTCCAATCGGGGATGTTCCTTAATCAACGGAAATAATTCCCAAGGTGTATTTACAGTAACTTTAAATTCAAAATCATACAAATCACCAATTATTCCCTCATCAATTAAAAATCTCGCTGCACTTACAAAAGGCGAAAAACGAAGCTGAAAATTGATGGCTGCGACCAAGTTTTTTCTTTCACAGACTTCTACGATTTCTTTGGCTTCTGCTAAATCATTTCCCATTGGTTTCTGAATCAAAACAGCCGCACCATTCGGAAGCTGTTCTAAAATCTCGACATATTGTTCAGGCAGAACCGTAATGTCGTAGACAGTATTTGAAGGCGCATTTTTCACAGCATCGGCAACATTTTCAAAAACATTCGGAATGTTAAATTGTTTCGCTAAATCGTGTGCTTTTGCAATAGTTCGGTTGGTAATTCCAAAAACATCAAAACCCGCCATTTTATAAGCGGGTAGATGTGCATCTTTTACAATTCCGCTGGCACCAATTATTATAATAGGTTGTTTTGTTTCAGGAAGTGACGGTTTATATGAAATATTCATTAGTTAGATATTTTAGTTTTATCTTTTTTAAAGTTGAGTCAATTCAAACTTTTATTGAAGTTTAATTCGGTTCTACATTGAATCATATAAGGCAAATTCAAGAGCAGAAATAATAAATGTAATTTTTACAATTACAAAATTAGAAATAAGATTGAATTGAGCAAGAAAATGTAGCTTTTTACATTGATTTTTTTGATAATACTTTTAAAGTTGGTTTGTTTTTTTACAGGTAGAATAAAAAATGTTATAAATAATTAAAAAATAATCATTTTAAGAGATTAGTTTAAAAATAAAATGCAAATATTCATTTAATCGATTACATTTGTAATTGTGGTTTTTACATTTATAAAATAAAATATACTTTTAAGCCTTTAAACTAATTTCTAAAATATCTAAAAACTAATAAAAATGTTTTCACTACAAAATAAAAAAGCGGTTGTAACCGGAGGAGGAAGCGGAATAGGAAGAGCCATTGCAGCACTATTTGCAAAGCAGGGGGCAGAAGTTCATATCATTGATTTATCTATCGAAAGTGCAAAAGATGCTGTCGATGAAATTAAAAATGCAGGCGGAAAAGTTTTTTCGTATGCATGTAATGTTTCCAGTCAGGTTGATGTTAAAGCTACTTTCGAAAAAATTGGAAACATTCATATATTGATTAATAATGCCGGAATTGCGAATGTTGGAAAAGTTGATACAACTTCTGAAGCTGATTTTGACCGTGTAATGGACGTAAACGTAAAAGGGGTTTACAATTGTTTATTTGCCGCAATTCCACAATTCCGACTTTCAAATGGCGGTGTAATTTTAAATATGGCGTCAATTGCAGCTTGGGTTGGAATCTCTGATCGTTTTGCTTATTCAACAGCAAAAGGAGCTGTAATGGCCATGACTTTATCTGTGGCCAGAGATTATTTAAGCGAAAATATCAGATGTAATTCTATTTCTCCTGCAAGAGTTCATACGCCTTTTGTGGACGGATTTATTTCTAAAAATTACGCTGGAAAAGAAGAAGAAATGTTTGATAAACTTTCAAAATCACAACCAATCGGCAGAATGGGAAAACCAGACGAAATCGCTGCTCTTGCTTTATACTTATGCAGCGAAGAAGCCGGATTCATTACGGGATGTGATTACCCAATCGATGGAGGATTTATAAAATTGAATAATTAATTGAAAGGTTCTGAGGGACTAAGGTTCTAAGAAAAAAGCCTTAGAACCTCAGAATCTTAGCACCTTAGTAACTTAAAAAAAATAAAAAAAATGAAATTAATACGTTTTGGAGAAATCGGAAAAGAAAAACCAGGAGTTTTAATTAATGAAAAAAGATATGATGTTTCTTCTATCGTTTCAGACTTTAACGAAAGCTTTTTTGAAGATAACGGTTTAGAAAAATTACAAAAAGCATTAGAAAGTAATCCATCTTTACCAGAAGTCGATGCCAGCGTGCGTTTAGGATCGCCTGTTGCAAGACCTTCAAAAATAATCTGTATTGGATTAAATTATGTAGATCACTGTTTAGAAACGAATGCTCCAATCCCTACAGAACCCATAATCTTCTTTAAATCAACTACGTCTTTATGTGGCCCAGATGACGATTTGATTATCCCAAAAAACAGTGAAAAAACGGACTGGGAAGTTGAATTAGCATTTATAGTAGGTAAAAAAGCAAGTTATGTTGAAGAATCAGAAGCTTTAGATTACGTTGCCGGATACGCTTTGTTGAATGATTACAGTGAAAGAGCATTTCAATTAGAAAGAGGCGGACAATGGGCAAAAGGAAAAGGAAGCGACACTTTTGCGCCTCTTGGGCCATTTTTGGCTACGCAGGATGAAATTGCCGATGTAAATAATTTGAAAATGTGGCTTACTGTAAACGGAAAAAAATATCAGGACAGTAACACTTTAAACTTGGTTTTCAAAATTCCTTATTTGGTACATTATTTAAGCCAGTTTATGACCTTGCTTCCTGGCGATATTATTAGTACAGGAACGCCTCCGGGAGTTGGTTTAGGAATTAAGCCAGATCCAGTTTATATTAAAGCCGGAGACGTTATCGAACTTGGAATTGAAGGTTTGGGAACAAGTAAGCAGACTGCAGTTGCCTATAAAAAGTAATCTAAAACAAAATTAAAGATGAAATTTATTGTATGCGAAAACCCGCAGGAATTTTTACTAAAAGAAACCAGTATTCCTGAACCAAAAGAAGGTGAAGTTTTATTGAAAATTAAAAGAATCGGAATCTGCGGAACTGATATTCATGCTTTTGGCGGAACTCAGCCGTATTTTGAATATCCAAGAATTTTAGGTCACGAATTGGCAGCAGAATATGTAAAAGGAAATGCTGCAGGTTTTAAGCCAGGAGATAAAGTAACTTTTATTCCGTATTTCAACTGCGGAAAATGTGTTGCGTGCCGAAATGGATTGACAAACTGCTGTGTAAATATCAAGGTTTTCGGAGTTCATATTGATGGCGGAATGGCAGAATATGTTTCCATTCCGGAACAATATTTACTTCACGGTCAGGGATTAGATTATGATGAATTGGCTTTGGTTGAACCCTTAGCAATTGCAGCGCACGGAGTAAGAAGAGCAGCTGTTAAGCCAACTGATACGGTTTTGGTAATGGGAGCAGGGCCAATTGGAATCGGGCTTATTCAATTTGCGAAAATTGCCGGAGCAAAAGTTATCGTAATGGATATCAACGATTACCGACTAAATTTTTGTAAAACAGAATTAAATGCAGACGAAACCATTAACCCGTTAAACGATGATGTTGCGCAAAAGTTAGCTGAATTAACAAACGGTGATATGGCGAATGTAGTTATTGATGCGACTGGAAATCAGAAAGTAATGAACAGCGCTTTTAATTATATTTCGCATGGCGGAAGATTTGTTTTGGTTGGACTTCAAAAAGGAGAATTAAGTTTCAGTCATCCTGATTTTCACAAAAGAGAATCAACTTTAATGAGCAGTCGAAATGCTACGATTGAAGATTTTGAATATGTGATGAAATGTTTGAAAGAAGGTAAAATTGATCCTAAAAAGTATATTACGCACAGAACAAGTTTTGATAAAATGATTACTGATTTTGGAAATCTGATTGATCCTAAGAACAATGTGATTAAGGCGTTGATTGAGATAGAATAACAAATATCCATAGTCTAGAAAACCCGACAGGTTTTTAAAACCTGTCGGGTTTAATTAGCTAACCTTTAAATAACCACAGAAATGGATTTAAATTTAAAAAATAAAATTGTCGTTGTTTCCGGTTCAGCCGGCAAAGAAGGCAGTATTGGTGAAACAATTATTAACCGATTGGCGGATGAAGGAGCAATTCCGGTTTTGGTAGATCGAAATGCAAGAGGTTTCGCTTACGCAGAAAATCTTCAAAAAAGAGGAATCGATTCATTGTTTGTTCAGACAGATGTTACTGATCCTGTTGAAATCGAAAATGCAGTTAAAACAATTACAGTTAAATACGGGAGAATCGACGCAGTTATCAACAATGTTGGTGTAAACGACGGTGCAGGTTTAGAGGCGAGTTATGAAGAATTCATGGATTCCTTAAAATTGAATGTAGTAAGTTATTTTTTGCTGGTAAAATATGCGCTTCCATACTTAAAAGAATCAAAAGGGAATATCTTGAATATTGGTTCAAAAGTTGCTCTAACAGGACAGGGCGGAACTTCTGGGTATGCTGCTGCAAAAGGCGGCGTTTTAGGCCTTACGAGAGAATGGGCGGTAGATTTAATTCAATTTGGAATCCGTTCGAATGCTATTATTATTGCAGAAAGTTACACTCCTGCATACGAAGACTGGATTAAAACTCTTGCAGATGGAGAAACTGTTTTGAAGAAAATCAACAAAAGTATTCCGTTTGAAGGCAGAATGACCAAAACAGAAGAAATTGCTGATACGGCTCTTTTCATCATTTCTGAAAAATCATCTCATACGACAGGACAATTTGTTTTTGTTGATGGCGGTTACGTACACTTAGATCGTGCTTTAATAAACGATGTAAACTAATTCAGAATGAATAACCGATTTGATTCTCATCAGCATTTTTGGAAGTTTGATCCCGTTCGAGACAGCTGGATTGATGAAACAATGGCTGTAATTCAAAGAGATTTTCTACCTGAAGATTTAGAGCCAATATTAAAAGAAAATCAATTTGAAGGCTGTGTGGCAGTTCAGGCAAGTCAAACGGAAGAAGAAACTCATTTTTTATTGGATTTAGCTTCTAAAAATGATTTTATAAAAGGCGTTGTCGGCTGGATCGATTTGCGAAATGAGAATATTGAAGAACGTTTACAATTTTTTTCCGATCAAAAAAAACTGAAAGGTTTCAGACATGTTGTTCAAGGAGAAGCGGATGATTTTATGGATGGAGCAGAATTCAGAAGAGGAATTACTGCTTTAAAACCATTTAATTATACTTATGATATATTAATTTTCCACAGACAGCTTTCGGCAGCAGTACGTTTGGTTAAAGATTTTCCAGAACAGCGTTTTGTGATTGATCATATTGCTAAACCAGATATCAAATCAGGAAGTATTGAAAGCTGGAAAAAGGGAATAGAAGAAATTGCAAAACACGAAAATGTTTGGTGTAAAATCTCAGGAATGGTAACAGAAGCGGATTGGAGAAACTGGAAGCCAGAAGATTTGAAACTGTATTTGGATGTAATTTTTGAAAACTTTTCAGCCGATAAATTAATGTATGGATCTGATTGGCCAGTTTTAAATGTAGCTTCAGATTATAGTGAAGTGGTAAAAACTTTAGAAGATTATATTTCGAAGTTGTCTGTTGAAGATCAAAATAAGATTTGGTTTGAGAATGCAATTTCATTCTACAATTTAAATAATTAGTATTTAATTTTGTAAGCTTCGGAGAAGCAAAATATTTATAGAAAGAAATATATAGATTTACAATATAAAGCTCCAGCGGAGCGATATGTTTTTTATAATTATATGTCGCTCCGCTGGAGCTTTTTTTCATTTGTCTTATTGATGATATTCTATAAATATTTTGCTCCACTGGAGCAATAAATAACTTTTCACGTGGTTGAAACCACGGGCTATTTTTTGGAATTGATTCTTAAAATTTAACCGCCTTTTTAGGTACACTTTTATCAATAATCGTCGTCTTAGAAAAATTTACCGAAGAACCGCTCAAATCAATATTTTTACTTGCTCCACCATCAATTGTAATTGTGTTTGATGAACCAGGATTAAATTCTACGCTCTTCAAAGAAAGGTTTTGAACATTGTAAATTTCAAAAGCATTTTTCGCTTCGATGTCCAATTGAGCGTTGCTGATTTTAATTCCGTTTGCATCAATTATAGAAAAGCCTTTTTGTGCTTTGGCAATCAGGTTTGAGATTTCAATATTCTCTAAATTCATTTCAGGAAGTCCTTGTAAAAATACGGCTTGCTGAGCGCCTTTAATCGTAATGTTCTTGATTACAATATTTTTAAACTGAGGTGTTTCTTCGTTTACCGGAACTGCTTTTGTACTTACCGTATTTCCACCTTCCGCTAAAGTTTCAGCAATCGATTTTCCTCCGTAATACAAATCAAAAGAAATCGCCTGAGATGGAATATCAGTCATAAAAACATCTGAGATATAAATGTTTTCTACGACACCGCCGCGTCCGCGCGTACTTTTAAAACGAAGACCAACATCCGTTCCCATAAAAGTACAATTCGAAACATGCAGGTTTTTTACACCACCAGACATTTCACTTCCAACCGTAACGCCACCGTGACCGTGATACACGATATTGTTTTTTACAATAATATTTTCGCAAGGAACACCTCTGTCACGTCCGTCTTTGTCTTTTCCCGATTTAATACAGATTGCATCGTCACCCACATCAAAACTTGAATTTTCGATTACCACATTTTTACAAGATTCCACGTCAAGTCCGTCACCGTTTTGAGAAAACCAAGGATTGCGAACGGTTATATTTCGAACAATTAAATCTTCAATCAATAAAGGGTGGATATTCCATGCTGGCGAGTTTTGGAAAACAGGTCCGTCGAACATTACTCTTTTACTATTTTGAATGCTGACCAAAACCGGACGTAAGAAATCATGAATCGCTTCAAAATCTTCTTTGGTTTTCAAGTCAAGACGAATGTTCTGATCTGCTCCTTTAGCACCTTTTAAATATTGTTCAGAAGGATACCAACTGTCTTTCTTTTCATTTAAAACCCCTCCGGAAGCAACAAATTTCTTCCATTGTTCATCTGTCAGTTTACTTTTTTTGACTTGCCTCCAAGCTTCACCAGAACCGTCCCAAACACCATTTCCTGTAAAAGCTACATTTTCTAGGTTTTTCCCATAAATAGGAGAGATACAGCGCCAAGTGTTTAAGCCTTCAAAACTGGTTTCTATGATTGGATATAAAGATTTATCGGTGCTGAATTTGATTAATGCGCCTCTTTCTGCATGAAGCTCAATGTTACTTTTCAGAATAATTGGTCCCGTCAGCCAGATTCCTGGCGGAATAATTAGTTTTCCACCGCCTTTTTTAGACAATGCATCTATGGCATCTGCAAAAGCTTTTGTATTCAAAACATAACCACCGTTTACCGCTCCAAAGTCTTTTAAATTTACACTGTAATTCGGAATAACAGGATCTTGTACTTCAGCCATTGTAAATTCAATGTTTTTATAAGTACCGGTAGATTTTTGTGCGGAAACAGTATTGAAAATCAAAGCAAAAGAGGTAAGAGCTATACATAAAAGGATTTTTCGGTTAGTTTTCATTCGTATTGTATTATAGTTAAAAGTCTTTTTTTGAGAAACGATTCACTATCAAATCACTTTTTTATTTATCGAATTTTTATTCAATAGATAAAATTACACTTTTTAATTTGAAATATTTAATGTAATCGATTACACAAATCTATTAAAAAAATAATACGAAATGAGAGTTTTAGTGAGTTTATCACAGAATTTTTATGAATTTAACTTTTTTTAATTGGGAAATTAGAAGATAATTAAAAGCCGAATTTTCGAAATGAATGTCTTGAAGCCAATATTACAGGAGGGTACAGGATGCACGTAATTTTATATTCTTTTAAATTGTCCCTGTCATTTGGTAAAAGTGTTAAAAATACAATTATTTGTAAAATTTATAGCGCTTTAAATAAATGCCTCGTAATTTTAGCTGAAGAAAAAAATCAATACTATAAATAATGCGTTTAATTCCTTTCAACAAATTACTGATTGTTTTTTTAATGGTATTCTCGCTTTCGGCAACTGGAGCTGAAATCTGGGTTTCACCATCAGGAAAAGATTCAAACATCGGAACAAAATCTAGTCCGCTGGCAACGGTTCACATGGCAATACGAAAAGCCAGAGAACTTCGCAGATTAAAAGATCCATCCATAAAAGACGGAATCCGAATTATAGTAATGAACGGAACGTATTATCTAAACGAACCTTTATTTGTTAGACCTGAAGATTCAGGAACTGCAGACAGCCCAACAACAATTGAAGCCAATGCAAATGCAAAACCAATCATAAGCGGTGGAATCGAAATCAAAAACTGGAAAAAAATCAGTGTTTTAAACGGTAAAAAAGGGACGTTTTGGGTGGCTGATGCGCCAACTAAAGCAGGAACGTTAATTGATTTCAGACAATTATGGGTAAATGGCAAAAAAGCAGTTAGAGCCAAAAATACTGCCGGAACTACAATGGAGCGTATTTTATCTTGGAATCACGAAGACCAAACCTGTTGGATTCCGTTTAAAGATAAATCGGTTAAGTACGAACCAGGAATGGAAATGTTTATCGTGCAATGGTGGTCGAATGCGAATCTTAGAATTAAAAATATCGAAGTTCAGAAAGACAGCGCAAGACTTTCGTTTGAAGAACCTGAAAGTAGAATCCAAAGCGAACATCCGTGGCCAGCGCCGTGGATTTCTAAAAATAACGGAAATTCAGCTTATTTCTTAAACAATGCTTTTTCGCTTTTAAATGAACCTGGCGAATGGTATTTGGACAAAAAAAATGCTAAAATCTATTATATTCCAAGAGTTGGAGAAGATATTAATTCGGCAATTATAACTGCGCCTGTTTTAGAAAATCTGGTTGAAGTAAAAGGAACAATCGATTCGCCAGTTCATCATTTTCAATTTAAAGGAATTTCATTTCAGTACAGCAATTGGCTTCGTCCTTCACAGCAAGGTCATGTGCCGTTGCAGTCGGGGTTATATTTATTGGATGCTTATAAATTGAAAGTTCCTGGAACGCCAAATCAGGCGAATTTAGAAAATCAGGCTTGGGTAGGAAGACCTCGCTCGGCGGTTGAAGTGAATTATGCGAATAACATTCAGTTTGAATCCTGCCGTTTTGAGCATTTGGCTTCGACTGGTTTAGATTTAAATAAAGGAACAAATCACAATACCGTAAAAGGAAATTTATTTAAAGATATCGGCGGAAGTGCCATCAACGTTGGAATTTTCTCTGAAGAAGCTTTTGAAGCGCATTTGCCTTTAATCATAAAAGATGAAAGAGAAATGTGTTCGGATGAAGTAATCGCTGATAATTTAATTACAAACGTAACCAATGAGGATTGGGGAACTTTGGGAATAAGCGCTGGTTTTGTTCGAAATATTACGATTGAACACAACGAAATTTCGGATGTATCATACTCCGGAATGGCAATGGGCTGGGGTTGGACGCATACGCCTAATGTGATGCAGAACAATAAAATTCTAGGAAATAAGATTCATCATTATGCGAAACATTTACATGATGTTGCTGGAATTTATACGCTTTCGGCTCAGCCAAACAGCCGAATTGAAGAGAATTATATCGACAAAGTTTACAACAGTCCGTATGCGCACGATCCGTTTTTATGGCTGTATTTATACACGGATGAAGGAAGCGAAGGTTTTACGATTAAAAACAACTGGATTGCTGAAAAGAAAATCCTTAAAAATCATAACGGACCAAAAGGAAATATTTGGGAACATAATGATCCTTATGTAAGTTCAAAAATTAAAGATGCAGCCGGAATTAGAGCACCTTACAAAGATTTAGAAAAAGAGGTCGTAATCGATGAAAAATGGGGATTGCAGGAAATGCCAAAACCGTATGCAATCGAATTAATAGGTTCTGATTTTGATATTGAAAAAATCAAATCGACTTTAACTGGATTTAGAATTGTAGGTCAGGAATTGTACCAATGGAAAAATCATTTGGTGATTTATGGAAAAATGAATCAGCCGGAAAGAACGAAGCGAAAATTGGCGGGTGCTTTTCCATCTTTACAAATTAAAATCTATGAAGATTTGGTTTACGATTTCCAAAACTTCGAAAGATGTAAAGATTCAAAACCAACATCGGATTGGGAAAATTTAGTTCTAACAGCGAATCTTCCTGCTGACGAAAAACTACAAAAAGAATATATAGAATATCACAAAACACAATTCGAAAAATGGCCGGAAGTAGCCAAAGGTTTCTGTAATGCCGATTTTCAGCAATTACAGGTTTTCAAAAATGAAAGACAATTAATCTTAGTTATCAGTATTCCGAAAGGAGAAAATCTGGACAAACTAAATCCAAAAACAACAGAAAATAACCCAAGAGTAGATCAATGGAACGCCTTAATGAAAAAATACCAATCGGGAATTGAAGGCACAAAACCAGACGAAACCTGGATTTTTCTAAACAAAGTAGAAGTAGAAGCAAAAAAATAAACGTTACAATAAATCCGACAGGTTTTTAAAACCTGTCGGGTTTAAATGCGGAAAAATATTTTGCCACAGATTAAAAAGATTAAAATGATTTTTCTAATCTGTGAAAATCCTTTTAATCTGTGGCAAGAAAAAAAATCTAAAGTCTAAAATCAACAATCTAAAATAACCACAACCAATGTTAAAAATAGCCATTCTGGGACTTGGAGAAGGACGAAGCACAATGTCGGCTGCTATAGAAAGTTCAAAACTAGAACTCGTTAAAATATGCGACCGAAACGAAGAATTGTGCAAACAGCGCGCAAAAGAATTCGATTTTCATTCGTACACAACCAATTACGATGATTTATTGAATGATGAATCAATTGATATTATAGCGATTTATACGCCAGATCATTTGCATGCGCTACACGTAAAACAAGCTTTGTTAAGTGGAAAACACGTAGTTTGCACAAAGCCTTTTATCGATGATCTTTCGGATGCTAAAGAATTGTTGGAATTAAGCAAATCAACTGGAAAGAAAGTTTTCATTGGGCAAAGTTCACGTTTCTTCGAACCAGCCAAAAGGCAAAGAGCCGATTTTGAAGCAGGTTTAATTGGAGATTTAATTACAATCGAGGCTCAATATCATGCGGATCATAGATGGTTTTTAAAGAAAGAATGGTCGCTTTTGCAATCGTTTAAATGGTTGTACGGAGGTTTGAGTCATCCTGTAGATTTTATCAGATGGTATCTTCCAAATATCCAGGAAGTAATGGGTTATGGAATGATTAGCGCTAACGGACAAAATGCAGGATTAAAAAATGAGGATACGATGCACTTTATCTTCAAAGCAACAGACGGCAGAATTGCACGTGTAAGCGGTGTTTATACATCACCGACTCAGCCAGCGCAACGTGACAGCGGAATGAGTACAATTTTAAGAGCAACAGAAGGAGCAAGTCAGGCCGATTATCATGAATTGCGTTATGCGATTACAGACAAAACTGGCGAAGAAAAAGTAATTACTTGGGGCGACAGCACGATAAAATATTATTTCCGTTTTGAAGGACAAAGTCATCACGGCGGAGAATATCAGAATTATTTAGAATATTTTACAGATAGTATCGAGCAAGGTTTTGAAGCGTATCCAAACATGGAAGAAGGAATCGGAACTGTGGCTTTATTACAAGCAATGGACAAATCTCTGCAAACTGGAATGCCGGTTAAAATTGCCGATATTCTTAACGAATACGGACTATGAACAGTATTTACGATAAATTAACCACGCTCGATTTTATCATTGTTGCGGGTTATTTGGTGGCTTTATTAGTCATTGGATATGTGGTAAGTATGAAGCAGAGAAAGAAAAACGAAACACTTTTTCTTGCCGGAAATTCTTTGAACTGGTACAGCATCGGGTTTAATATGTGGGGAACCAATGTTGGGCCTTCTTCATTATTGGCTTTTGCGAGTATTGGTTATGCAACGGGAATTGTAGCCGGAAATTTCGAATGGTATGCTTTTGTGTTTTTACTGCTTTTGGCTATGGTTTTTGCACCAAGATATATTGCAAGTAAAGTAAGCACGATGCCCGAATATATGGGAAAACGTTACGGTGATAGTACACAGAATATTTTGGCTTGGTATGCTTTGGTAAAAATATTAGTAAGCTGGTTGTCTTTAGGATTATTCAGCGGAGGTGTTTTAGTACGTCAGATTCTCGGAATTCCGATGTGGCAGAGCGTTACCGTTTTAGTGATTTTCTCTGGAATTTTCACTTTTGCAGGAGGATTAAAAGCAATTGCTAAAGTCAATGTTTTTCAGATGATTTTGCTGATTGTAGTTTCGCTAACACTTTCTTTTTTAGGTTTACAAAAACTGGGCGGAATCGAAGCTTTAGTTGCAAAAACGCCATCCAACTTTTGGAATTTAGTTCGTCCTTCTGATGATGCAAGTTATCCGTGGCCAGCTATTATGTTGGGATATCCTGTTGCTGCAGTTGCTTTTTTCTGTACCGATCAATCGATGGTGCAGAGCGTTTTAGGAGCGAAAAATCTAGAACAAGGACAGCTTGGTGTGAACTTTATCGGATGGTTGAAAGTGATGGCGCTTCCATTATTTATTTTACCTGGAATTTTGTGTTATGCCTTATATCCAGAATTAGGAAGTAACTCAGACTTAGCTTATATGACGATGGTTACGAACCTTTTCCCAAGCGGAATGAACGGTTTGGTAATCTGTGTAATGATTGCGGTTTTGGTAGGAACAATAGGTTCTTCGTTAAATGCTTTGAGTACCGTTTTTACGAATGATATTTATGTAAAGAAGATCAACCCGACGGCGACGATTCAGGATCAGATTAAAATTGGTCGTTTAACAATTGCTGCCGGATGTGTATTTGCGATTCTAATTGCCGTTGCTATTGATAATATCAAAGGACAAAATTTATTCAACATTTTTCAGGCGGTTTTAGGTTTCTTGGCGCCTTCGTTATCTGTTGTTTTCCTTTTGAGTGTTTTCTGGAAACGAACTACCAAAAAAGCCGTAAATGCAACACTATCTTGGGGTTCTGCGTTTAGTTTGTTTGTTGGGGTCTTATATTTATGGATTTTCCCTGCCGATAAATATCCAGTTTGGCCTCACTTTTTATTGATTTCGTTTTACATTTTTGCGGTTTTAATGATCAGTGCTGTTATTATCTCTTTAACCGATAAAAATCCTGAAGTTAATGTTTCTGATGAAACTGATATTCCTAAAACTAGTAAAAAGGTGAAGCTTTTGTTTGGTTTGCTGGGATTGACGATTTTGGTTTTGTATTTGGTTTTTAATGGACATTAATAAAATAAAAAAGATTATAAATACACAGATAAAATTTTGCTCGCAATCCCGATAGTTATCGGGAGCTAAGACGCAAAGTTTTTTTATGAGTTGCCTCCAGTTTTAACTGGAGGTCTATGTAAAAGAATAGAAAAAGGCTTTAACCAAATTGTAGATATTTTGGCTAAAGCCTTTTGAGCTTCCTAATTAATTTGTTCATCCAGCTAAAGCTGGACGCAATTAAAACTTATTTTTTATAAAAACTTTGCATCTTAGCGACTTTGTGGCAAAAAAAATTACTCAACCTTCTTTTTCTTCTCCAAATTAGGCAAGAACCCAGTAATAACCCCAATCAAAGGCAGAAACGCACAAATCTTAAATACATATTCAATACTTGTAGCATCGGCAATTTTTCCTAAAATAGCAGAACCTAAACCGCCCATTCCGAAAGCAAATCCGAAGAATAGACCTGCAACAAGTCCGACCTTTCCAGGCATTAATTCAGTTGCATAAACCAAAATTGCAGAGAAAGCCGAAGAAAGAATCAATCCGATAATTACAGATAAAGTTCCAACCCAGAAAAGAGAAACGTAAGGCAACATCAAAGTAAACGGAGCAACACCTAAAATTGAAACCCAGATTACATATTTTCTGCCATATCGATCTCCAATTGGTCCACCAATTAAAGTTCCAGCAGCAACAGCACCCGAGAACAAGAATAAATATACTTGCGATTGCTGAATCGTAATATGGAATTTATCTATCAAGAAGAAAGTATAATAACTCGTAATACTACTCATGTAGAAATACTTAGAGAAAATCAGAACCAATAAAATAATCAGCGAAGCAATTACTCGGTTTTTAGACAAATGATGCGTTTCGATTTGATGAGAAGCTTTATTAGCATTTCTTTCAGATAAATGTGCCGTGTACCAAATTGCAATTTTGTACAAAGCAAAAACACCAACTAACGCAATAATACAAAACCAAGCGATATAAGATTGTCCGTGCGGAATTACAATAAATGCTGCTAATAAAGGTCCGATGGCACTTCCGGCATTTCCTCCCAATTGAAAAATAGACTGCGCCAAACCTCTTTTTCCGCCCGAAGCCAAATGCGCTACACGCGAAGATTCAGGATGGAAAATTGAAGAGCCAATTCCGATTAAGCTTACTGATAATAATAAGTTGATAAAACTCGAAGCGATCGAAACAAAGAAAAGTCCTACCATGGTAAAACACATTCCAACAATTAGCGAGTATGGTTTTGAGTTTTTATCGGTATACATTCCCACAAATGGCTGTAAAATAGACGCTACCATTTGATAAGTCAAAGTAATAATACCAATTTGAGTAAAACTTAAACTAAAATTATCTTTTAAAAGTGGATAAATGGAAGGAACAACAGCCTGTAGAAGATCATTAATTAAATGAGAAAAACTTATGATGAATAAGATCGAATAAGTGGTTTTTTTAACTATGTCAGGATTTGCTTTAATAGTGTCCATGTGGTATTTTTTGATTTTTAAATTAGGTTAAAAAACAACAGCTGTATTATTTTTTGCAAAGATTAAAAGAATACTAATGTCAGAATTGCTATATTTGGACAATGAATAACCAGATTCGGACATATCGAATGGCACAGGAGCATGGATACAGAGTTGATCCATCGATTCCTGTTATTGGCTATACCGAAATGGTAACCAACGAAATGTGTATTTCTCATTCGCATCCAAGAGGTCAGTTGATCTATGCGACGCGTGGCGTAATGAACGTTGTAGTGGGCAATCATATTTGGGTTGTGAATCCGTTGCAGGGTTTGTGGCTTCCTGGTGGAGTAGAACATCAGGTTACTTTTCAGAAAGACGTTAATTACTACAGCGTTTTTATCGATCCGTCTGCAATGGAAGGATTGCCAACAAACAGTTTTTCTTTTGATATTCCGATGTTTTTAAAGCAGTTGGTTTTCAAAATCATTTCTTTTGGAATAGAGGGAAATTTAACGCCTCCGCAACACAGAATTATATCGGTTTTTCTTGACGAATTGGCTTTAATAGTACCAAGCGCCACTTTCCTGCCCACAACCAATCACGAAAGACTTCAAAAAGTAGTCGAACTTTTAATGGAAGATATTGCAAGCAAAAATACGATCGATTATTACGCCGAAATTTCTTTTATGAGTACCAGAACTTTATCCCGTTTATTTATTAAAGAACTGGGAATGAATTTCAGCGATTGGCGTACTCGTTTAAAATTACTTGAAGCCATAAAACGTTTGGGTGAAAAACAATCCATAAAAGAAATCGCTTTCAATTTAGGTTACGAAAACACCAGTGCTTTTATTTATATGTTTAAAAAGCATCTAGGAAAAACGCCTTCTAATTATATTTTAGAAGATGAAAATGAGAACGATAAATTATCTGCTTAATTTCATGTGCTGAAAATTAGAACGCGGATAAAACGGATTTACTTCGTAAAGACGCGGATTTGCACGGATTTTAAATGTATCAACTTAGCAAGCTTTGTCAAAGTTTTAAACTTTGGCAAAGCTCTCGAGAGTAAAAAAAGAAAAAATCCGTTTTCAACCGCGCCCTCGCGATAGCGAATCCGTCTCATCAGCGTCCCCTAAAAATTGTAACATCATTTTTTTTAGTACTAAAAAAGTGATAAGCCGTAATTTTTCCCTTAAAAAATTATCAAAAAGTACTGTTTTTTATGAAATAGCAGGATAGTGCAGGGTGTGAAATGTGATGAGAACACTTAACTTTAGTCCCAAAATACACTAACTATGCTAAACCGCTTTTCACTTCTTAAGATTTTCGTTCTTTTTGTTGCCCTTTTTTCTTGTTCGATGTCATTTGCACAAGAAAAATCAAAAGAAGCGACATGGATCTGGTATCCAGGCGATTTTGAAATTTGGTTAAGCAATAAAATGCAGGTAAGACGTACAGAACGCGAAGCCGTATTTCCTCCGCTTTGGCAATATTACAGCCCTTATGCTTTGGTCACTTTTCAGACAGAAGTAGATATTCCGCAACCAGACGACATAAAAATTTACTCAGAAGGCCCTTTTCAATTACTTTTAGACGGCATTCAGATTTATGGACAGCCAAAATCAATCGCAGTTCCTGCCGGAAAACACAAAATTTCCTTTAAAGTTTATAATCAGGAAGTATTGCCAGCAATTTATATTAGCGGAAAATATGTGAAATCTGATGCCTCTTGGAAAGTGACCAACGAAGATAAACTTTGGATTGATGAAACTGGAAAAGCACAACAATCTGGTACGCCTTGGGTTCCTGTTGGTTCTTGGAATTTTAATTCGCCAGAAAGCAAACCTTCTGGATTCAAATTAACAACGAAACCTTTAAATGCCAAAAAATCAGAAAAAATTGGAACTGGTCAATTAGTAGATTTTGGTAAAGAAACTTTTGGTTATATTAAAATTCATGGTTTAAAAGGAGAAGGGAAACTAGCACTTTATTATGGAGAATCTCGTGAAGAAGCTTTGGATTCTGCCAAATGCGAAACATTAGACCATTTATCTTTTGACGGAAAACAATCTGAAACTTATACGCATGATGGATCGAAAGCATTCCGTTATGTTCAGGTTCAAGCAGATACATCGGTAAAATATGATTCAATTTCGATGCTTTATGAATATCTACCTTTAGACTATCGTGGAGCATTTAAATCATCTGATGAACAATTGAACAAAATTTGGGATGTATCGGCTTATACGATGCATTTAACGTCTCGTGAATTTTTTATCGACGGAATCAAACGCGACCGCTGGGTTTGGTCTGGAGATGCTTATCAAAGTTATTTAATGAATTATTATTTGTTCTTTGATTCGGCTTCTGTAGAAAGAACGCTGTTGGCGCTTCGTGGAAAAGAGCCTGTAACGGCTCACGTTAATATTATAATGGATTATTCGCTGTATTGGTTTGTAGGCGTTTACGATTATTATTTGCACACAGGCGATACAAAATTCATCAAAACTTTTTATCCGAGAATGAAATCACTTATGGATTTCTGTTTAGAAAGAAGAAACAAAAACGGATTCCTTGAACCATTAGAAGGCGATTGGGTTTTCATTGATTGGGCAGACGGATTGCCAAAAACAGGCGAAGTCAGTTTTGAACAAATGCTTTTAGCGAGAAGTTTAGAAGCTATGGCGGTAAGTGCTGAAATTGATGGAAAAACTGAAGACCAAAAACAATATCAAAAATTAGGAACTGATTTAAAAACCAAATTATTTGATGTTTTTTGGGATAAAAAAGAAAACGTGATGAAACACCAGCGTATCGATGGGAAAATACAAAACATCGTAACCAGATACGCTAATATGTTTGGTATTTTCTTCAATTATTTTAATGAAGAACAAAAACAAAGCGTAAAAAATAAAGTACTACTAAATAAAGATGTTCTTCAAATTACAACACCATATATGCGTTTTTATGAGTTGGAAGCTTTATGTGCGATAGGCGAACAGAATTATGTTTTAAAAGAAATGAAAGATTATTGGGGCGGCATGCTCAATGAAGGCGCAACCTCTTTTTGGGAAGAATACAATCCAAACAAAAAAGGAACGGAACATTTAACAATGTACGGTCGTCCTTACGGTAAAAGCCTTTGCCACGCTTGGGGAGCAAGTCCGATTTATTTGTTAGGGAAATATTATTTAGGTGTAAAACCAACTGCTCCAGGTTATTCAGAATACGAAATCAAACCTATTTTAGGCGGTTTAAAATGGATGGAAGGAAAAGTGCCAACACCAAACGGAGAAGTTGCCGTGTATTGCAGTACCAAAGAAATCAAAATAAAAGCAGGCGAAGGAGAAGGAAAATTGATTTTTGAAAGTGCTAGCAAACCAAAAACAAATTCTGGAACGATTACAGAATTAGCAAAAAATAAGTATCAATTGATTGTAAAACCGAATGTGGAATATAAAGTTAGTTATAAAGCTTTGTGAATGATTAGTAATTAGTCCTTAGTGATTAGTTATTAGCCCATAGTGATTAGCCAATAGCTTATAACGTACAGTTTGTCATTCCGACGAAGGAGACCCGAGCGATAGCGAATAGGCGAAGCAAATCACACTCGTAACCACAAAGATTATCACATTAGTTTTGTCATTTCGACGTAAGGAGAAATCTTCGCAAGTAGCTCCGTACCGAATGTATCCAATCTTTGTAGAGTTTCTAACGAAGATTTCTCGTTCCTCGAAATGACAAGATTGGAGAAATTTAGAAGTCAATAAAAAATAAAAAACCAATGTTTTCAAAAAATAAAAAATACAACTTCAAATTAAAAACAGCATTCTTAATGCTATTAACCGTCTGCATCCAAGCCAAAGCACAAAACACCGCATGGAAACCAGCATCATTTGAAATTGTAAAATCAAAATACAAAACGTTCAAAACAACACAATATGCTCATGTATTTTCGGGAAGCAAACACAATATTGTTCGTTTAGCTCCAGAATTAGAAGGTTTGACAGGAATTGAACTTCCTTTAGAAGCATATAAAAACGGAACTAATTCTCCATTAGAATTAAAGTTTAAAGAGCCAGTAACTGTTTTGATTGGAGTTTTTCAGGATAAAAATTCTGAATATCTGCAATCCAATCAAATTGGAAATAATAATGAGATTCTTGAAAATGGAGTTACAATTACAGGTTTACCGCCAGTAAGCGTTTATGCAATTCCTTATGGAAAAGGAACTCATACTATTTTACCAAATCAAAAAGGATTATTTGCTGTTTTAGGAGTTTTGAAAAGCGACCAGAAATTGAATGCCAGAGACGTAAAATTACCAGACGGAAAACTTTGGAATCCAACTTTTATCGTTGAAGGATTTTCAGATGAAAAACCACTTTTCGAAATTATTGGCGGAGAAAATAAACCAGTTATAGATGAAGGAATGTCTGAAACTGAAGGAATACAGGGAGGTTTCGAAGGCGGACGTGTGGTAAAAGTCGGTGATACGTATCATATGTTTCCAACCGAAAGAGCAGGAGAAAAAGGAGTTGATTACTATTATGATCGTGTAAAAACGAAAATCGGACATTGGACAAGTAAAGATGCCATTCATTGGAAAAGAGAATCTACAATCTATCAAGCAAGCGGAACTTATGCCGTTACAGAAGATGATAACCCGATGAATGATCGTCGTGCAGCAATTTGGTCGTATATGCCGGTTTTCAATGAAAAAGCAAACAAATGGTATGGCTATTATTTGGCTTATACAGTTAGTAAAGAAATAGAGCCAAATCATTCTTTCGGAAGAATTTGGCGTTGCGAATCGACTGTAGACGGAATCAACGGAATTGGTGGCCCTTATAAAGATATTGGAATCATTATGGAACCTGGACTAGATTCTCAGCCTTGGGAAGGACGTCAGGGAGTAGCTTCGTTTTTTCCATATCAAGTTGGAGACAAGTATTTCGGATTTTACAGCGGTGCATATCCATTCAATTCATGGGCAGATTATCCAAAGAAATCAGGTAAAGGCTGGTTTGTAGCTTTAGCCGAATCCAAAAGTTTAGAAGGACCTTGGTTAAGAATGAATAAAGGTTTGGAGCCCATTAAAACAATGCATCCGCTTTTTGTTGAAAATCCAATAGTAAGCCAATTACCAAACGGAATGTACATCGCTATTTTCGATGGAGGCCCAGACGGCTGGGGACATCATTTACCAAATATGATTGCTTATTCATTATCTGCAGACGGCGTTAATTGGGCAGAAGCACATTATCTTCCAATCGAAACCAAAGTCGATAAATGGTGGGATATTATGAGAACGCCTTTGTGTTTAATCCCAGAAGGAAATGACGTTTATACCATAGTCTATAACGCCATCGACCTAAAAAGAAGATTTCATCCAACAGGAATGGTAAAGGTAAAATTGAATAAAGATGTGATGGAGTCTAAATTAAAAGAATTGAAAAAATAATTTCACGCAGATTTTGCAGATTTTGGCTGATTAACGCAGATAAAAATCAATTAATAATCTGCTTAAATCTGTAAAATCTGCGTGAAACAAAAAATAAAAAAAAAAAGAGCCTTAGTGCCTTCGTGGCAAAAAAAACATAAAAATGAAAATTAAATACCTAATCTTAACCATTTCGGCACTTACCATAACAAGCTGTGCAACCAAATACAAGAAAAGAGAAATTACCGAAACCGTAATGCAGGAGATTTACGAAGAAATCAAAACGCCTTATAAATACGGTTTGGTGATGGTTCCTACAGACAACTCATACAAAATGGATTGTCCGAGTGTATTTAGAAAAGATGGCAAATGGTACATGACGTATTTAATTTACGATGGAAGAGGTTATGAAACATGGTTAGCAGAAAGCGATAATCTTTTAGACTGGAAACATCTTGGAAAAGTAATGTCTTTCTCAGAAAACGAAAAACATTGGGATGTTAACCAAAAAGCAGGATATATTTCGTTGCAGGATTTAACTTGGGGCGGAAGCTACGAATGGGAAAAATATGATGGCAAATACTGGATGAGTTATTTTGGCGGAGACAGCAAAGGTTACGAAGCAGGTGTTTTATCAATCGGAATGGCGTATACCAAAGAAGCTCCCACAAAACCGCATGAATTTCAAAGATTAGAGAACCCGGTTTTAACGCCAAAAGATAAAGACGCCAGATGGTGGGACAATAGTACGATGTACAAAAACAGTGTAATTCGCGATAAAGATAAATTGACAGGACACAATTTTATCATGTATTACAATGCCCGAGGCGATAGTTTAAATCCTGCTAAAGGTGCGGAGCGTATCGCGATGGCGGTTTCAAACGACATGAAAACATGGAAGCGTTATGGCGATAAACCATTAATCAATCATCATAAAGGAATTTCGGGAGATGCTTATATTCAGCGAATTAATGACACTTGGGTGATGTTTTATTTCGGAGCTTTTTGGACGGGTTGGAATCAAGGCGCATTTAACCGTTTTGCCGTTTCAAATGATTTAGTGAACTGGACGGACTGGAAAGGCGATGACTTAGTAAAATCATCAGAACCTTATGATGATTTGTTTGCGCATAAATCATTTGTAGTAAAACATGATGGCGTCGTGTATCATTTTTATTGTGCCGTTAATAAAGCAGAACAAAGAGGAATTGCAATTGCAACTTCGAAAGATTTAGGGAAAAGCAAATTAAATTTTGTGGCTCCGCCAGAGAAAAAGAAGAAGAATTAAGATAAAGTACGTTTTAAACCTGTCAGGTTTAACGACCAGAAGATAAATAAAGACACAGTTTTGTCATTTCGACGAAGGAGAAATCTCCACAAGTAGCTCCATACAGAAAAACTACCAATCTTTGTAGAATATCGGGCGAAGATTCCTCCTTCGTCGGAATGACAAAAGAACTAAAAATAAAATAATGTTTAAAACCAATCATATTCAGCAATTTTTCAACTTTCGACTTTCGACTTTCGACTTTTTGACTGTAATTTTACTTCTAACATCTTACGCGACTCACGCTCAATCCGTAACAGGAGAACCAGCGGGAGTTCCAGAGTTGCACAAAAAGTACGAATTTGCTCCGTGGGAAGATCCAACAATCACGAGTATCAACAGACAGCCATCAAGAGCGACTGCTTATTCCTATACTTCTGTTCTAGACGCATTAAAAGGCGACAGAACCAAAAGTCGAATGCAAATGCTTACGGGCGATTGGGATTTCAAATATGCGGTAAACTTAAAAGAAGCTTCAAAGGATTTTTACCAAAACAAAGTATCTGGCTGGGATAAAATCGAAGTGCCTTCAAACTGGGAAATGAAAGGGTATGATAATCCAATTTACAAAAGTGCCGTTTATCCATTTCGACCGATAAATCCGCCTTATATTCCGAAAGATTATAATGGAGTAGGTTCTTACCAAAGAAGTTTTACGGTTCCGGAAAATTGGAAAGATATGACTATGACTTTACATTTCGGAGCAGTAAGTTCGGGTTTTGAAGTTTGGCTTAACGGAGAATTTTTAGGTTATGGAGAAGACAGTTTTCTGCCATCAGAATTTGATATTACGCCGTATATAAAAGCAGGAGAAAATGTAGTTTCTGTTCGTGTAATTCGTTGGACAGACGGTTCTTATTTAGAAGATCAGGATCATTGGCGTATGAGCGGAATCCAGCGTGAAGTTTTTATTATGGCTGAGCCAAAACTCCGTATTCAGGATTTCTTTGTCCAAACCAAATTAGACAAAGAATACAAAGATGCAATTTTTAAACTGCGTCCAAAAGTGGAGAATTTGACTGGTGCAAAAATCAAAGATTACACCATGAATGTTCAGTTGTACGATGCCAATAATGTGGCAATGTTCAAAGAACCGCTTCAAAGACCTGTAATTGATTTAATTAACGAAAGTTATCCTCGCTTGGATAATGTTCGCTTTGGATTCTTTCAGGAAACGATCAAAAATCCAAAAAAATGGAGTTCAGAAGTGCCGAATTTGTATACGATGGTCATTTCGATAAAAGATAAAAACGGAAACGTTACCGAAGCCAAAAGTTGTAAAGTTGGTTTCCGTTCGATTGAATTTTCGAAAGAAAATGGCAAAATGCTTATCAACGGAAAAGAAACTTATGTTTATGGCGTAAACCGTCACGATCATCATCCGACAAGAGGAAAAGCCGTTACAAGAGAAGATATCAAACAAGATATAACTACAATTAAAAAGTACAATTTCAATTTTATACGTACGAGCCATTATCCAAACGATCCTTATTTCTATGAATTGTGCGATCAATACGGAATCATGGTTATGGACGAAGCCAATCAGGAAACACACGGAATTGGCGGTAAATTAAGCAACGATCCGCTTTGGACAAACGCTTATATGGAAAGAATGATCCGAATGGTCGAAAGAGATAAAAACCATCCATCGGTCGTAATGTGGAGTTTAGGAAACGAAGGCGGAAAAGGGCCAAACCATTCTGCAATGTCGGGCTGGGTTCATGATTTCGATATTACACGTCCGGTGCATTACGAACCAGCACAAGGAAATGCTAAATTAGACGGATATATTGATCCGCTTGATCCAAGATATCCGAAAACAATCGATCACGCTTACAGATTTGAAAATCCGCAAGATGACTCTTATGTCGATATGGTCAGTCGTTTTTATCCTGGCGTTTTCACACCAAAATTTTTGGTCGATCAAAAGAAAGATACACGTCCGATTATTTTTGTTGAATATTCTCATGCAATGGGAAATTCAGTTGGAAATTTAAAAGAATTATGGGATGAATTTCGTTCGCTTCCAAGAGTTATTGGAGGTTGTATTTGGGAATTTAAAGATCAGGGAATCGTGAAATTTGATTCCAGATCTGGTCAGAATTATTTTGCTCATGGAGGAGATTTTGGCGAAAAATATCATGACGGAAACTTCAATACAAAAGGAATTGTAGATTCTAACGGAAAACCAAAAGGTTCGATTTTTGAAAATAAATGGGTGTATCAGCCAGCGATTTCGACTTTAAAGGGAAATCAGTTAGAAATCAAAAATCGTCAGGCTGTTAAATCTTTAGAAGGTTATATTCCGGTTTTAAAAGTGTTGGAAAATGGAAATGTGATTAAAACTCAGATTTTAAAACCGTTAAAAGTAGAAGCAGGACAATCAACAACTTTAGATATCAGTTCTTATCTTCCAAAAATGAAAGCTGATGCGGAATATATTTTAAATATAGAATTCCAACTTTCAAAAGACGAGCTTTGGGCTTCAAAAGGTTACGCTGTCGCGGAAGATCAATTTATAGTGAAAAAGAAAGAAGTCATTTCGTTAGAATCTAAAAAAGAAACTCTAAATGTTTCTGAATCAGATTCAGATTTCAAAATCAAAGGAAAAACTTTTGATATCACAATTGGAAAAATAAACGGAGCTTTGAGTTCTTATATTTTTAATGGAGAAGAACAAGTTTTTGCACCTCTATTGCCCAACTTTGTAAGACCGCTTACAGATAACGATAAACGTGGATGGAAATCGCAAAAGTTGTTGAAACAATGGTACAAAGCGAAACCAAAACTGGTTAACATTTCAATTGATAAATCAGCTTCTGAAATCAAAATTATAAGTGATTATGAAGTTATAAAAGATAGTGCAAGCGTAAAAGTGATCTATAATATTTTACCAAACGGATTAATAAAAGTAGATTACAGTTTAAAAGCATCGAACAAATTGCCGAACATTCCAAAAATCGGGATGCAGATGGGGGTTAAAAGAAGTTTCGACCAGATTTCATGGTACGGAAAAGGTGAACTAGAAAATTACAGCGACAGAAGTTTTGGTTCGTTTGTTGGAAAATATTCGCTTCCAATAAATGATTTTATCGAACATTATCCAAAACCACAGGAAAACGGAAATAGATGTGATGTAAGATGGATGGCATTAAGCACTCCGCAGAAAAATAACGGATTTTTAGTTGTAAATGAGTCCAAACTTTTAAGTATGAGCGCATGGCCATACACACAAGAAAACCTTAGCGCATCAGGACATACGTACGATTTGAAAGATCCAGGATTTTTAACGCTAAACATCGATTTAATCCAAATGGGAGTAGGAGGAAACGACAGCTGGACGATTGTAGCACAGCCATTGGAACAATATCAGATTAAATCTGGAAATTATGAATACAGTTTTTATTTGACGCCTTTTAGCGGTTCGAAGAATGAATTGGAAGATAGTTTGAAGAAGTTTAAGTATTAGAGTGATTGAGAATTAAAAAAATAAAAAAAATCTGCTAAATCTGCGGGAAAAATTTACTCTCGCAGATTTTGCAGATTAGGCAGATTTTATAAAAAATAAAAATTTAAGATATAGTTTGTCATTTTGAGGGACGAGACCCGAGCGATAGCGAACAGACGAAGCAAATCACATAAGAAATTCGACAAAGATTATCAAACATAGCCCGAGGTTTCAACCTCGGGAAACGCATGGAGAAATCACGTTGCGTCACAATCGTTGAAACCATTGGCTATGTTTTAAATAAGAAATAACACATCAAACCCGACAGGTTTCAAAAACCTGTCGGGTTTACAAACGAAATAAAAACAACAAAAATGTTTCAAAAAAAACACCTCTTTTTTATCCTTCTTCTTGCAAGCCTAGTCTCCGCACAAGAAGTCCATAAAAAAGAAACCACTTTTCAACCAACAATAGAATCCTCAAGGCCTTGGGTGTATTGGTATTGGATGAAATCGGCGTATTCTAAAGTGGGAATTACAGCCGACTTAGAAGCGATGAAATATGCTGGAATTGCGGGCGCTTATCTAATGACGATCAAAGGACCAGCCAATCCGCCATTGATAGAGCCGCCGGTTTTGCAGTTGAGTCCGGAGTTTTGGGATATGATTCATTGGGCTTTTAAAGAAGCCGATCGTTTAGGATTAAAACTAGCTTTTCATGGAGCAGACGGATTTGCAGTTGCAGGTGGGCCGTGGATTACGCCAGAAATGTCGATGCAAAAAGTAGTCTGGTCAACAACTGAAATTTTAGGTGGGAAAAAAATAACTTCAAAGCTGCCAGTTCCAGCGCACTACAAAGACTATTATAAAGACATTGCCACTTTTGCGATTCAGGTAAAAGAATATCAAATCACTTCGCAAATGCAATTGCCAAAAGTAACTACCTCCAATAACACCGATGCATTGTTTTTGGCAGATCCTAAAAAAGACGAGAACTTCAAGTTTGCCGATTCAGGATGGATTCAGTATGAATTTGCACAGCCTTTTACCTGTAAATCTATTGTCATTGAAACCAAAGGAAGAGATTTTCAGGCGCAACGTCTAATTGTAGAAGTGAGTGATGACGGAGTTAATTTTAGATTCCACGAAAGAATGATTGCACCGCGTCACGGCTGGCAAGACATGGATTTCCCCAATACACATACTATTACGCCTTTTACGGCAAAATATTTCAGATTTGTTTATGATCCAAAGGGAACAGAACCCGGCGCTGAAGATTTAGATTTTGCGAAGTGGAAACAGAATTTAAAAGTGAGTAAAATTACACTTTCGAACCAATCACTGATTAATAATTACGAAGGAAAATCGGGAGCAATTTGGCGTTTGACTCTGCAGACTACTGAAAAAGAAATTCCAAATTCTGATGCATTCAAAAAATCAGAAATTATCAATATTTCCAATTTTGTTGATGCTGATGGAAACTTAAATTGGAAAGCACCAAAAGGAAAATGGAAAATTATCCGAATGGGGCATACTTCTACTGGACATGAAAATGCAACTGGCGGAGCAGGAAAAGGGTTGGAAGTAGACAAATTTAATCCCGAGTTAATTCGTTTTCAGTTGGATCATTGGTTTGGAGAAGCTGTTCGTTCTGCTGGCCCAGAACTGGCTTCAAAAGTTTTAGAAATTCTTCATTTTGATAGCTGGGAATGTGGAAGCCAAAACTGGTCTTCGGTTTTTCAGGCTGAATTTAAAAAGAGACGCGGCTACGATCTTCTAGATTATCTTCCAGTTATGGCAGGAATTCCCGTAGAAAGTGCCGATTTTTCAGAGAAAGTTTTATACGATATTAGGAAAACAATTGCCGATTTAGTTGCTGATAATTTCTACGGAACTGTAGCGCAAATCGCAAAAGAAAACAACATAAAATTAAGTGCAGAAAATGTAGCGCCAGTTGTAACCAGCGACGCGTTACTTCATTATAAATATGTTGATTACCCAAGTGGAGAGTTTTGGCTGAAAAGTCCAACGCATGATAAACCTTTTGATATGGTCGATGCCATTTCGGGCGGACATATTTATGGAAAAGATATTATTCAGGCAGAATCTTTTACCGCTCTGCGAATGGATTGGGACGAACATCCCGGAAATTTAAAAACAACGGCAGACCGCAATTATGCTTTAGGAATCAATCGTTTATTCTATCACGTTTTTGTGCATAATCCGTGGACGGATAGAAAGCCAGGAATGACTTTAGACGATATCGGGACTTTTTTCCAAAGAGATCAAACTTGGTGGAAACCTGGGCAAGCATGGTTTGATTATTGTCAAAGAGTACAGTTTCAATTGCAAAAAGGAAAACCTGTAATTGATTTGGCGGTTTTTATTGGAGAAGATTTTCCTTCTCGTTCTTTTGTTCCCGATAGATTAGTACCTTTTATTCCGAATGTTTTCGGAAAGGAAAGATTGGCAAGCGAGAAAATCCGTTTAGAAAATGAAGGTCAGCCAACGGCTAAAATGCCAAAAGAAGTGACCTATTCTAAAAATATCACCGATTTATCACAATGGATTAATCCGCTAAATGGTTATCAATATGATTCTTTTAATGCTGATGTTTTAATTAATAGAGCGAAAGTAGTAAACGGAAAAATCTCATTTGAAGGTGGAATTGAATATGGTGCTTTATTCTTTCCTGGAAGTCATAAAATGGCACCGAATAAGATGCTTTCTTTGGCTTCTGCCGAAAAAATATTGCAGTTGGTAAAAGATGGTGGAACTATTTTTGTAGATGAAAAACCAAATCTTCAACCGGGAATTCAATCAGAAACCGATCAAAAGAAATGGCAAAATGTAATTGATGAAATTTGGAATAACAACAATTCTTCAACATGGAAAATAGGAAAAGGAACAGTTGTTAAATTGCCATATTTAGGCAATGATTTTACTTCTATCGGAGTCACACAAGACGTTTATTTTCCAAATTTAAACCGAGCTGATTCAGAAACATTGGCGTGGGCACATCGTAAATCGTATACTGAAGATATTTATTTCATTTCCAATCAAAAAGCAGAAAAACGTTCTTTTGATGCGTCTTTCAGAATAGCTGGAAAAGTTCCTAAATGGTACAATCCTGTAACAGATCAAACTTCGGCTTTAGCCAATTGGAAAATAGAAAACGGAAGAACAATTGTTTCGATAAGTTTAGATGCGAACGAATCTGGTTTTGTGATTTTTAAGGATGGAACAAAAGAAGTTTTAGCGCAAGGAAAATCATCTGAGTTTGAAAAAGTTCAGACTTTAGATGAAAATTGGGAATTACAATTTGATACAGAATTTAAAGGGCCAAAAGAAGTGGTAAAAACAAACAAACTTTTCGACTGGAGCACTTCTGAAAATGATCAGATTAAGTATTATTCTGGAACTGTAGTTTACAAAAAAGAATTCGTTTGGAAAGGAAAAGAAACCAATAAAATCTGGCTGGATTTAGGTGAAATGGCCAATATTGCCGAAATCAAAATCAACGGAAAAGATTGCGGAACGCTTTGGACTTTTCCTTTCAAAACAGACATTTCAAAAGCTTTACAAAAAGGAAAAAACACGATAGAAATAAAAGTTACAAATACTTGGGCAAATAGATTAATTGGCGATCAAAAATTGCCAAAAGAAGAAAAATTAACGTGGACAACAGCGCCATTTAGATTAGAAGGAGAACCGTTGTTGAAAGCGGGGTTATTTGGGCCGGTTGTGATTTTACAGGAGAAATAAATGTTAGCCACAGATTAAAATGATTATTTGGATTGTCACCCTGAGCGAAGTCGAAGGGCGCTTCAATTGGAATCGGGCTTCGACTTCGCTCAGCCTGACATAACTAAAACTAATAATCCTTTTTAATCCTCTAATCTGTGGCAAAAAATAAATAAAAAATGAAAAAATCAATTATTGCATTATTAACAGTTTTAGCGAGCTTTCAAATCAATGCCAAAATCAAACTGCCAGCATTGTTTACTGATAATATGATGTTACAGCAAAAATCCAACGCACCAATTTGGGGTTGGGCAGAAAAGAACGCTAACATTGTAATCAAAACGTCATGGGATTCTAAAACTTATAAAGTAAAAGCAGACACTTCAGGTAAATGGAAAACAGAATTAAAAACGGTTTCTTTTGGCGGACCTTACACGATTGAAGTTTCAGAAGGAAATGAAAAAGTAACCATCAAAAATGTTTTGTTGGGAGAAGTGTGGCTTTGTTCGGGACAATCGAATATGGAAATGCCTTTAAAAGGTTTTCAGGGACAGCCAGTTAAAAATGGAAACGAAATTATTGTAAGATCAACGAATAAAAACATTCGTTTAATTACGATTCCTAGAGCAACGGTTTTAGAACCTTTACAAGATTTCGAAGGAAAATGGGAAGAAGCTTCTCCAAAATCAACATCCAATTTTAGTGCAACAGCTTGGTATTTTGGATCGCTTTTGCAGGAAGTTTTAGATGTTCCAGTTGGCTTAATTCACGTTTCGTACGGAGGTTCGAGCATGGAAGCGTGGATGAATAAAGAAATGCTGAAAGATTTTTCAAGTGCTAAAATTCCGACCACAAAAGAAGAATTAGGAAAAGATCCAAATCGTGTTCCTACGACTTTGTTTAATGGAATGCTTTCGCCTGTAATTGGTTACGGAATCAAAGGCTGTATTTGGTATCAGGGAGAATCGAATTATGAAAGAGCTTCTGAATATACTGCATTGATGAAAAAAATGGTTTCAAGTTGGAGAACGTTGTGGAATCAGGGAGATTTTCCTTTTTATTTCGCTCAGATTGCGCCGTTTAATTACGCTTCATTTCATCCAAAAGATTATCAGGAAAAATACAATTCGGCTTATTTGAGAGAGGCACAGTTTAAGGCTTCAAAGGAAATTCCGAATTCAGCAATGACAGTTTTAATGGATGTTGGAGAAGAAAATAACATTCATCCAATGGATAAAGAAAAAGGCGGGAATCGTCTGGCTTTTCAGGCTTTGGCAAGAACTTATGGAATTGAAGGTTTCGAATTCGAAAGTCCGAAATACAAATCGATGGAAATAAAAGATGGCGCTGTAACCGTTTCTTTTGATGATGTTACAAACGGAATTACCTCTTATGATAAAGAAGTTTTAGGTTTTGAAATCGCAGGAGAAGACAAAGTTTTTTATCCAGCGAAGACAGTAGTAAGAAGAAAATCAGTAGTTCTGACTTCTGAGAAAGTAAAGAATCCAGTTGCAGTTCGTTATTTATGGAAAGATTTCGCTAAAGCGGAATTGTTTAGTGCAGGAGGTTTGCCAGTTTCATCGTTTAGAACTGACGAATGGTAATTGTGAATTTTGAATGATGAGTTATGAGTTATGAGTTTTGGCATCTAGTTTGTCATTTCGACTGAAAGGAGAAATCACACTAGAAATTCTGCAACAGTAAACGACAATCTTTGTGGTTACGGGTGTGATTTCTCCTTTCAGTCGAAATGACAAAAAAAAACTTTAAAAAAACAATAAAATTGAAATACATAAAATACATACTTCTCTTCACAACGCTTTATCTCAAAGCGCAAATTCCTACGCTTGATAATTACAATCAGGTTTGGACAACACAAAGTCAGAATTCATCAGAATCAATGCCTTTAGGTGGCGGGGATATTGGTATGAATGTCTGGGTGGAGAAAGGCGATTTGTATTTTTATTTTTCACGAAGTGGGACTTTCGATGAGCATAATACCTTATTGAAATTAGGTCGTATAAAAGTGACTTTAATGCCGAATCCGTTTGAAGGGAAAGACGGTTTTCATCAGGAATTGAAACTCAAAGATGGTTATATCTTGGTTGGACAAAATGATACTAAAATCAAACTTTGGGTAGATGTTTTTAAACCGATTATTCATGTCGATTTAGAAAGTAAAAATGCGTTGCAAATGACGGCTTCTTATGAAAGCTGGCGTTATCAGAACCGTTATCCGAAAGGAAAAGAAAACAACGCTAATTCCTATAAATGGGCGCCTCAAGGAGAACTTATTATGTTTAAAGATTCTATTTCGTTTGAAAATAACGGAATCAAATTTTACCACAGAAACAGAGAAAATACAGTTTTTGATGTAGCGGTAAAACAACAAAAAATGGAATCGGTTAAAGACCAAATGCTGAACCCGATTGCAAATCTGACTTTCGGCGGATTTATCTCAGGAAATAATCTAAAACCAAACGGAACGTATTTAGGAAAATACCAATCAACCGATTTTAAAGGTTTTAATTTATCAAGTATAAAACCATCGAAAAAACATTCATTAGAAATATATTTAAATACGAACCAATCTGATTTTTTGACTTGGAATAACGGATTGAAAAGTTTGATTTCTCAAAATAAAAACACAGCCAAACAAGCAGAAAAAAACACGCAAAAATGGTGGAATAATTTCTGGAGCCGCAGTTTTATTTTCACTCAAAAAAATCAATCGATTGAGAAAGATTCAGTTTATCAAATCGGACAGAATTATCAGTTGTTTCGATATATGTTGGGATGCAATGCGTACGGAAAATATCCAACAAAATTCAACGGCGGACTTTTTACGGTTGATCCAGTTTATACCAATAAAGATTTAGATTTTACACCCGATTTTAGAAACTGGGGCGGAGGAACAATGACGGCTCAAAATCAGCGATTGGTTTATTTTCCGATGGTAAAAAGCGGTGATTTTGATATGATGAAATCGCAACTAGATTATTATTTGAACATTCAAAAAAATGCTGAATTAAGAAGCAAAGTTTACTGGAATCACAACGGCGCATCATTCACAGAACAATTAGAAAATTTCGGTTTGCCAAATCCTGCGGAATATGAATGGAAACGTCCCGCAGATTATGATCCGGGAATGGAATATAATGCATGGTTAGAATATGAGTGGGATACGGTTTTAGAATTCTGCCAAATGATGCTACAGCAGAAAGAATATGCAGGAGAAGATATTCAGAAATACAATCAATTCATCATCAGCTGTCTTCGTTTTTTTGATGAGCATTATCAATATTTAGCGAAACAAAGAGGCAGAAAAGCTTTGGACGGAAACGGAAAATTAGTTTTATATCCGGGTTCTGGAGCAGAAACGTATAAAATGGCGAATAATGCCAATAGTACGATTTCGGCTTTACAAGTGATTACAGAAAGTCTTTTAAAGCTTTCTGGGAACCAATTATCAGTTGAAGATGCGGCATATTTAATTGACTTTTCAGGAAGAATTCCGCCTTTGAATTTTGGACAGATTGAAAATCATAAAGTTTTGGTCCCTGCTAAATCCTGGGAAAGAGTCAATAATTCGGAAGTTCCGCAATTGTATCCAGTATATCCGTGGGGCATTTATGGCATTGGAAAACCAGATTTAGAAACGGCTTTAAATACATGGAAATACGACTCTGATGCTATAAAATTTAGAAGTCATATTGGCTGGAAACAAGATAATATTTTCTCGGCTCGTTTGGGTTTAACCGAAGACGCAGCAAAATACAATACAATGAAAATGGCCAATTCAGAAAGACGTTTTCCTGCTTTTTGGGGACCAGGTTTTGACTGGGTTCCAGATCATAATTGGGGCGGTTCGGGAATGATTGGCATGCAGGAAATGCTTTTGCAGGAAGCTGACGGTAAGATTTATCTTTTTCCCGCTTGGCCAAAAGATTGGAACGTTCATTTTAAATTACACGCCAAACAAAATACAACAATTGAAGCCGAGCTTCTAAACGGAGAATTGAAGGTTTTAAAAGTAATTCCTGAAGAAAGAAAAAAAGACATTATAAATCTGCTAGGAAAATCTGAAGCAGAGAAAACGAAATTAAACTAACTATTACTAACAAAAATGATTAAGAAATTAATAAGCGGTGCTGTTTTGTCCCTATTTTTGACCACAAACGGACAAGCACAATCAGTTCAAAATACTGATAAACAAATTGTAAAAGTCGATTTTGACTTTTTTCAAAGAAGATTAGAAGAGGTTCACGATCCGAGTTATGAAGCTTGGGTTATCAATGAAAACAAAGAAGACCAGAAAACGTTTAACGCAGTAAGTTTTAAACTAAAAGGAAACTTCACTTCAAAATGGTATAAAGTGGGTATGAACGCTCCTTTTTACAATAAATTGGGAAGCGACGGATTAATAACAGCTGAAAATTTAGAATTAAAAATCAGTGGTTTAAAAGAAGGTAAACATACGCTTTTGACATTTCATAATGCCTTTGATGTGATTACGGGAAAGACTTTTTCACCCATAAAAATTTATGTGGATGGAAAACTTCAGGAAACCGTAAATGCAAGTCAGAGAGCTAATGCTAAGATTGATGCTTCGATGGCATATATTACTTTTAGTGCCGAAAAAGGAAAAGATGTAATCGTTCGTTTTGAAATCGATCCGACTTCAAATCCAGATATTGTAAAACAGATTGTGATTAATGGTTTTGAATTGGATACGCCAAACTTAATGAATCAGGCTCGTACTCCGGAACCAAAAAACAGAGATGAACATGTTGAAGTAACTAAAAGTTTAATCTTAAAATGGGATGCTCCAAAAAATGTAGTGGCTCATAAAGTGTATTTTGGAACTGATAAAAATGCGGTTGAAACAGCAACCGAATCTTCAAAAGAATTTAAAGGAAAACAAAGCGATAAAAGTTTTACTGTTTCTGACTTATACAGCGGTTCAACGTATTATTGGAGAGTTGACGAAATTGATTCTAACGGAACTGTAACTTTAGGAAATGTATGGTCATTTAAACCTGCACAATTGGCCTTTCCTGGAGCTGAAGGTTACGGAAGATATGCAGTTGGTGGACGTGGAGGAAAAGTAATAGAAGTAACAAACTTGAATGATGACGGACCAGGAAGTCTACGTGATGCCATAAATCAGGAAATTGGACCAAGAACAATTGTTTTTAATGTTTCGGGAAATATCAAATTGGCTTCGAGATTAGTCGCAAATCAGCCATATATTACTATCGCTGGACAAACGGCTCCGGGAGAAGGAATCACAATCAGCAGAGCGCCAATTGGGTTAACTGGAAATGATGGAGTAATTCGCTTTTTGACGGTTCGCATAGGTGGTGGAACTACGTTTGACGGAATGGGATTAACAGGTGCAGATTACAGTATTATTGATCACTGTTCGATAAGCTGGACAATTGACGAATCGTTTAGTTCACGTGGTGCGCATCATATTACGCTACAGCGAACTTTAATTTCAGAAGCTTTAAACGTGGCTGGACATGATAAATATCCTGCTGGAAAAATGCACGGTTTCGCAGCAACAATTGGCGGAGATATTGGAAGTTTCCATCATAATTTATTAGCACATAATCAAGGTCGTAACTGGAGTATTGGCGGAGGTTTAAATGGAGATGGCTATTATACAGGAAGACTGGATATTACAAACAATGTAGTTTACAATTGGGGAGGAAGAACAACTGACGGTGGAGCAAACGAAGTAAATTTTGTAAATAATTACTATAAACCAGGTGTTTCAACAACCATATTTGTGGCTCTAAATGCACAACATGAAGGAGTTGGAAAAGGAATGCAGCGTTACTATTTTGACGGAAACATAATGCCGGGTTATTTTGATGAGAAATCTCAGGATAAAGGAAGAAAATCTACTATAAGTAATAATGAAAAAGTTGAATATGAAACTTTTGTTGATAAACCATTTTTTCCTTCTTACGTAGAAACGCAATCAGCAAAAGCGGCTTACAAAAATGTACTTTCGGATGTTGGTGCTAATCAGCCGTTTTTTGGCAAACATGATAACCGAATTATCGATGAAACTTTAAAAGGAACTTTTACTTATAAAGGAAGCAAAAGCGGTTTAGGCGGAATGATCGATAACGAACAAGATGCTGGAGGATGGCCAAATTTTGTTTCAGAAACTCGTCCAGCTGATTGGGACACCGATCATGATGGTTTGCCAAACTGGTGGGAAAAAGCTTTTGGTTTGAATGAAAACTCCCCTTCAGGAGATTTCTCAGATGCCAATTCAGATACCGATAAAGACGGATTTACGCAGTTGGATAATTATTTAGACTGGTTGGCTCAGCCTCATTTTTTTATCAATTTAAAAGATAAAAAAGTTTTAAACGTGGCAGATTATTTCAAAGGTTTTGAAAATAAACCTGTTTATACTTTCTCTGAAGTAAAAAATGGAAAAGCAAGTTTAAAAGGAAAAGAAATTCAATTCACGGCTTCAGATAAAGGTTTCGCTTCTTTCGTAGTAACTGTAAAAGATGCGGATGGAGATTCAATGAGCAGAACTATAAATTTCTTTGCAAAATAAAAAAAATGGGTTTGCCACGGATTACACGAATTTCCACGAATTAGTTTTTAGCCACTCCCGATAGCTATCGGGATAAAGGATTTGCACAGATTATTAAAAAAAAATCATTTTAATCTTTTTAATCTGTGGCTAAAAAAGAAAGAAAAAATTAGTGCAATTCGTGGCAAACAAAAAAATATTCAAAATGAAAAAGAAGATCATCCTATCATCATTATTTCTTTCAACTGTAATCTTTGGGCAAAATAAAGGTTTGGTTGCCAATTCAGAAAGTCCGTATTCCAAACTACAGAGTGTAGGCTTGCAAGATGTAAAATGGACAAACGGATTCTGGAAAGAACAATTTGATGTAGAAACCAAAAATACCTTGCCGTATATGTGGGATTTGTATCATAATGACGAGATTTCGCATGCCTACAAAAACTTCGAAATTGCGGCTGGATTAAGCAAGGGAGCTTTTAAAGGACCTTCGTTTCATGATGGTGATTTCTACAAGATTTTTGAAGGAATGGCAGCAACGTATGCCGTTACAAAAGATAAAAAACTCGATGCCGAAATGGATAAAGCGATTGCGCTTTTCGCGAAAGTACAGCGTAAAGACGGCTATATCCATACTCCAGTTTTAATTGACGAACGCTGGGGAACTTTAGGGGCAGAAGAAGTTAAGAAACAACTAGGTTTTGAGAAATATAATATGGGACATTTGATGACTGCAGCCTGTATTCATTATCGTGCCACAGGAAAAACAAATTTCCTGAATATTGCCAAAGGCGTTGCTGATTTCTTGTATGATTTCTATAAAAAAGCTTCGCCTGAATTGGCTAGAAATGCGATTTGTCCGTCGCATTATATGGGAATTGTTGAGATGTACAGAACCGTAAAAGATCCAAAATATCTGGAATTGGCGAATAATCTAATTGATATTCGCGGAACGACAAATGACGGAACTGATGATAATCAGGATAGAGTCCCGTTTAGACAGCAGACAACTGCAATGGGACACGCTGTACGCGCAAATTATCTGTACGCAGGAATTGCCGATTTGTATGCCGAAACTGGAGAAAAGAAATTGTTAGATAATTTAGAATCGATTTGGGATGATGTAACGTATCGTAAAATGTACATTACAGGAGGTTGTGGTTCTTTGTATGACGGCGTTTCGCCAGACGGAACTTCTTATGATCCGACTGTGGTACAGAAAATCCATCAGGCGTACGGAAGACCTTTTCAATTGCCAAATGCAACTGCTCACACTGAAACTTGCGCAAATATTGGAAATGTTTTGTGGAACTGGAGAATGCTTCAAATTACAGGAGAAGCTAAATACGCTGATATTGTAGAGCTTGCACTTTATAATAGTGTACTTTCGGGAATGGACTTGGAAGGAGAAAAATTTCTTTATAATAATCCACTGAATGTTTCTAATGATTTACCGTTTCATCAAAGATGGGGAAATATGCGTGAAGGCTATATTGCATTGTCAAACTGTTGTGCACCAAACATGACCAGAACAATTGCCGAAGTTGGAAACTATGCTTACAGTCTTTCAAAAGAAGGTTTGTTTGTCAATTTGTACGGAAGCAATTCTTTGAATACCAAAACAATTAACGGAGAAGCATTAGAAATTGAGCAACAGACCAATTATCCTTGGGACGGAAAAATAACCTTGAAAATTGTAAAAGCTCCAAAAGATTTGCAGGCTTTCTTTTTAAGAATTCCGGGTTGGAGTCAAAACGCTGAAGTTGCTGTAAATAATGCAAAAATTACAGATAAAATTGTTTCTGGAACTTATTTGAAATTAAATCAAAAATGGAAAAAAGGGGATGTTATTGAATTGAATATTCCAATGCCAGTTGAATTAATGGAAGCGAATCCTTTAGTGGAAGAAGTTAAAAATCAGGTTGCTGTAAAAAGAGGTCCTTTAGTATACTGTTTAGAATCGGATCAATTGCCGGCTAAAATTAGTGTGAATGATGTGGCTTTAAAGTTGAATTCGAAATTTAAAACGAACAACTTTACATTAAACAATAGAAATTTAGTGAGTATTGATGCTGAAGCTTTAATAAATTCTAATAATTCATGGGATAAAACATTGTACAAACCGCTTTCTGCAAAAAATGAAAATACTGTACAAGTAAAATTGATTCCGTATTTTGCATGGGGAAACAAAGGAAAAGGAGAAATGACGGTTTGGATGTCGCATTAAAATTATATATAGGTTTCTGTTTTTTCGTAGAGACGCACTGCAGTGCGTCTACGCCATGTATATCAAACATTGTGGTTACGTTGCGTTAGACGCACTGCAGTGCGTCTCTACATATATACATTGTGTAAAAATTTTAAATATTAAAAACATATGAAATATATTATAACCTTATTTTTACTAACAACCCTTTCTCTATCAGCTCAAACGCTCGATAATAAATTGTCATTAACCGTTGCTCAAGACGGTTCAGGAGATTTTAAAACCATTCAGGAAGCGATCAATAATGTTAAAGATAATTCAGAAAAAAGAGTTGTAATTACTATAAAACCAGGAAAGTATGTGGAGAAATTGGAAATTCCTGCTTCGAAACAATTCATTACTTTAAAAGGAACAGATCGAAATAAAACGATTATTTCATTTGATGATTATTCTGGAAAACCGCTTCGTGAACCAGATCCGTCAGGGAAAAAAGAATTTGGAACTTCAACATCTTATTCTTTTTTAATTAAAGGTAATGACTGTACATTAGAAAATCTTACAATTGAAAATACAGCGGGAAGAGTAGGACAGGCGGTAGCTCTTCATATTAAAAGCGATAGAGTTATCGTGAAAAACTGTAATCTTTTAGGCAATCAGGATACACTTTATTTATCAGAAGAAAAAACACGTGTGTACTTTGAAAACTGTTTTATCAATGGTACAACCGATTTTATTTTTGGAGCTGCAACGGCTTATTTTTATAAATGTACGATTGAAAGTTTAACGAATTCCTATATTACGGCGGCTTCGACTCCGCAAGGGCAGGCTTATGGTTTTGTTTTTATAGATTGTAAGCTTACGGCAAAAGATAAATCGGTTGATAAAGTTTTTCTAGGAAGACCTTGGAGACCTTATGCACAAACGGTTTTTATCAATACAGATTTAGGTTCGCATATCATACCAGAAGGTTGGAATGCGTGGATTGATACTAGATTTCCTGATAAAGACAAGACAGCTTATTATGCTGAATATGGAAGTAAAGGCTCAAGTGCCAAAAATATTTCGCAGCGTGTATCATGGTCACATCAATTAAAGAAAGAAGATATTAAAAAATATGATAGAGATTTAGTTTTAAACGGATGGAATCCCAAATAAATAATTCCCGAAATATTCCATGTAGCTCAAAAATACGACAGCAGCTCTTAGTTTTGTTTATATTTTCTTTTCGTTTTAGATTTCAAAACCTCGCTTTTCTTCAAAACAAAAATAATATTGGTCAGATTTTACGTTTAAAAAAATATTTTTTTAGTAAAAAGTTATAGAAATTTTTGTAAAGCGAAAACGTTTTCATGTTGTAAGATTTATTCTTTTAAAAATGGCTTTTCTTATAAAGAAAATGCCATTTTTTTATTTTATATAGCTAAAGTTAACTCATTAAAAAACAGAGTTTCAATGCCGAATTTTGAATAAAAAACAGTTATTTTTTGTTTTTGATGCTAATTCTTTTGTTTTTGTTTTAAAAGCAATTCTTCTATTTTATTATACTCAAACTTATTGCTCAAATTTTCTATTTCGTGCATTTTTTCTTTCTTTTTTTTATTAATATTGTTTTTTTTGAGTTAGTTTTTTTTAGATAATGCCATTAAAGCAGGATAGCACAGGACGGTTCTCATTCGTCATCGTTATATTTTTGGTATGTACAATAAATGTGTTTTTGACATTTAATTTAAGTTCAATTAAAGTTTTCCAAATTTTAATACAATTGAATGAAGCACATTTAACATGACTAACTAACACTAAATAAAACCTAACCAAAAAACAAAACATTTATGAAACAAGCACTTTTAAAGAGATGTAGTTTTCTTTTGTTTACACTGATGACAGTGATGAGTTATGCTCAAAACTCAAATCTGGTAACAGTAACAGGAACTGTGACTGATAATGTATCTGGTCTGCTTCCAGGGGTAAACGTTACAGAGAAATCTACAAAGAATACTGTTACCACAGATTTTAATGGGCAATTTCAAATTAAAGTAAAACCAAATGCAACTTTAGTTTTTTCTTTTATAGGAATGAGAAAACAAGAAGTGCCAATTGGAACCCGTACAACAGTAAATGTTAAACTTACAGAAGATTCAAACGAGTTGCAAAATATAGTAGTAGTAGGATACGGAAGTCAAAAGAAAGAAAAACTTACGGGAGCGATTGCTACAATAAACGCATCAGATATTCAGGAGTTACCGGTTTCAAACTTATCAGAAGCTTTAAGAGGTCAGGTTCCGGGTTTGAGCGTTATTGATGGAGGCGGTCGTCCTGGTGATCAATCATCTTTAGAAATTCGTCAAACTTATGGATTCTCAAAAGATGGTAGCTCAAAAACACCTTTAATTATTATCGATGATATGATTCAGGTAGATCCAGTTAATGGTAGACCATCGTTAGATGCCTTCAACAGATTAGATCCTTCTGAGATTGAAAGTATGACGGTTCTTAAAGATGCTTCTGCTGCTATTTACGGTTCTCGTGCGTCTCAGGGAGCAATCGTTGTTAAAACTAAAAGAGGAAAAAGCGGTGTGCCAACATTCTCATACTTTAGTCAGTTTGCTGTAAATGATGCTGTTAGTCATAGCAAAACTATGTCGGCTTATGATTATGGTGTTTTTTCTAACAGATTTTTTAAAGGTTCAAACAATATTGGTACTAACGGACAATATCTTTTCAACGATGCTGAATTAGAAGAAATGAAAGGACTTGATTATGATTGGTTAAAAGAAGCATGGAAACCAGCTATTCAGCAAAAACATACTTTAAGTGTAAGCGGTGGTACTGAAAAAGCAACTTATTTTGCGGGTATCAACTACTTTACACAAGGAGCAAACCTTGGAAGGCAAGATTATAACAAATGGAATTTCCGTACGGGAATGACAGCAAAAATCAACAACTCTTTAGATTTTTCTGCAGCAGTTTCGGGTAATTCAGGAGATATTGAAAAATCATTTACAAAAGCTTCTGCTAATATTAATGACAGTAGCTACGGTTCTGCTGCAGGTGGTGAGCAGGCAGATTATGGATTTTTACTTCACATGCCTAAGTACATTCCGTGGTCTACAACTGTAAACGGACAAGAATATTATATGTCGCCATTTCCAAGAACAGACCGTACTTTAGGATCGGCGAATGCAAATAATACAATTGCAGGATGGAATTATTTCGCTGCAATAAACAATGGTTCTAAGCAAACGACAAACGACTTTTCATATAATGTAAATATGTCGTTAAACTATAAAGTTCCATTTATCAAAGGTTTATCTCTTAAAGGAACGTATTCAAGAAGCCAGACTTCTGTAAGTACAGAACAAGTTCAGTTACCATATGATTTAGCCCGAATTATGGGATATGAGAAAGTTGACAGCCACTTAGCAAGTGCTGCTCTTCCAACAACAGAAAATAATGGAGTAAATAATTATTATGTAATTGAAACTAACGCTCGTAACTCAAGAGTATATTACGATAGTAATTTCTCTAAATCTATTCAGGCTAACTTCTTCGCAGATTACAACAGAACATTTGATAACCACGAAGTTGGCGCAATGTTCTCTATAGAGCGTTCAGAATCTGAATTTAAAAGCACACGTTTAGCTTTTGAAAACACAGGTAAAGATTACGGTGGATCTTACCAGACGGCCGGAACTTTAAGTACTAACTCAACAGCATTAAAAGGTGAGCAGGGAACTTTATCTTATTTAGGACGTATTAATTACAGCTACAAATCAAGGTATATGCTTCAGTTTCTTTTCAGAAGTGATGCTTCTACAAAATTTGCTCCTGAAAACTATTGGGGATTCTTCCCATCGCTTCAGGCAGGATGGATTGTGTCTAAAGAAAAATGGTTTACTAACAATATTTCTTTCATAGATTTCTTTAAAATCCGTTACTCAATCGGTAAAACAGGAAACGACAACATCAATGCATGGAGATGGATGAAACTTTATGATGTAATTGCAGATAAAGGATTCCAATTCGGATCTAACGGCGGTGTTTTAGGAAGTGGAATCACACCAAGAGTAGAGCCTAACAGAAATGTGGGCTGGGATACAACAATCAAAAATAACTTAGGATTTGATTTAACTTTATTAAAAAACAGATTATCTATAACAACTGATTTTTATTATGATAAATCAAAAGACATGTTAACAGGTATGGCCGGAGCTGTTGGAGTGCCAATCTCTGTAGGTGGTGGTTTTGCCGAAGAAAATTATGCAGCTGTTGACTCTTGGGGAACTGAGGTAAGTGTAACATGGAAAGACAATGTGAATAAAAATTTCAACTATAATGTTGGTGTAAACTTTGGTCTTTCTGATAACGAAGTTAAAAAATACCCGGAACCAGCTTTAATGCATCCATCAAATAATTTAACAGAAGCAGGACGTTCTCTATTCTTCCCACAATGGGGATTCAGAACCTGGAAAGGAACTTCTTCAGGAGACGGTATTTTACGCACAGATGCTGACGTTGCCAATTACTGGTCATATTTAACAGAACGTGCTACTGCAGCTGGTGTTGCTCCAAACTATATGGGGATTTCTAATGTTTCGAATATGAGAAAAGGAATGCTTGCTTATGAGGATGTTGCAGGACAATTTAATAGTACAGATGGTACTCAGGCTGGCCCAAACGGTCAGATTACTAAAAACGAAGATTACGTAAAATTAGTAAACAGAAACAGAACATACGGTTTTACAACTAATTTAGGAGCAAGATATAAATCATTCTTCATAAAATCACAAATTGCAACATCTTGGGGCGGTTACCGTGCTATTGATGTAGTAAAACAAGGAACATCATCTGCACACAACATGTGGGCACGTGAAACTTTCTGGAACGATATGTATGCTGATGATAACGTAAATGGTAAATATCCAAACTTAGCCAATCAGGATTATATTGCAGTACCGTCTGATTTCTGGCAGTTAGATACTTTCAGATGTACAGTAAGAAACCTGACATTAGGATTTGATTTACCAAAAGATCTTTTAGATAAAATTAAAATTGCAAAATGGTCTGTAGGCGTAACAGGTAACAACCTTTGGGATTTATACAATCCTTATCCGGATCATTACCGCAATATGTACGATAGTTCTTCTGAGAATTATCCAACGCTTAGAACATGGGCTGTTACATTAAACATTACATTCTAATTTTAATTCAATAGGAAGATGAAACTAAAAATGAAAAAATATATAACTATAGCACTTTTAGCAGTGCTTGGTACTTCTTGCAGCGATAATTTTTTGGAAGAAAAGAAAAATTACGGAAGTGTTGACGATTCGTTTTACGAAAGTCAGGAACGTGCTACGGCCTATATCAACAACGTTTATTTTGACTATTATTCTGCTTTTAAATCTCCGGGACAAAGTTTGGTAGGTTCTTTTGCAGATACCTATTCAAAAATGACGGAAGAAATAGGAGGAATTCAGCCCCTTATTAATCCAACACTTACATATACCAATGCAGCAGATGCATCTGGATATTATGGAGGTAAACTAGAGGATAAAATTAATAACGTTCCTTACAACAGAATTAGAGATTGTAACGCCTTTATTGCAGACATTGACGTAAAAGGAGCAAGTTTAGATAAAACTTTTCGCGATCAGGCAAAAGGGCAATTATATTACTTACGTGCTGTTCAATATTTTGATTTAATGCGTGTATACGGAGGTGTGCCGATTGTAACAGAAATTCAGACTCCAAGTACAGACGATCAATCTATAAAACTGCCAAGAGCAACAGTTACAGAAGTAGTGGCTCAAATCGTAAAAGATTTAGATATGGCAGCAAGTTTACTGCCAAGAAACTGGAACTCTGCAGACTATGGACGTGTAACAAAAGGTGCAGCATTAGCAGTAAAATCAAGAGTATTATTAACGTATGCAAGTCCATTATTCAACAAAAGCTGGGATAGTTCAAACGAACGTTGGAACGCAGCTTTACAAGCAGGATTAGCAGCAGAAACAGAATTATCTGGTGCTGGATACGGTTTATATGGAAATTCAGCTAAAGACTGGCAGAATATGTTTGCACTTGGTAACAATGCATTTTGTTCAGAGGCCATTACAGTACAGCTTTTAGGAACTAACACAACCAATTTAGGTATGAGTAATTCCTGGGAAAAAGCGATTCGTTTAATCAGCCAGGGAGGAACAGGTGCTATGGAAGCTCCAAAAGAAATGATTGATTTGTTTCCAATGGCAAATGGTTCAAGACCAACATCTGCAAACGGATATGACGCCTTTACTTTCTTCGTTAATCGTGACCCAAGATTCTACAGAACATTTGCTTTTTCTGGTGTAAAATGGGATTATAAAGAAAGTGTAAAACCAGTTGTATGGGCATACCGTTGGTTAGATGCTTCAAAAAAAGCGTATTATAGCGACTCAAACAACGAAACAAGTCCGGCTTTAGTTAGAAAAATGACTGACGTTACGGTTACAAATGCAAGTAGTTTCCAATATTCAGGAAATGATATTATGGAATATCGTTATGCTGAATTATTATTGAATATTGCAGAATGTTATGCCGCATTAGGACAAACAGGTAACGCTGTTGCTTATTTAGGAAGAATTAGAAATCGTGTTGGTATTCCTTCTGCAAATAATTACGGAATTGGAACATTAGCAGATAAATATGCAGCTATCGAAGCTGTATTATATGAGCGTCGTGTGGAATTAGCATACGAAGGAAAACGCTACTGGGATGTACAAAGATGGATGCTTTATGACAATGTTACTCTTCCGGGAACTACTGGCGGAACAGTTAGTAAATTAGGATTAACACCAATTAATGGTACACAAAGAACAGGGAATTATTTACAGTATAAAAATCCAGCAACATCAGCAGATCCATTAGCTTCAGCTCGAGCAAGTATTTCAGCAGATCCGGATGCAGCTAATTTCCAAACACAGTTAGCAGCTTTAGCTACTTTCTATAATGATAATTTTGTATTAGCAGCACCTCCAACACCTATGGACAACGTAAATAATGCAGCGGTTAAAATTAAATTTAATCCAAACTATTACATCATGGGATTACAAACTGCTGTTCTTACACAAAATCCTTGGTTAAAACAAACAATAGGATGGACTGACGCTTCTGGAGGAACAGGAGATTACAACTATCAGGAATAGATAAATCTTGAATTGCCCCAAATTAAGAATCTCTATTAATCAAAGAATAAAAAATATGACAACTTTCACCTGTATTCTACTCAGATACAGGTGATTTGTTTAAAAAGAATTACCAAAAGTTAAAATTAACATGAAAAATTCCGCATTATTTATCGCATCATCTCTGCTTTTTTTGGGAAGCGCAAAATGTTTTGCTCAATATCCGAAGATAAGTCCAGAAGTACAGGCTCAGGAAAAAGCAATTAAAGAAGAAGCTCAAAGACTTTCTGATGAAGCTTGGACAAAAGCTTTAGTAGTTATTGAAGAAGAAGCAAAACATGGAAAACCATATATTCCGTGGGCAGCAAGACCAACCGACTTACCTCAGGCAGATATTCCTGCTTTCCCAGGTGCTGAAGGTGGAGGAATGTACACATTTGGAGGCCGTGGAGGAAAAGTCTACACAGTAACAAGTTTAGAAGACCGTGGACCTGGAACTTTGCGTGAAGCCTGCGAACAAGGAGGAGCGAGAATTGTGGTATTTAATGTTGCTGGAATTATCAGATTAAAAAGTCCGTTGATTATTCGTGCGCCTTACATTACAATTGCAGGTCAAACTGCTCCTGGTGATGGTGTTTGTATTGCAGGAGAATCAACTTGGATTGATACGCATGACGTAATTATCAGACACGTACGTTTCCGTCGTGGAGAAACTTTCGTAGGTCGTCGTGACGATGCTATCGGTGGAAATCCTGTTGGAAATATCATGATCGACCACGTTTCTGCAACTTGGGGATTAGACGAAAACATGTCAATTTACAGACATATGTACAACCCAGGGCCAGGTTATCCAGATATTAAAGTGGGAACGGTAAACATTACAATTCAAAACAGTTTATTCGGAGAAGCTTTAGATACTTATAATCACGCTTTTGGAAGTACTTTAGGTGGAGAAAACTGCTCTTTCATGAGAAATATGTGGGCAAACAATGCAGGAAGAAACCCTTCTATTGGTTGGAACGGAATTTTCAATTTCGTAAATAACGTAGTTTTCAACTGGTACAACAGATCTACAGATGGTGGTGATTACACTGCAAACTACAACATCATCAACAACTTCTATAAACCAGGTCCAGTAACCGATTTGACTCAGCCAATTAGCTACAGAATCTTAAAACCAGAATCGGGAAGAAGTAAATTGCCTTATATGGTTTTTGGTAGAGCTTACGTAAATGGAAATGTTGTAAACGGAAACGAAAAAGTGACTAAAGACAACTGGGACGGCGGAATTCAGTTAGAAAATAAAAAAGGAGAATTAATGACATATGATGAGGCAAAAGAATACTTTGCTAAAATGAAAGCAGCTAAGCCTTTCCCAATGCCATGGTTCAACAAATTTATGACAGCTGAAGAATCTTATGAATTCGTTCTTAAAAACGTTGGAGCGACTCTGCCAATTAGAGATAAAGTAGACGAAAGAATTGTAAGAACGGTTAAAACTGGAGTTCCAGAATATGCTAAAGGATTAGAGAAAAAAGAATTCTACCAATTCGAACACAGACGTTTACCGATGGATTCTTATAAAAAAGGAATCATTACAGATGTTTCTCAAGTTGGAGGATATCCTGAATACAAAGGAAAACCTTATGTTGATACAGACAAAGACGGAATGCCGGATGCATGGGAGAAAAAATACGGTTTAAACCCGAACGATCCTTCTGATGCACAAGGAGATTTAAACGGAGATGGATACACTAATATTGAAGATTACATTAATGGTGTAAATCCTGCGATAAAAGTGGACTGGAAAGATTTAGCTAATAATAAAGAAACATTAGTTAGACCTTTGTTAGATTTAAAATAAGAATCGGCGAGATTTAAAATCATGTGAATAAAAATCTGCAAATCTGCTAAATCTGCGAGAGAAAAATTAGCCCGCAGATTTAGCAGATCAGGCAGATTAAATATTGTAATTCATAAAATTTATCAAGATGAAATCAATAAAAAATATAGGGATTTTAATGATGCTTTTAGTGTTTGGAAGCAATATAGCGCAACAGCATTTAGATCCTGAATATGTAAAAGTTACTAACGAAAGAGCCGCAAAAATCGTTACCAAATTAGATTTGAAAAACGAAGCAAAAGAAAAAGCAGTTTCAAATATCATCGCACAACAGTTCAGAGATCTAACTGAAATCCAGGACGGAAGAGACGCTGAAATCAAAAAAATAAAAGAAGACACTTCTTTAGCTAAAGAAGATCAAAACAAGAAAATTGATAAACTCAAAGCAAAAGCAGACGAATCAATTGCAAAACTGCACAAATCGTACATCAAAAAATTAGGTAAAGAATTATCTGAAGACAAAATCACTGAAGTGAAAGACGGAATGACTTATGGTGTTCTTCCAATCACAGTTGCGGGTTACAATGATATGCTTCCAAATTTAACAGCAGAACAAAAAGACTATATCTACAAAGCTTTAGTAGAAGCCAGAGAGCATGCAATGGACGCAGGTTCTTCTAAAGAAAAACACGGCTGGTTTGGTAAATACAAAGGAAGAATAAACAACTATTTATCAAAACAAGGTTACGATTTAAACAAAGAAAGTGCTGACTGGCACAAACGTATTGAAGAAAGAGAAAAGAATAAAGCAAAAGATTCTACTGCAAAAGAATAATCTCTTACACTTTACACCAAAAACTATTAACTAGACCACACAATACAATGCAAAATATTTTTCCAAACCGTACTTTAAAAAGAACATTTATGGCGTTGTCATTTTGTTCTCTTGTATCATCGGCGTATGCCCAGTATCCCGTAATTCCAAAACCCGTTCAGGAAAAAGCTGATGCTATTTTAGCTGACGAAGAAAAAAGACTGAGCGAAATTTGGAATGCTAATCTTCATATAATCAAAGAAGAAGCAAAACAAGGAAAACCTTATTTACCTTGGGCTTCTTATCCAAAAGATTTTGTTTTTGCTGATATTCCAGCTTTCCCGGGAGCTGAAGGCGGTGGAGCGTACACACAAGGTGGTCGTGGCGGAAAAATATTTGTGGTTACGAGTTTAGAAGACAGTGGAAAAGGAACTTTTCGTGAAGCCTGTGAAGCTGTTGGAGCGAGAACAATTGTTTTCAACGTTTCGGGAATTATTCAATTGAAAAAGAGAATCAGCATGCGTGCGCCTTACGTAACCATTGCTGGACAAACGGCTCCAGGTGACGGAATTTGTATTGCCGGAGAAACTTTAGAAATTGATACGCACGACGTTATCATCAGACACATGCGTTTCCGTCGTGGAGCTACAGAAGTTACAAGAAGAGATGATGCGCTAGGTGGAAATCCAATGGGAAATATCATTGTAGACCACTGCTCTGTAAGTTGGGGATTAGACGAAAATATTTCTTTATACAGACATCAATTTGCAGCTAATGCAAAATCAAAACTGGAAAAATTACCGGCTTGTAATATTACAATTCAAAACACCATTTCATCAGAAGGTTTAGATACATATAACCACGCTTTCGGAAGTACAATCGGCGGATTAAATAGTACTTTTATGCGCAATTTATGGGCAGACAACATTTCTAGAAATGCTTCTATCGGAATGTATGGCGACTTTAATTTTGTGAATAACGTAGTATTCAATTGGTGGAATCGTACGCTGGACGGTGGTGATTATCGTTCGATGTTGAACATTATCAACAATTATTTTAAACCAGGACCAATTACGCCCGTAAATGAACCTATTTCGCATAGAATTGTAAAACCAGAATCTGGTTATATTGAACCAAAACAATACGGAAGAGCTTATGTTTCAGGTAATTTTATTGTAGGTTCACCTGAAGTTACAGCAGATAACTGGAATGGCGGAGTACAATTGGAAAATCTTCCAGAAGCTGAAACAAAGGAATTTTTAGCAGCAATCAAACAGCCAAAACCTTTCTCAATGCCAAAATTTAATATCATGTCGGCTGAGGAAGCTTATGATTTTGTTTTGTCTAATGTTGGAGCGACAATTCCGAAAAGAGATGCGGTTGATGAAAGAATCCTAAAACAAGTTCGTACAGGAAAAATCGAAGTTAAAGACGGTTTAGAAAACTCAATTGGAAAAGAATATATCAAAAGAAGATTACCTGCCGATTCTTATAAAAAAGGAATTATTACACATCCTGACCAAGTGGGCGGATACCCAACTTACAAAGGAAAAGCCTATAAAGATTCTGATAATGACGGAATTCCAGATGCTTGGGAAAAGAAATATGGTTTAAATCCAAACGATGCTTCAGATGCCAATAAAGATGCAAATGGAGATGGTTATACGAATATCGAAAAGTATTTTAACGGAATCGATCCAACTAGTAAAACAGATTGGACGAAAATCGAAAATAATACGGATACTTTGGCTAAGTTAAAATCATTATTGCAATAGTTAAGTATTTTCAACACAAACCTGACAGGTTTTTAAAACCTGTCAGGTTTAATTACACAAAAGAATATCCATTTAGTTTGTCATTTCGACGCAGGAGAAATCTTCACAAGAAGCTCCACAAAGAATATCAATCTTTGCCGATATAGCAACGAAGATTTCTCCTTCGTCGAAATGACAAGATTGGAGAAAATTGGATTTTATAAATTTATTGTTCCTTAAAAGGTTAATTTTAAGAATCTAAATTCTGAAATTTAAAATAAGAAAAAGTGAATTTCAATCAATTACAAAATATAGTTTCTTCTTATAAAAATACATTTTCGTTAATGTGTATTACTCTTTTCATTAGTGGAAACATCACAGCCCAAAACAATTTCCCAGATATCGTTAAAACCAAAGAAGGAAAACTTTCTTTCACAACAGATAATCAAGGAAATAAAATTCCTGATTTTTCTTTTGCAGGATACAGAAATTCTGAAGTTGCACTTCCAAATCTGAACAATAAAATTTTTGTTTCCAAACAAGAAGAAGATGCAACTCAAAAAATCCAAAACGCTATTGATTATGTAAGTTCATTAAAACCAGATAAATCAGGTTTTCGTGGAGCTGTTTTGTTGGATAAAGGAACTTTCAAAATCAGCGGAACATTATACATCAGAAAATCAGGAGTAGTATTAAGAGGAAGCGGAAATACCGAAAACGGAACCGTACTTTTAGGAACCGGATTAGAAAGAGAAGCTTTAATTAGAATTTTGGGAGAAAATGATAAAGTGTATCAAGATTCATTTGAATTCGCCAATGCTTATACGCCACTTGGAACTCAGAAAATTCAATTAAAAAATACAGCAAAATTAAAAGTCGGAGACGAAATCGAAATCAGCAAACCTTTAACCGATAATTTCATTAAAGAAGTTAACATGCAGGATTTCGGCGGAGAAACTTCTTGGATTGGCTGGAAAAAAGGAGATTGGACTACAACCTGGAATAGAGTTGTAGCCAAAATAAACGGAAACGAAGTAACTGTAAACGCTCCAATTACAATGTCTTTGGATGATGCTTTCGGAAATTCAAAAGTAACTGTTTATTCATGGGAGGGAAGAATTGAAAATACTGGAATTGAAAATATTTTAATAGAATCAACTTATAATTCATCAAACTTAAAAGATGAAGAACACAGATGGCAGGCAATCAGTATTGAAAACACTAGAAATGCGTGGGTAAAACAAGTGAATTTCAAACACTTTGCAGGCGGAGCCGTTACGGTTTTAAAAACAAGTCAGCAAGTTACGATTGAAGATTGTATTGCCACAGAACCGATTTCAGAAATCGCTTCATTCAGAAGACATACTTTTTATACCGAAGGCCAGCAAACTTTATTTCAACGCTGTTATTCAGAATTTGGATATCATGATTTCGCTGTGGGCGGATTTGGAACAACAGGCCCAAATGTATTTGTTCAGTGCGAATCACATTTGCCATTCGAAAATAGCGGCGCAATCGGAAGCTGGGCAACAGGAATTTTATTTGACATTACAAACATCGATGGAAAATCTTTAAGTTACAATAATAGAGAACAAGGCGGAAGAGGCGCAGGATGGACATCGGCTAATTCCGTAATCTGGGAATCATCGGCATCAAAAGTTGAATGTTACAGCCCGCCAACAGCACAAAACTGGGCTTTTGGAGTTTGGGGACAATTTGGAGGAAACGGATATTGGAAAAACGTAAACGAACATATCAGTCCAAGAAGTTTATTCTACACACAACTAGAAGCCAGATTAGGAAAACTTCCAGTTGAGCCTTTTATCTATGATTTAGGTTCAGAAGCTTCTTCAAGTCCGAGTGTAGAAGTAGCTGAGGAATTGACTAAAAACGCTGCAACGACAGCAAAAAGTCTACAGGAGTTGATTGCAGAAGCTTCAAAAGCAAATCCGATTAATACAGACAGTAAAGGCTTAAAAAATGCAAACGATTTAAAAATTATTCCAAATAAAACAGAAAAATCAATTTCAAAAGTAACAACAGAAAACGGTTGGTTGACTTTTGAAGGAAAAGTAATTGCAGGAAAAGAAACCAATGTAGCATGGTGGAGAGGAGATTTAACCGATGATTTCGTAAACAAATCGACACCGCATATCACGCGTTTTGTTCCAGGAAGAACAGGAAACGGATTGACAGATAAAGTACAGGAAACGATAGATTATTTGACTAAAAATAACATCGTTGCCTTAGAACATAATTACGGTTTATGGTACGACAGAAGAATGGACGATCACGAACGTGTTCGTAGAGTCGATGACGATGTTTGGCCTCCGTTTTACGAACAGCCTTTCGCCAGAAGCGGAAAAGATTTTGCTTGGGATCATTTGAGTAAATACGATTTAACAAAATTCAACGATTGGTATTGGAGTCGTTTAGCTCAGTTTGCAACGCTTGCTGAACCAAACGGACAATTGTTAATCAATCAGCAATATTTTCAGCATAATATTTTAGAAGCTGGAGCACACTGGGCAAGTTCACCTTGGCGTTCAGCAAATAATATCAATAGTACAGGATTTCCAGAGCCACCGCCTTATGCAGGAGATAAACGTATTTTCATGGCGGAGCAGTTTTATGATATTACGAATCCTCAAAGAAGAAAATTGCACGAAGGTTTCATCAGAAAATCATTCGAAAATTTTCAGGAAAACAGCAACGTAATTCAGTTAACAAGTGCCGAATATACGGGTCCGCAACATTTTATGGAATTTTGGATTGATCAGGCACAAAAATGGAAAGATGAAACTGGTAAAAAAGGTTTAATTGGTTTAAGTGCTACCAAAGACGTTCAGGATGCTATTTTGAATGATGCCAAAAGAGTAAAAACCGTTGACGTAATCGACATTCGTTATTGGTATTACAAAGAAGACGGTTCAGCTTATGCACCACAAGGAGGCGTAAATCTAGCCCCAAGGCAGCACGCCAGAAAACTAAAAACCGGAAAAGAAACCGACAATCAAGTTTATCGTGCAGTTCGTGAATACAGAGAAAAATATCCTGAAAAAGTTATTTTATATTCAACAGATAGTTCGTCAAGATTCGGATGGCCCGCTTTAATGGCAGGAGCTTCGATGCCAAACATTCCGAAAATCGAATTGCCTCAATTTTATTCCGCTTTAAGCGAAATGAAATTAGTTGACGGAAATACGTTTTCAGACAATCTTTGGAAATTGGAAAACAAAGGAAAAAGTTATCTTTTTTACTTGAAAAACGATCAGGATATTACCATCGATTTAGCAAACGAAAAAGGAATATTTGAAATATTTGCAATCAATGTTTCAACAGGAAATATAACGAAAAAAGCCAACATCAGCGGAGGAAAACAAGTCACAATACTTCAAGCTGAAATAAAGGAAAAAGTGCTTTTTGTAGTGAAAAAATAATTAGCCACAGATTGCACAGATTAAAAGAATTAAAAATAAAATCTGCCTAATCTGCGAAATCTGCGTGAAAAAAATTATAGACAAAGCTTGGATAATCCATTAAATCAGTGAAATCTGTGGCAAAAAAATAAATACACAATTTAAAACAACCCAAAATGAATCTGAAAATTAAATATTTATACGCCTTAAGTATAAGCTTTTTGTTGACAGCACAAAGCGGATTTTCGCAATCGACAAAAGCATCTCTGCCTGAAATCAAAGTATCTAAAAATCAGCATTATTTTGTTACCGAAAACGAAAAACCATTTTTCTGGCTAGGCGACACAGGCTGGCTGGCATTCGGAAAACTGGACAGAGCAGGCGTTGATAAATATTTCAAAGACAGAAAAGACAAAGGATTCAATGTTGTTCAGGTAATGGTTTTGCATAATATAAATGCTGTAAACGTGTATGGAGATGCAGCTTTAATTAACGAAGATGTTTCAAAACCCTTGATTACGGCAGGAAATGATTTCAAAGATGCAAAACAATACGATTACTGGGATCACGTAGATTATACTTTAGATGTAGCTCAGAAAAACGGAATTTATGTAGCAATGGTTCCAGTTTGGGGAACTAATGTTTCAAAAGGAAATAAAGTAAGCAAAGAACAAGCAACTGAATATGCTAAGTTCTTAGCTAATCGATATAAAAACAGAACCAACGTAATTTGGTTAAACGGTGGAGATACTCACGGAAATGAATTTCAGGATATTTGGAATGCCATCGGAAATACTTTAAAAACCAACAATCCAAATCAGTTAGTGACTTTTCATCCGTTTGGAAGAACCGATTCTTCAGAAAACTTTCACAACGAAAAATGGTTGGATTTCAATATGTTCCAATCAGGACATAGAAGATACGATCAGGATTCATCAAAAACGAATTTCAAAGAAGATAATTACAAATTCGTTCTAAGAGATTTCGAATTAAAACCAACAAAACCTACACTTGATGGAGAACCGTCTTATGAAGGAATTCCACACGGTTTACACGATACTTTACAGCCAAAATGGACAGCAAGCGATGTTCGCCGTTACGGATATTGGTCGGTTTTATCAGGTGGAGCTGGATACACATATGGGCACAATGCCGTAATGCAAATGTTCAGAAAAGGCGATAAACCCGCTTACGGAAACAAAGAATTATGGACATCTGCAATAAATGCTCCTGGAGCAAAACAGATGGTTTATATTAAGAAATTAATGGAAGAGTTTCCGTTTTTAGAAGGAGTTCCAGATGTTTCTTTAGTGGTTAATCAAGGCGAGAAATACGATTATATTTCGGCCATAAGAGGAGAAAAATACGCTTTATTATATACTTACAACGGAAGAATAATAGAAGTAAAACTAGGAAAAATCGCTGGAGATAAATTCGAAGCAACTTGGTACAATCCGAGAAACGGAAAGAAAACAAAAATCGGAACATTTGATAACAAAGGAACTCAAAACTTTCAGCCAAAAGGAAAAAAAGAAGATGGTAATGACTGGGTTTTGATTTTGAGATCTATTTAAGTGATTAGTGAAAAGTAATTTATAAAAGATTTTGGGGTTACCCGCAATCTTGTCATCCTGAGGAACGAAGGATCCTCGCAAGTAACTCTACAAAGTTGCTCAAGCATGCGGAGCTACTAACGGAGATCCTTCGTTCCTCAGGATGACAAAAATGAGGATAAAATAATGCAATTATGAAAATTAAAAACATACTAATAATACTCTGCTTCATAATAGGTTTAAACACCACTTTTGCACAAGACGGTTGGATAAACATCCTAAAAGAAGGCGGAAACAACAAAGGAATAAAATGTACCCAAGCCATTCAGAATGCTATTGAAAAAGCATCTAAAAACGGTGGAGGAACTATCTTTTTCCCTGCTGGAGAATATTTAACGGGAGCTTTAACATTAAGAAGCAACATTACAATTCACTTAGATTCTGGAGCACTTTTAAAGTTCTCAGAAAACTTTGATGATTTTCTTCCTTATGTAGAAATGCGTTACGAAGGAATTGTAATGAAAAGTTTCCAGCCTTTATTTTATGCAAAAGACGCAGAAAATATCACCATAAAAGGAAGAGGCGTAATCGACGGACAAGGAAAAGCGTGGTGGAATGAAGTTTACCGAATCGAAACGGCAAAAGAACCGCTTCCTCCAACGAAATACCAAACTATGTGGGAAGAGCAAAACAAAGGGCTTTACACAGAACCATACTACAAAAGAACGGTAGATAAGAGATTTTTTAGACCCTCTTTCTTTCAGGCTTACAACTGCAAAAACATTTTGATTGAAGGTGTAACTTTTAAAAATTCGCCGTTCTGGACCATCAATCCAGAATTTTGTGATAATGTGACTGTAACTGGAATTTCTATTTTCAATCCGCATTCGCCAAATACAGACGGAATCAATCCTTCTTCTTGTACCAATGTTCATATTTCAAACTGCCATATTAGTGTTGGAGATGATTGCATCACGATTAAATCAGGAAGAGACGGCGACGGACGTAAATATGGAAAAGCAACAGAAAATGTAACGATAACAAACTGTACGATGTTAAGCGGTCACGGTGGAGTGGTTATCGGTAGCGAAATGTCGGGTGGAATCAAAAAAATCACGATTTCAAACTGTGTTTTTGACGGAACAGATCGCGGAATCCGTATTAAGTCGGCTCGTGGAAGAGGAGGAGTTGTAGAAGATATTCGTGTCGATAATATTGTCATGAAAAACATCAAAGAAGAAGCTATTGTTTTGAGTCTTTTCTACGATAAAGGAACTACGGTTGAACCAGTAACTGAGAAAACACCGATTTTCAGAAACATCCACATGAGCAACATCACGGCCTCAAACGTAAACAAAGCTGGACAGATTTTAGGTATTACCGAAATGCCAATTCAAAACATCACTTTCTCCAACATCAATATGGACGGAAAAGAAGGTTTTACCGTAAGCACGGCAACAGATGTTGAATTTCACGATGTAAAAGTGAACGCAACTGTAGGTTCGTCTTTCAAAATCTCAGATTCAAAAAATGTGATTTTAGACAACGTTGGATCTTCAACAGCGATAAAAGAAGTTCCAGTTATCAAATTAGATAATGTTTCAAATGCATTGATCAATAATAATTTTCCATTCAATCCAACCGATATTTTTATTGAGGCAAATGGAAAAGACACTAAAAATATTTTCCTGAAAAATAATGTGTTCAACAACGTAACAACAGCGATTAAAAAAGGAAAAGATTTAGATAAAAAAGCGATTACAGAATAGTTTGTTCCTGCAAGGTTTTCAAAAACTTGTAGGTATTTAATAATTATATTTAGAAGCAGAAATATCAGGCTTTTTTGGAAACAACATCCCGCTTTCCGTTACAATCTTTTGTACTGAACCCCAGTACAAAAGGATTTCCACTGCAATCGGGGCTAAAGAGAAAGACTAGGCTTGATCCTGCAAGGTTTTCAAAACCTTGTAGGTTTAGATTAAAAGTATAGAAATACCTACAAGGTTTTGAAAACCTTGCAGGAGAAAAAAGAAGAAATGAAAAAAATATTCATCATATTAACCCTTTCGCTTTTTGCTGTGAGTTATTCACAAAAAAAGAAAGATTTATATCTTTTTACGTCGTTTAGAGAACCCGCAACAGAAGGTTTATATTTGGCATACAGCGAAGACGGGTACAATTGGAAAGGATTGGAAGGCTCATTTTTAAAGCCAGAAATCGGAGCGAGTAAAATTATTCGTGATCCGTCAATCACAAAAGGAGCAGACGGAACCTATCACATGGTTTGGACAACCGACTGGAAAGGCGGAAATGGTTTTGGCTATTCAAGTTCAAAGGACTTAATTCATTGGTCAGAACAGCAATATATTCCGGTAATGAAAAACGAACCAGAAGTCGTAAACGTTTGGGCGCCTGAGATTTTTTATGATGATGTGAAAAAAGAATACATTATTATTTGGGCATCTACAATTCCGTTCCGATTTGAAAAAGGAGTGGAGGAAGAGAAAAACAACCACAGAATGTATTACGTAACGACAAAAGATTTCAAAACGTTTTCGGATACAAAATTATATTACGATCCAGGTTTCAGCGTAATTGACTGCGTGATTGTCAAAAAAGGAAAGAAAGAGTATGTTTTGGTTTTGAAAGACAACACAAGACCTATGCGAAACATAAAAGTAGCTTTCGGAAAATCGCCTTTAGGGCCGTTTCAAAAAAGTTCTGAGCCTCTGACAGAATATTTATCGGAAGGTCCAACGGTAGTGAAAGTCGGTAAAAATTGGCTTTTATATTATGATAATTACGGTTCAAAAAATTATAAAGCGTTAAGCACAACAGATTTTGTTCATTTTGAAGATGTATCTTCTAAAATTAGTCTTCCAGAAGGACACAAACACGGAACGATTACAACAATTTCAGCAGACGTTTTAAAAGGATTAATTGATAAAAAATAAAAATCAGCTAAATCTGCAAAATCTGCGAGAGTAATTTTTTTCTCCCGCAGATTTGCAGATCAAGCAGATAAAAATATAAATTGCAATGGTTATTTTCCAAAACATAAAAACCAACGTCATCACAACGGCCACAATTCTTCTGGCTTGCACCGCTCTAAATGCACAAAACGACACGGTACGTTACGTTGGTAAAACACTTTCAAACATCGATTATCATCATGGACAATTGAGTCCAGCAGTTGGAGTTCACGCCACACAAATCATGCGTGCCAGCCGTGAACATCCAGAAAAAGCAGATGGTTTTGGATGGACGTACAACCACCAGCCGATGATGGCGTATTGGAACAATACCTTTTATCTGCATTATTTAAGCGATCCTTCGGGAGAACATATTCCGCCAAGCCAGACTTTATTAATGACTTCTAAAGACGGTGTAACGTGGACAAAACCAGAAGTGATTTTCCCAATTTATCGTATTCCTGACGGATGGAAAAAAGAAGGCGTTGAAGGCGTTGCCAAAAATCTAGATGCGATTATGCACCAAAGAATGGGATTTTATACGTCAAAAGACAAACGACTTTTTGCTTTAGCGTATTACGGAATCGCAATGGATGAAAAAGACGATCCAAACGACGGAAAAGGTATTGGGCGTGTCATTCGTGAAATCAAGAAAGACGGAAGTTTCGGCGAAATCTATTTCATCAGATATAACAAAACATGGGATAAGTCGAAATCGAAATTCCCATTTTATACTGCATCAAAAGATAAAGGTTTGAAAAAAGCCTGCGAAGAAATTTTATCAGAACCATTGGTTTTACAACAATGGGTGGAAGAAGCCGATCGTGATGATGAATTAATTCCGTTACAGAAACCATACAAAGCATTTAGTTATTATCATTTACCAAACGGAAATGTAGTCGGGTTATGGAAACATGCTTTAACTTCGATCAGTAAAGATGGCGGAAAATCTTGGGATTATATGCCATTGCGCGCACCAGGATTTGTAAACAGCAATGCTAAAATCTGGGGACAAAAAACATCAGACAATCGTTATGCTACACTTTACAATCCGTCAGAATATCGCTGGCCTTTGGCGATTTCGACAAGTGACGACGGTTTAAATTACAAAGATTTATTATTGGTTCATGGAGAAGTAAGTCCGATGCGATATGGAGGAAACTACAAATCTGCAGGTCCTCAATACGTTCGTGGAATCACAGAAAAAAACGGAACTCCGCCAGACGGAAAAATCTGGGTAGGTTATAGTGTAAATAAAGAAGATATTTGGGTTGCTTCGATTCCTGTTCCAGTAACTTCAGTTGTAACCGAAAATGTAAATGACGTTTTCAATACTCTTCCTGATGGAGAAGAATTAAAATTATGGAATACGTATGATCTTTCTTGGGCATCAACCAAAATCGAAAAGAAAGCCGATGGTAAAAAATGGTTAACGTTAAGAGATCAGGATTATTTTGATTATTCTCGTGCCGAAAGAGTCATTCCTTTTGCTTCAAAAATGGAAGCCGTTTTCACCGTAAAACCAGAGCAAAATAATCATGGTTTATTACAAGTTGAATTCCAAAACAAACAAGGTTTGCCTTCTGTAAGATTAATTTTTGATTCGGATGGAGAATTAAAGGTGAAAAATGGTGCGCGTTTGAGTTCGGTTACAAAGTACGAAGCAAACAAAGCATATACAATCACAGTTAAATTAGATGCTAAAAACCGTCAGTACACTATAAAAGTAAACGATGGAAAAGAATCAACAAAGATATTCTATGCGCCAACAGATGGTTTTGAGCGAATTATGTTCCGCACAGGAGAGCAGAGACATTCACCAGATCCAGATACAGCGCCAGATACAGACGATTACGACGACCTGCCTCAAACCGGAAAATTAATCCCAGAAGCAGTATTCAATATCGAATCGTTGATAACTAAAAAGTTGTAAAGAAAAATAGCCACGAATTCACGAATTATTTTTATAATCGATACGTGTTTTTTGTCATAAATTAATCGAATTAAACTTTCGGTAAAAATTAGAGAAATAAAACGCAAAGAATAATTAGAGAAAATTCGTGTATTCGTGGCGAAAAAAAATATACAAAGTGAAGTTTTTTAAAAGCATATTATTATCCGTTTGTCTTCTAGGAACTGTAGTTTCTAATGCGCAAGTTCTGCCAGTACGTTTGACCACGGAAATGGCAGAAAACCCGTTAGCAGTGGTTCAAAATCAGCCAAGATTAAGCTGGCAATTGATTTCAAAAGAATCTGATGCCTCACAAGTCGCTTATTTGATTTTAGTAGCTTCATCAGAAGAAAAACTAAATAATGACGATGGAGATATTTGGAATTCGGGAAGAGTAAATTCCGATAAAAACCTGCATATTCTTTATAGCGGAAAACCATTAAAAAGCGAAACCAAATATTTCTGGAAAGTTAAAGTTTGGAATCAATCAGGAAAAGTTTCAAAATGGAGTAAAACTGCTTCATTCAGAACCGCTTCACTAGAATCAGATTTAAATCCAACTTGGATTGGTGCCATTACCAAAGCTGATAGTCATTTACCAGAAGGAAGAACGTATCATACAGCGACTTTCAACAGAGAAAAAAAGATGTCCTTTATCAATGCTTCCGATTCTTTGGCGCGCAGAAGTATTATGCTTCGTAAACCTTTCGAAATAGAGAAAACAGTCAAAGAAGCCGTTGTTTATATTTCTGGTTTAGGACATTACGAATTGACTATCAATGGGAAAAAAGTTGGAAATAGTCAATTTGCGCCTTTGTGGACCGATTATGATAAAACGGTTAATTACAATGTTTACGAATTAAGTCCAAAAGAATTTCAAAAAGGCGATAACGTAATTGGTGTTTTGTTAGGAAACGGAATGTACAATACACTTGCAGAAAGATATACGAAATTCTTCGTGAGTTTTGGTCCGCCGACTTTATTCTTTAAGATGAAAATCAAGTATAATGACGGTTCAGAAGAAATTATAAAGTCAGATGGATCTTGGAAATACAGCAAAAGTCCGATTACTTATAATAGCATTTTTGGAGGAGAAGATTACAATGCCAATTTAGAACAAAAAGACTGGAATCGTAAAGGTTTCAAAGATAGAGAGTGGAAAAAAGTAGTCGTTCAGGAAGCGCCAAAAGGAGTTCTTAGACCACAGACAGCACCTCCAGTTACGATTCAGAAACAATACGAGGTGAAAACCGTAAAAGAGCTGAAACCCAATTTCTATGTTTTTGATATGGGACAGAATCTTTCGGGATTTCCAACCATCAAAGTAAAAGGAAAAAGAGGGCAAACAATTCGTGTTTGGGTTGCTGAAGGATTAAATGAAGAAGGCACAATCGCGCAAGGAAGATCTGGAAAACCGTATTATTACGATTACACTTTAAAAGGTGATGGTGTGGAAGAATGGACACCAAAATTTAGTTTCTACGGTTATCAATATGTTCAGATAGAAAACATTAATTACAAAGAAGATAAGAATAAAGAGTTTCCAACTTTGGTTGATTTAAAATCGAATTTTATTTACAATTCGGCTGGAGAAGCGGGAAGTTTTGCTTGTTCGAACGAGATTTTCAACAAAACTCATGAACTGATAAATAACTCGATAAAAAGTAATTTCCAAAGTGTTTTTACCGATTGTCCGCAACGTGAAAAATTAGGCTGGTTGGAAGAAATTCAGTTGAATGGCCCAGGTTTGATGTTCAATTACAACTTGCAGAATTTCCTTCCTGCAACGATGCAGAATATTTCTGATTCACAACGTGATAACGGATTAATTCCCACAATCGTTCCAGAATATGTCATTTTTGGAGGTGATTTTACCGATTCTCCGGAATGGGGCGTAACAGGCGTAATTTTGCCTTGGATGTATTATGAATATTATGGAGATGCTTCATTATTAGAAAAATATTATCCAGTAATGAAAAAGTATGTTGATTATTTAGCAACCAAAGCGACAAACAATATCGTTTCACATGGATTAGGCGATTGGTACGATTACGGAACACATCCTGCAGGGTATTCTAAAAATAGTCCGATTGCGCTTTCTGCCACTTCGCACTATTATTATGGAGCGTATTTGACGGCTAAAGCAGGAAAATTATTGGGCAAAACTGAGGATTTTGAGAAATACAATACGTTGGCTTCAGAAATTAAAACAGCTTTCAACAAAGAGTTTTTCAACGAAGAAACCAAGAAATACGGTACCAATAGTCAGTTTAGCAACGCTGTTCCGATTTTTATGGATATTGTAGAAGCGCAATATAAAGATGCGGTAATGCAGAGCCTTTTAGCCGATATCAAAGAAAAAGGAGATCGTTTGACAACAGGTGATGTTGGAAATCGTTACTTATTTCAAACATTGGCAAGAAATGGCGAAAACGAAACGATGTATAGAATGCACAATCATTACGATGCGCCGGGTTATGGTTTTCAGATTAAATTTGGCTTGACCACTTTAACCGAACAATGGGATCCGAGGAAAGGAAATTCTTGGAATCACTTTATGTTAGGGCAAATTGAAGAATGGTTTTATCAGAGTTTAGCCGGAATTATGTCTGATCCTGAAAAACCTGGATTCAAACATTTCTTTATTCAGCCAGAAGTGGTTGGCGATATGACTTTCGCGAAAGCGGACTATCAATCCGTTTACGGAAAAATTGCTTCTTCTTGGGAAAAGAAAGACGGCAAATTTATTCTGACCGTTCAGATTCCGGTAAATACAACAGCAACAATTAAATTGCCAGTTGCTAAAAAATCAGAAATAAAAATCGATAATAAAAGAGTTGGAGCAGGTTTTAATGAAAAAGCGCAAAAGCCTGTTTTAGAATTAGGATCAGGAATTTATACAATAGAATGTACAATATAATGGAACACGGATGAAACGGATTCGCTATCGCGAAGACGCTGATTTATACGGATTTTTGATTTTATTATAAAATGTAAAATTGAATTGCCTCCAGTTTTAACTGGAGGTTAAAAAATAACACAGGTTACAGGGCTTTAGCCAAATAAATAAGTTAGGCTAAAGCCAATTGTAGAAATCAATAATGTTTTCCTCCAGTTAAAACTGGAGGCAATTAAAAAAAAATAAAAAAATCCGCTTTGATCTGCGTCTTCGCGATAGAGAATCCGTCTCATCAGCGTCCCAACACACAACAATATCAAAATGAAAAAAATAAAATACATCTTCTTAGTTTCCATTTTTGCTTTGACATTTGCCAATGCGCAAAGCACTTCCGATACGAATTTTAGAAAGCCAGTATCAGAAACGCTTAAAAAAATCGAGACTATTTTTAACGTAACCATCAACGATGACAGAGGTTTATTAAAGGGAAAAGAACTCGACTATGCCGACTGGAGAATTGAACCCGGAAATCTGCCACTTTCGCTGACTAATATTTTAGCGCCGTTTGAATTGATGTATTTTAAACAACCCGATGGAACCTACATCATACGCAAGTATGAAAACCATAAAGTTTCGGTAGATAAAGGAAAAGAACGCTTGTTTTACTTAGAAAGCCTTTATTCGACCAAAGAAGAATGGGAGAAACGCAAAACGGAGTTAAAAGCTTGTATGATTGCATCATTTGGATTAGAAAAGGCACCCCCAATGCCGAAGTCTAAACCACTTTTAACTCCAAAAAGAATTTACAAAGACTACAGTGTAGAAAATATTGCTTTGGAAATTCTTCCGGGAGTTTATGCCACAGGATCGATTTATAAACCGTATCCTTTCAATAAAAAATCGGCTGTAATTATTACGCCAGACGGGCATTTCGGCGACGGAAGATACAGAAAAGACGAGCAGTACCGTTGTGCCATGATGGCCAAAATCGGCGCAATTGTAGTTGGTTACGATTTATTTGCGTGGGGCGAATCGTTATTACAGTTTCCAGAAGAAACACATAGAAACAGCATTGCATCGACTGTACAGTTGCTGACAGGAATTCGTTTACTGGATTATTTATCAACCGTAAAAAATGCCGATATGTCAAGAGTTGGTGTTACAGGTGGTTCTGGCGGAGGATCGCACACGATGTTTTTAGCAGCGGTTGACGATCGTGTAAAAGTTTCGGCTCCGGTTGTAATGGTTTCGTCACATTTCTCAGGCGGTTGTCCTTGCGAAAGCGGACGTGGAATTCACTTGTGCGGAAACGGAACTAACAACGCCGAAATCTCTGCAATGATGGCGCCAAAACCACAATTGATTGTTTCTGACGGAAAAGACTGGACATTGGCGGTTCCGGAACTGGAATTTCCTTTTATCCAAAGAACATACGAATTGTACGGAAAGAAAGATTTAGTAGAGAATGCCCATTTTGCAAAAGAAGGACATGACTTCGGAATCTCAAAACGTATGGCTTTGTATCCGTTTATGGCGAAATATTTAAATTTAGATTTGGATAAAGTCAAGAACGACAAAGGCGAAATCGACGAATCGACTTGTGTGATTGAACCAAAAGAAAAGTTACTTGTTTTTGGAGATAAAGGCGAAAAATTGCCGAAAAATGCCCTGAAAGATATCAACAAATTATATGAAATGTTCGGAGAAAAAAATCTGAAAGTATATGAAGTTAAGAAATGATATTTGGGCGTGACCCAATTTGAAAAAGGGGGCACTTTTGTAACCGCTCATTTCGCCCCCTTTCTCAAATTGCGTCGGGCTATCCGCGCTACTTCGGTAGCCAGCTTCTATCCCTCACGCACTCTCGTCATTTAAGAACATTTAATTTTTGATTAGAAGTTTAAGAAATAAAGAAATATGAATTTAATAATTGATCTGTTGAAATCGTGGAATATACTCTTATGAGAATAACCAACAACAATTAACTATTAACCATCAACGATAAAGTATGAAGTTAAAAATTAAAATAACCGCAATCTGTTTTGGACTTTTTTCCTTAACAGCAACGGCTCAAAGCGACCTAAAATTATGGTACGATAAACCAGCTTCTATCTGGAACGAAGCTTTGCCTTTAGGTAACGGACGTTTGGGCGCAATGGTTTTTGGCGACCCAGCAGTAGAACGTTTGCAACTGAACGAAGAAACCATTTGGGCAGGATCTCCAAACAGCAATGCACACACTAAATCGATAAAAGCATTACCAATTGTTCGTCAGCTAATTTTTGACGGAAAATTTGATGAAGCGCAGGATCTAGCAACGCAGGATATCATGTCGCAAACCAATGATGGAATGCCATATCAAACTTTCGGAAGCGTTTATATTTCATTCAACGGACATCAAAAATATACCGATTATTACCGTGATTTAGACATCAGCAATGCTACGGCTAAAGTAAAATACAAAGTAAACGGCGTTGAATTTACAAGAGAAATTCTAACCGCATTTTCAGATCAGGTCATTGTGGTAAAACTTACTGCGAGTCAGCCTGGACAGATTACTTGTAACGTTTTCATGAATAGCCCGATTGATAAAACGGTAGCTTCGACAGAAGGAAACCAGATAATACTTTCGGGAGTTGGAACTAATTTTGAAGGCGTAAAAGGAAAAGTAAAATTTCAAGGCCGATTAACAGCTAAAAACAAAGGCGGGCAAATCGATGCCAGCAATGGCGTTTTAAGCATCAACAAAGCAGATGAAGTGATTTTATACATTTCGATTGCTACCAATTTCAAAAACTATCAGGATATTTCAGGTGATGAAATTGCGAAAAGCAAAGATTATTTAGCGAAAGCGGAAACAAAAGATTTTGAAACCATAAAGAAAGCCCACGTTGATTATTACCAAAAATTCTTCAACAGACTTGCCTTAGATTTAGGTTCAAACGAATTGACAAAGAAACCAACAAACGAAAGAATCAGGGATTTTTCGAAACAATTTGATCCGCAATTAGCTTCGTTGTATTTCCAGTTTGGGCGTTATCTTTTAATTTCGAGTTCACAACCAGGCGGACAGCCAGCCAATTTACAAGGAATTTGGAACGATATGGTAACACCACCCTGGGATAGTAAATACACGACAAACATCAATGCCGAAATGAATTACTGGCCGGCACAAGTAACCAATTTGCAGGAAATGCACGAGCCATTTGTGCAAATGGCAAAAGAGTTAGCTGTGACAGGCGCAGAAACGGCAAAAACAATGTACAATGCCAGCGGATGGGTTTTACACCACAATACCGATATTTGGCGTGTAACCGCTCCGGTAGATTCAGCTGCTTCAGGAATGTGGCCGACTGGTGGTGCTTGGGTTTGTCAGGATTTATGGGAAAGATATTTATATACTGGGGATAAAAAATATTTAGCAGAAATTTATCCAATCATGAAAGGCGCTGCCGATTTCTTTTTGGATTTTATGGTAATTGATCCAAATACAAAATATTTAGTGGTTGTGCCGTCAAGTTCTCCTGAAAATACACACGCAGGCGGAACTGGAAAAGCAACGATTGCATCGGGAACGACAATGGACAATCAGCTGGTTTTTGATTTGTTTGCGCATGTAATTGAGGCTTCGGCTTTGGTTTCGCCAGATGCTATTTATGTGAAAAAAGTAAGCGAGGCTTTGGCAAAAATGCCTCCAATGAAAGTGGGTAAACACAATCAGTTGCAGGAATGGCAGGACGATTGGGACAATCCAAAAGACAATCATAGACACGTTTCGCATTTGTACGGATTGTATCCAAGTAATCAGATTTCGCCAATTAAAACGCCTGAATTATTTGAAGCAGCAAAACAATCCCTGATTTACAGAACAGACGAATCTACAGGCTGGTCAATGGGGTGGAAAGTGAATTTATGGGCGAGATTATTAGACGGAAATCATGCGTATAAACTGATTCAGGATCAATTGCATTTGGTAACAGCAGATCAAAGAAAAGGTGGCGGAACGTATCCAAATATGTTAGATGCACATCAGCCATTTCAAATTGACGGTAACTTTGGATGTACTGCCGGTTTTGCCGAAATGCTGATGCAGAGTCAGGAAGATGCTATTCATTTATTGCCAGCTTTACCAACTGTCTGGAAAGACGGAAGCATAAAAGGTTTGGTTGCAAGAGGTGGTTTTGTAATTGATATGACCTGGAAAAATAATAAAGTTTCAACGCTTAAAATCTATTCAAAAATTGGTGGAAATTGCCGATTGAAAGTAGAGAACACTCTAAAAGGTTCTTCAATCAAAAAAACAAAAGGGAAAAATTTAAACCCGTTGTTTTATGATGTGGAAGTGAAGAAACCGATTATTTCTAATGAAGCAAAATTGCCTAAAGTTCAATTGCCAACATACAATATTTACGATGTGAATATGAAAGCAGGGCAGACGTATACTTTTACTGGGAATTAATTGCGATTAGTAAAACGTCCTATTTGTCATTCTGAGGAACGAAGAATCTTCGTTGCAAAATCGACAAAGATTGTGGAGTTACTTGCGAGGATTCTTCGTTCCTCAGAATGACAAAACGATGAGAAAAGAAAAAAAATCAGAATTTAAAAAGATGCTAAAAAATTTCAAACATAAAATAATAACACTTTCAATTGTAATTGCTTCTATAAGTAGCGGTTGCAAATCTGGTGCAGGACATTCTCAAAAAGGAAAAGCGGTTATTTTAAAAGAAAAAAACTTCAAACATTATGTTGATTATTTCAATACGATGGAAGATGAAAATTTGAAGTTTGCGATTCCAAATGACAGTGCTTGGGCGTGGATGGAAAATAATATTCCGTTGTTTGAATGTCCACAGCAGAATTTTGAGGAAATCTATTATTTCAGATGGTGGAGCGTTCGAAAACATATTAAGAATACACCACAAGGATTTGCGATCACAGAGTTTTTGGTAGACCGTTCGTATGCCGATAAATACAATATGATCAGTTGTGCTTTGGGACATCATATCAATGAATTCAGATGGGTTCATGATCCGAAATATATTGAGCAGGATGTGAAAATCTGGTATCGAGGAAATGATGGAAAACCAATGAATAAATTGTATAAATTCAGCAGTTGGACAGCCGATGCTTTATACAATCGTTATTTGGTGAATAAAGATGAAAAATTCTTATTGGATTTGTATCCAGACATGGTTACCGATTATACTGTTTGGGAAAAAGACCGTCAGCGTAAAGATGGATTGTTTTGGCAACATGATGTAAAAGACGGGATGGAAGAATCCTTAAGTGGCGGGCGAAAAGTGCAAAATGCAAGACCAACGATTAACAGTTATATGTACGGAAATGCTGTGGCGATTTCTAAAATGGCAGAAATGAAAGGCGATAAAGATGTTGAAGCAAAATTCAAAGCTAAAGCTGATGTTCTGCAAAAATTAGTGGAAACGAAATTATGGAATCAGAAAAGCGAATTTTTTGAGACCTTTACAGAAAAAGATACTTTGGCGCAGGTTCGAGAAGCCATCGGATTTATTCCGTGGTATTTTAATCTGCCGGAGCAAAATAAAGGTTTTGAAAAAGCTTGGGAGCAAATTAAAGATGAAAAAGGATTTTCGGCTCCGTTTGGTTTAACAACGGCGGAAAGAAGAAGTCCGCGTTTTAGAACACACGGAACAGGAACCTGCGAATGGGATGGTGCGATCTGGCCATTTGCAAGTTCGCAGACATTAACTGCTTTGGCGAATGTTCTGAATAATTACAATCAGAATTATGTAGCAAAACCTGATTATTTCAAACAAATGGAATTATACGTTCAGTCGCAATATTACAGAGGGAAACCTTATCTTGGTGAATATTTGGACGAAACAACGGGTTATTGGTTAATGGGCGACAGGGAAAGAAGCCGTTATTATAATCATTCAACTTTCAATGATTTAGTGATTACTGGCTTGGTTGGTTTACGTCCGAGAGCTGATGAAAAGATTGAAGTAAATCCGTTGATTCCACAAGAAAAATGGGATTGGTTTTGTTTGGATAATGTCCTGTATCACGGCAATATTATTACCATTCTTTGGGATAAAACTGGAGAAAAATATAAAAAAGGGAAAGGTTTTAGAATCTTTAAAAACGGAAAAGAAATTGCGGTTTCTGAGAGATTGGAGAAGTTGGTTTCTGAATAGATGTTTCAATGCTTCGGAGAAGCATAATATTTATAGCAAAATATACACCCAAAAGATAAAAAGCTCCAGCGGAGCGATACCTTTAGAAAATTATGTCGCCCCTCTGGGGCTTAAGGAAATACGATTATAAAATCTATAAATATATCGTCCCTCTGGGACTGAAAATAAAATCATGAAAAAGTTTTTTTTACATCTTACCTTAATAATTTTACTTTTCACCATTTCGGCGAAAGCCCAAAACAAAATCAGTGTAAGTGATTTAAAATGCGAAATGCTGACCAATCCGGAAGGAATTGATGTTTTACAGCCGAGATTGAGCTGGAAAATAAAAGCTGTTATTAATGATGTAAAACAAACTTCATATCAGATTACTGCTTCATCAAGTTTAGAGAAATTAAGTGCAGGAAACGGAGATTTATGGGATAGCGGAAAAGTTCAAAGTGACGCTTCTATCAATGTGATTTATAACGGAAAAAAACTAAAAGACCGACAAGATGTTTATTGGAAAGTAACGGTTTTTACGAATAAAGGCGAAGTTCAATCAAAAGAAACGGCACATTTCAGCATCGGAATTTTGACTTATGCAGATTGGAAATCGACACGTTGGATTGGTTATGAAAAATTGTCGAAAGATGACAGCATTTCGCAGTATTCAAAATTGTCAGCACGTTATCTGCGAAAAGAAATCAACCTGAAAAAACAAGTCAAAAGCGCCAAAGTTTATATTATGGGAATGGGCTTGTACGAGTTGTACATTAATGGAAATAAAATTGGTGATCAAGTTTTAGCACCTGTTCCTACCGATTATACCAAAAATATAAAATACAATGTTTTTGATGTGACTTCGCAATTGAAAGAAGGTAAAAACATGCTGGGAACGATTTTAGGAAACGGACGATTTTTTGCTATGCGCCAAGACTATAAACCCTATAAAATCAAGTCATTTGGTTTGCCGAAAATGGCTCTGCAATTATTTGTAGAATATACCGATGGAAGCAAAGACGTTATCAGAACTGATGATACTTGGAAACTAACAACCGACGGCCCGATTTTGGCTAACAATGAATACGATGGCGAAGAATATGACGCCCGCAAGGAAATGAAAGGCTGGAGCACGACCAATTTTGATGATAAAAACTGGATAAACGCCAGATACGTTCAAGAACCGGGAGGATTCTATGAAGGACAGATGTCGGCGAATATGAAGATTAAACGCGAAGTAAAACCGATTTCAATCAAACAAACGCCAAAAGGAACTTATATCTTGGATATGGGGCAAAATATGGTGGGCTGGTTACAGTTGAAAGTAAAAGGGAACGCTGGCGACAAAATCGCGATGAAATTTGCTGAATCGTTACAACCAGATGGTTCGTTGTATATTGCCAATCTTCGTGATGCGAAAACAACTGATATTTATACGTTAAAAGGCGAAGGCGAAGAAGTTTGGGAACCTCGTTTTATTTTTCACGGATTCAGATTTGTGGAAATCTCAGGATTTAAAACAAAACCAGCTTTAGAAAATTTTGTTGGAAAAGTCGTTTATGATGATATTCAGACCACAGGAACTTTCGATTCTTCAAACCCAATCATAAATCAGATTTTTAAGAATGCATGGTGGGGAATCAGCGGAAATTATAAAGGAATGCCAATTGATTGTCCGCAAAGAAATGAACGTCAGCCTTGGTTAGGAGATAGAACAACAGGAGCTTACGGAGAAAGTTTCTTATTTGATAATCAGACTTTATATGCGAAATGGTTAGACGATATTAAAAACTCACAAACTATTGATGGTGGAATTCCAGATGTGGCACCAGCTTTTTGGCGTTATTACGGCGATAATGTAACTTGGCCGGGAACGTATATTACAGTTGCAGATATGTTATATCAGCAATTTGGAGATACAAAAGTGGTAGAAAAACAATATCCATATATGAAAAAATGGATGGATTATATGGAAGAAAACTATTTGGTTGATGATATTATGACCAAAGACAAATATGGCGATTGGTGCGTTCCGCCAGAATCTTTGGAATTAATTCGTTCCAAAGATCCTTCTCGTTTAACGGATGGCGAATTGATTTCGAGTGCGTTTTATTATCAGCTTTTAAATATCATGAAAAAGTTTGCGGTAATCGCGAATGCACAAAATGACATTAAACATTATGATGAATTAGCTTCAAGAATTAAAAAAGCATTCAATGCTAAATATTTCAATGCATCAAAAAACAGCTACGCGAATAATACCGTAACGGCCAATTTATTGCCTTTGACTTTCGGAATGGTTCCAGAAGAATTAAAACAAAAGGTTTTCGAAAATCTGGTACATGAAGTTGAAGTGACTAAAAATGGTCACGTAAGTACAGGAGTAATCGGAACTCAGTTTTTAATGCGAACGCTGACTAATTTTGGTCGTGGCGATTTGGCTTTCAAACTGGCATCAAATAAAACATATCCAAGTTGGGGGTATATGGTCGAAAATGGCGCTACAACAATCTGGGAACTTTGGAATGGAAACACGGCAGATCCTGCAATGAATTCGCAAAATCACGTCATGCTTTTAGGCGATTTATTGATTTGGTATTACGAAAATATGGCAGGAATTAAAAGCAACCCTGAAACTCCTGGTTTTAAACAAATTATTATGAAACCAGATTTTAATGCAGGATTGACTTACGTAAATGCGTCATACGAATCAATTTACGGAACAATTAAAAGCGATTGGAAAAAAGATAAAAAAGCATTGGTTTGGAATATTACTATTCCGGCTAATACTTCTGCAATTGTGTATCTTCCTGCCACTAATGTTTCAGCCATTTCAATCAATAAACAGAAGCTGGATAAGACTTCTTACACTTATTCGGTAGAAAAAAATCAAACAATTGTCACACTTTCGTCAGGAAATTTTGCTATTAGCGTTAAATAATCTGCATTTTTAATAATTCGGGACAGTACAGGATACATTGTTAATTTTTTGGTGTTATTTTTACACTTATTAAATATTTTTACCTAAAAAAATGTTAGGTATGTATTTATAGTCAGAAAAAATAATTCATAATTTAATTAAGAATGAAGATAACAAAATTAGCATTTGTCTTGTTTGGACTTTTCCTTTTAGGAAGTTGTAAATCGGCTTTAGAGAAAAAGACTTGGAAAGAAGGAATTTTAGTAGATCAGTTTATTTACGATAAAGCGCCTTATCCGTCTTGCCACGCCGTTACAATTGTCGAAGCTACAAATGGTGATTTAGTTGCCTCATGGTTTGGAGGAACTCACGAAAGACATCCTGATGTTTGCATTTACGTAGCTATCAAACCCAAAGAAAGTGATACTTGGAATGAAGGTGTAAAAGTTGCAGATGGTGTCATGAAAGAAGGCCCAAGATTACCAACTTGGAACCCTGTTTTATATCAGATTCCAGGTGGCGATTTAATGTTATTCTACAAAATAGGACCAAAACCATCAGAATGGTGGGGCGTAATCAGAACTTCATCTGATGGCGGAAAAACTTGGTCTGAGGCTCAAAAAATGCCAGATGGTTTCTTAGGACCAATCAAAAATAAACCAGTTTTATTAAGCAACGGAACTCTATTATGTCCGTCAAGTATCGAAGGTGATGGTTGGAGATTACGCATGGAATCTACTCCAGATTTCGGAAAAACTTGGGTAATGGGAGACACGCTTCCAAGAGGAAAACAAAAAATCAATGCGATTCAGCCAAGTATTTTGTTTCATAAGGACGGAAGTATTCAGGCAATTGGAAGAACCAGAAACAGAGCAATTTTCAGTACATTTTCAAAAGACAACGGAAAAACTTGGTCGGACGTAGAGTTAATCGGATTACCAAATAACAACTCAGGAACAGATGCTGTTACACTTAAAGACGGCAGGCATTTACTGGTTTACAATCACGTTTTGCCTCCAGGAAAAGAAGCAAAAGGACCAAGAACGCCTTTGAATGTTTCGGTTTCTAAAGATGGAATTCATTGGAATGCCGCTTTGGTTTTAGAAGATTCAAAAATCAGTCAATATTCTTATCCTTCAATGATTCAAAGTTCAGACGGTATGGTTCATATTGTTTACACTTGGAGAAGAGAAAAACTGAAATATGTAAAAGTTGATCCAAGTAAATTAGTGGCACTTCCAATTAAAAACGGAATCTGGCCAGGTGAAGAAGGAAAAGTTGTTACAGCAGTAAAAGCGGAAGAAGAGTAAAATAAATTGAACAATTAAGAGATTAAGAAAGTTAAGTTGCTGTATCTATTTATTCTTTTAAAAAGAACATTAAGCTTAATTTTCTTCATCTTCTAATGATAATTATTAAAAGTATTGAAGCTTAATTTCCTTAATGCCTTAATGGTAAAACCAATTAACATGAAGCTAAATAAAAACTTAATTGTTGCAATACTTATTCTTGTAGCAACAACATTCAATAGCTGTGCAACAGCTCAGTCTTCAAACAAAAAACAAAAATATAAAGTTGCGGTTTGCGACTGGATGATTTTGAAAAGACAAAAATTAGGTGCTTTTGGGTTAGCATCTGAAATCAAAGCAGACGGGATCGAACTCGATATGGGAGGTTTAGGAAACCGCCCAACTTTTGACAGCAAATTGGGCGACCCAGTCGAAAGACAAAAATTCTTAGATAAATCAAAAGAAACTGGCGTTGGAATCAGTTCGATTGCGATGTCTGGATTTTATGCACAATCTTTTGCTACGAGAGAAATCACGCCCATGATTACGGATTGTATTCAGGCGATGAAAAACATGAAAGTAAAAGTGGCATATCTTCCATTAGGAACTCAGACCGATTTAGTTAAAAATCCGGAATTGCGTCCAGAAGTAATTAAAAGATTACAATGGGCAGGAAAAGAAGTCGGGAAAATTGGTGGTGTAATTGCAATTGAAACTTCTTTGGACGCGACAGAAGAGAAAAAACTTTTAGACGAAGTCGGTTCAAAATACATTAAAAGTTCATTCAATTTTGCGAATGCTTTAGACAATAAAAGAGATATTTCGTCAGAATTAAAAATCTTAGGCAAGAAATATCTAGCGCAGATCCATGCTTCAAATACTGATCAATTTTGGTTAGAAAACGACCCCGCGATTGACATGCTTAAAATCAAAGCAACATTAGATGAAATGAAATGGAGCGGATGGCTGATTGTAGAGCGTTCTCGTGATGTAATACAAGTTCATAATGTAAAAGCTAATTACGGAGCAAATGTGACGTATTTAAAACGCATTTTCCAAAACTAAAATCAAAAAAATATCTGCTAAATCTGCTAGATCTGCGGGAAAAAAATACTCTCGCAGATTTAGCAGATCAAGCAGATTAATTCATTTTCAAGAATAAATCATATTACCATGAAATATTTACAATTACTTTTTTTATGTTTTTTCATTTCTTTCGCGACAGCGCAGAACATCACAGTTGTAAGTGATGCCAATTCGCCGAGAGTAAAATTTGGAGCAGAGAAATTATCAGAAACGCTTACAGCAAAAGGTTTCAGCGTAACTTCTTCTGATAAATTCAAAAAATCAAAAGATAAAGTAATTGTAATAGGAGAAAAAGGAACCGATTTCTGGAAACAGACTGCTAAAAGCGCTAAAATTGACGACAGCAAATTAACTAAGAAAGAAGGTTTTCAGATTCGTACTCAAAATAATGTAATTTATATTGAAGGAACAGATGCTTCAGGAGCTTTGTATGGAGCATTAGAATTAACAGATAAAATTAAAGCTTCAGGAAAACTTCCTTCAGAAATTAGTATTGATGACAGTCCGGAAATGGTTTTGAGAGGCGCTTGTATCGGAATGCAGAAACCAGTTTATCTTCCTGGGCGTGATGTTTACGAATATCCGTATACACCAGAAACTTTTCCTTGGTTTTATGATAAAGCTTTGTGGGTGAAATATTTAGATATGCTGGTAGAAAACCGCATGAACTCATTGTATTTATGGAATGGACATCCTTTTGCTTCTTTAGTGAAACTAAAAGAATATCCTTTTGCTGTAGAAGTAAGCGATGAAGATTTTAAAAAAAATGAAGAAATCTATAAATTCTTAACGGTTGAAGCCAATAAAAGAGGAATTTGGGTAATTCAGATGTTCTATAATATTCTTGTTTCTAAACCTTTTGCAGAGCATTACAACATTAAAACTCAGGATCGTTCAAGACCAATAACGCCTTTATTATCTGATTACACCAGAAAATCTATCGCCGCTTTCATAGAAAAATACCCAAACGTTGGTTTAATGGTTTGTTTGGGAGAAGCAATCAATACCGTTGATGATGACGTAGAATGGTTTACCAAAACCATTATTCCGGGTGTTCGTGACGGTTTACAGGCATTAGGAAAAACAGAAGAACCGCCAATTATCCTTCGTTCTCACGATACAGACGGGCCTTTGGTAATGGAAAAATCACTTCCGTTATACAAAAACCTTTACACAGAAAGTAAATATACTGGTGAATCTTTAACAACTTATACTCCGGGCGGACCATGGGGAGAAACGCACAAACAGTTGAGCGCTCTTAAATCAATTCATATTGAGAACGTTCATATTTTGGCAAACTTAGAACCTTTCAGATATGGTTCGCCAGATTTTATTCAGAAAACGGTAAAAGCGATGCACAGTGTTCACGGAGCAAATGCACTGCATTTATATCCACAGGCTTCGTATTGGGATTGGCCATATTCAGCAGATAAAACGAAATCAGGAGAACGTTTATTAGAAATGGATCGTGACTGGATTTGGTACAAAGCTTGGGCGAGATATGCTTGGGATAGCCAAAGAGATCGTAACGAAGAAGTTAAATTCTGGGATAAAGATTTAGCAACGAAATTCGGAACAACTCAAGAAGCAGCAAATAACATTCTAAAAGCATACGAAGAAACAGGTGAAATTGCTCCAAAAACCTTAAGACGTTTCGGAATCACAGAAGGAAATCGCCAAACTTTATTGTTAGGAATGTTCGAAAGTCAGTTGGTAAATCCGTCTAAATGGCGTGTTTATCCAGGATTCCACGAATCTTGCGGACCAGCGGGAGAATTGCTTTTAGAATATGCTAAAAAAGAATGGAACAAAGAACCGCATTCAGGTGAACTTCCAACGCAGATTATTGCTGAAATTACAGAACACGGAAGATTAGCAGTTGAAGCAATTGATAAAGCTGAAGCGAGCGTAACCAAAGACAAAGAAGAATTTGCACGTCTTAAAAATGATATGCATGCTTATAAGGCTTTCGCCGATTTCTTTTCAGAAAAAGTAAAAGCAGCTTTATTGGTTTTAAGATACAGTTATTCAAACGATATCAGCGATTTAGACAAAGCAATGCCTCATTTAGAGAAAAGCATCGAGCATTACGAATTATTGGTTAACTTGACAAAAGATACTTATTATTATGCGAATAGTATGCAGACCGCTCAACGCCGAATTCCGATTGGAGGAGACGATGGAAACAACAAAACTTGGGCTGAATTGTTACCTCATTACGAACGTGAGTTGGCTAATTTTAAAAGAAATTTAGAAAAGCTAAAAGCATCAAAAGATGGTAAAATTGAAACCAAAGAAGGAAAACCTTGGAAAACAGCTGAAGTAACTTTCATCGACGAAAAACCGGGAACTTATTTAGTTAAAACTGGAACAAAAGTGTACGGAACAGATATTTCTGAATTAACTAAAATCGCTCCAGAACTTCAAAATCTCAAAGGATTCTCGTTCGTAGAAAACGATCAAAACGAAAAAGGAACACATTCAAAGTTTAGAAATACAAAAGCTGTTAAATTAGTTGTGGGGTATTTCAATTCAGATCAAAAAAGATTTTTGTTACCACCAAGTTTAGAAACTGATGCAGCAGGAAATGCTCACGGTCAGGCCGAAGTGATTTTGGCAAGTGCTATTAATTTAAAAGAGCTTCCACGTGTAAATATTCATACATACACTTTCCAACCGGGCGAGAATAAATTAGACTTAGGAAAAGGAAAAGTATTGATTTTAGGTTTTATCGACGCAGATCAAACCATAACGCCACGTGATGTTGGATATATTGATGCAGGAGAAAAAGCAGCGATAGACTGGTTGTTTTATTAAGAATAATTTGGGCGTGCCCCTCCGGGTCGGGCTTTCGGCTATATCTTTTATTCCGCTCCGCTACATAAAAGGATACCGCCTCAATCCCTCACGCGAACTCGTTGTTAATTTAGACCTAACATGTTTTTAAAATCTGTTAGTTTTAATTGAAAATATAAACACAATCTTGTCATCCCCGAGGAACGAGGGATCTCCGCAAGTAACTCCGCATAGTTTGTCATTTCGAGGAACGAGAAATCACACTAGAAATTCCGTCTCGAAATTTCGTCAATCTTTGTCGAGTTACTAGTGTGATTTCTCCTTACGTCGAAATGACAAAAAGTTGAGTGAAATAAAAACTTTAATAACCTTATATTACTTATATGGTTTAATAAGAAAATATGAATAGAATAGTTTTTTTTATTTTTTGTTTTTTCTCAAGTCTTTGCTCTGTTTGGAGTCAGAGCAAAGATTCAGGGAAGTTTCGTAAAGAGATTTCGCTGAATTCATCTTGGGAAACCATAATGTTGGAAAATCTTCCGGTGCAGGAAGAGAGGTTTGTAGACCATCCAAAAACTGATTCTGATTGGCAGAAGGTTAGTGTGCCTCACAATTGGGATCAGTATTATGGTTTTAGAAGAACAAAACATGGAAATTTACACGGCACTGCTTGGTACAAAAAGACACTAAAACTCGATAAGAAAGACAGCTTAAAACAGCATTTTCTTTATTTCGAAGGTGTAAGTTCGTACGCTACTGTTTGGGTAAATGGCAAAAAAGTTGGAGAACACAAAGGCGGACGCACGACTTTTACATTAGACATTACAAAAGCCGTTTCTTTTGACAAAGAAAATATCATTTTAGTAAAAGCTTCACATCCGTCATTTATAGCCGATTTACCTTGGGTTTGCGGTGGCTGTTCTGGCGAATGGGGATTTTCGGAAGGTTCTCAGCCAATGGGTATTTTCAGGCCAGTTTCTTTAATAATTACAAACGATGTCAGAATTCAGCCTTTTGGCGTTCATATCTGGAATGATAAATCAGTTTCTAAGCGAAAGGCTATTCTTCATACAACTACAGAAATCAAGAATTACGGCACTTCACAAAGAAATTTAACAATTGAAAATATTCTTCTAGATGCTTCAGGAAAGAAAGTTGCTATTATAAAAATCGATAACAAAATCAATTCTGGAGAAACAAAAGAAATAGCGCAGATACTTCCTGAGATTCAAAATCCGAAATTATGGTCGCCATCTAATCCGTATTTGTATAAATTGGTTACTTCAATTTACGAAAATGGAAAAGTAATTGATCAATTAACAACGACGTACGGAATTCGTTGGGTGAGCTGGCCGGTTAGCCGTGACGGAAAAGATAATCGTTTTTTCATAAATGACGAACTGGTTTTTATAAATGGCGTTTGTGAATACGAACATTTAATTGGAAAAAGTCATTCGTTTTCAGATGAAATGATTCATTCCAGAATTGGGCAAATCAAAGCAGGCGGATTTAATGCTTTTAGAGAAGCACATCAGCCTCATAATTTATTATATCAAAAAGAATTGGACGAAAACGGAATTTTATTTTGGAGTCAGTTTTCTGCACATATTTGGTATGATACGCCAGAATTCAAAGAAAACTTTAAAACATTATTAAGAGAATGGATTAAAGAACGCAGAAACAGTCCGTCTGTAGTAATGTGGGGATTGCAGAACGAAAGTACGATTCCAAAAGAATTTGCTGAAGAATGCACGCAGACTATCCGCGAAATGGATCCGTTATCAGCTTCGCAAAGAATTGTAACGACTTGTAATGGTGGAGAAGGAACCGATTGGAATGTGGTTCAAAACTGGTCGGGAACTTACGGTGGAGATCCGTTGAAGTATCATTTAGAAATGACAACGCAGTTATTAAACGGAGAATATGGCGCGTGGCGTTCAGCCGATTTACATACCGAGGGCGAGTTTGATCAAAAAGGGACTTTAAGCGAAAACCGTTTTTCTCAATTAATGGAAATTAAAGTTAGAGAAGCCGAATCGGTAAAAGATAAAATTGCGGGACAATTCAACTGGCTTTTTGCTTCGCACGAAAATCCGGGAAGAGTGCAGAATGGCGAAGGATTTAGAGATATTGACAAAGTTGGTCCAGTAAATTACAAAGGACTTTTTACGATTTGGGGTGAACCTTTGGATGCTTTTTATATGTATCGGGCGAATTATGTTTCGAACAAAACCAATCCGATGGTTTATATCGTTTCGCACACTTGGCCAAGCCGTTGGGAAAAACCGGGAATCCAAAACGGAATCGATATTTATTCCAATTGTGATGAAGTGGAATTGTTTAATGACGTCAATAAAGTTTCACTTGGAAAATTAAAAAATCCGGGAATCGGACAGCATTTTCAATTCAATAATGTCAATATTCAGTATAATGTTTTATATGCCGTTGGTTATGTAAACGGAAAAGTAGTTGCAAAAGATTATATTGTTTTAAATAATTTGCCTAAAGCACCCAATTTTGAAACTTTAGTTGCGGATAAAAACGATATTTTAAAACCGAATAAAAGTTACAATTATCTTTATAGAGTTAACTGCGGAGGTTCTGAATTGACAGATAGTTCAGGAAATATTTGGTCGACAGACAGGCATAAAAGCGGACAAAATACTTGGGGTTCATTATCATGGACCGATAATTTTGAGAAACTTCCAGACTTTTTTGCCAGCCAAAGAAAAACTTTCGATCCAATAAACGGCACAAAAGATCCTGAGTTGTTTCAAAGTTTTAGATATGGTGTTGATAAATTGCGTTACGAATTTCCTGCTCCAGACGGCGAATATTTAGTAGAACTTTATTTCACAGAACCTTGGTACGGAACTGGAGGCGGAATGGATTGCAAAGGCTGGCGTTTGTTTGATGTTGCCATTAATGAAAATGTAGTTTTAAAAGATTTTGATATTTGGTCAGAAGCAGGACATGACAACGCTTTAAAGAAAACGTTCGTAGTAAAAAGCGTAAACGGAAAAATTGTAATTTCATTTCCAAATGTAAAAGCTTCGCAGGCGATTATTTCTGCGATTGCGATTGCTACGAAAGATAAAAACAGTAAACCTGTTACAGAATCTCCAAGCAATATTCAGCATGTGAGTTTAGATTCTAAAGACTTTAAAATAGCTTCTTGGTTAGATATTAATTCGAAGCAATATGTTGATTCAGAAGTGAGTTTTACCGAATTGCCTTCAGAAGTTTTTGGAGCAGATTATTTACAGTTTTCAATTAATTCAAAAAATAAAGGTTCATTTACAGCAAAAGAAGAATCGACGATTTATGTTTTAGTTGACAGTAAAATAAAAACAGTAAACGGACTTTTGGATTATAAAAAGATAGAGGAAAAAGCGAAAAACAGCAACGGAATTTTATTTGAGGTTTTTACTAAAAAAGTAAATAAAGGCGAGAAGGTTCTTTTTGATAATGGAGAAACAATCTCTACCATTGTGGTCGTTCCAACTTACGACATGGGCGAAAAAGACGATTCGAGACCTGTCGTAATCATCGAAGCTGAAAAAACAAAAACAACTGGAGCGGGAATCGAAAAAGGAAATTTCAAAAAAGCGGATTATATTGAGTTCACTAAAAAGACAAATAATAGCATCGAGTTTGAAGTAAAACCGGGCGTTGCGGGAATTTATTTAATGCGTTTCCGTTTTATGAATCGAAACGAAACACCTTTAAAAGTGAAGTTCAAAATGGAAGATGCGTACGGAATTTTAATGCGAAATGATACGATTGAATTTTTCCCATCGCCTGAAAAATGGAAGATTTTAAATACAACTTCGGGAGGATATATTAATGCAGGAACGTATAAAATTACGTTGGAAGGCGATGATTTGAAGGGGTTAATGTTGGATAATTTCGAATTTCAGTAAATAAAAATAATCTCGCAAAGACGCAGAGTCGCAAAGGAAATTAAACCATATAAGCAATATAAGATAATTTAAGTTTTGTTTTAAATGAACTTATATTGCTTATATGGTTCAGAAAAAAAAACTTTGCGCTTTTGCGTCTTTGCGAGAGAAAAAATAAAAATATGGTTAAGAAAATTACGCTTGCATTTGCAATCATGCTTTCAGTTTCAATTTTTGCACAAAAACAAGTCAGAATTGTAGAAGACTTCAACAAAAACTGGAACTTTAAATTAGGAGATTATCCTGAAGCAATAAATGCCAAATTCAATGTTTCTGATTGGAGAACGCTACAATTACCGCACGATTGGAGTATCGAAGGCGCTTTTGATAAAGATGCTAAAACCAAACAAGCACAGGGATTTTTACCGGCTGGAAAAGGCTGGTATCGTAAAACATTTACTATTCCTGCGAATTGGAAAAACAAAACAGTCTCAATTGAATTTGATGGTGTTTTTAAGAATAGTGAAGTTTTTATCAATGGAAAATCAGTAGGCATTCGTCCAAATGGTTATATTTCTTTTGGATATGATTTGTCTCAATATTTGAGCTTTGGAAAAGAAAATGTTATTGCTTTAAAAGTAGATAATGATTCTCAGCCTAATTCGAGATGGTACACGGGTTCTGGGATTTATAGAAATGTAAGATTAATTGCGAGCGAAAAACTGCACGTTGGAAAATGGGGAACTTTTGTTACTACGCCAGAAGTTTCAGCAGAAAAATCAAAAATACATTTAGAAGTTACCATTGATAATGATAATGTTTCTGTTAAAGAATTTAAGCTCGTTACTTCGATTGTAAATGCAGAAAATAAAGAAGTTGCCAATTTTACTTCAATAGAAAAAATCGGAGCTAAAACGTCTGAGAAAAAGATTCATAATTTAGAAATAAAACAGCAAAAATTATGGAATACAGAAAATCCGTATTTGTATAAAGTTATTACTAAAGTTTACGAGAAATCGAAATTGGTTGATAATTATGAAACACCGCTTGGATTTAGATATTTTAATTTCGATTCAGAAAAAGGTTTTTCATTAAATGGTGTTCCAACCAAGATTTACGGAGTTTGTCTGCATCATGATAATGGTGCTTTAGGAGCGGTAGAAAACATTCATGCCGTTAGAAGAAAACTGACTTTGATGAAAGAAATGGGAGCAAACGCTATTAGAATGTCTCATAATCCACATTCTTTGGAAATGATGCAATTGTGTGACGAAATGGGATTCATTGTTCAGGACGAAGCTTTTGACGTTTGGAAAAAGAAAAAAGTAACCAACGATTACCACAAAGATTGGGATGCTTGGCACAAACAAGATTTAGAAGATTTTATCAAAAGAGATCGCAATCATCCGTCGGTGATGATGTGGAGTATAGGGAACGAAATCAGAGAACAGTTTGATTCGACTGGAATTGCGATTACAAGAGAATTGGCGAAAATTGTAAAATCTTTAGACGTAACGCGTCCTGTAACTTCTGCTTTGACCGAAAATGTAATCGAGAAGAATTTTATTTACCAATCTGGAGCTTTAGATCTTTTAGGTTTCAATTACAAACATGAAGATTATAAAGATTTTCCAACTAAATTTAAAGGACAGAAAATATTAGCTTCAGAAAGTGTTTCAGCTTTAGAAACGCGCGGACATTATGATCAATCGGATAATATTAAAGCTTGGCCAACAAAACACGGTGCTCCGTTTGACGGAAATGCAGATTGGACCGTTTCGGCTTACGATCAGGTAAAATCATATTGGGGCGCTACACACGAAGAAAACTGGAAAACAATTAAAAGTCAGGATTTCATGGCGGGAACTTTTATCTGGACAGGTTTTGATTATATCGGAGAACCTGATCCGTATCCATATCCTGCAAGAAGTTCGTATTTCGGAATCGTCGATTTAGCTGGACTTCCAAAAGATGTGTATTATATGTACCAAAGCGAATGGTCGAAGAAAACAGTTCTGCATATTTTACCGCATTGGAACTGGACAAAAGATCAGGAAATTAATGTTTGGGCGTATTACAATAATGCCGATGAAGTAGAATTATTCTTAAACGGAAAATCGCTTGGCAAAAAATCAAAACAAAATGATGATTTGCATATTGAATGGAAAGTGAAGTTTGAGCCAGGAACTTTAAAAGCCGTTTCCAGAAAGAACGGAAAAGTGGTTTTAGAAAAAGAAATTCATACAGCAGGACAAGCTTCTAAAATAGATTTAAAAGGGGATAAAACGTCTATCAAAAATGATACTTACGATTTGGTTTACATTACGGTTTCAATGCTTGACAAAGACGGAAACTTAGTGCCAAACGCCATGGATTTAATCAATTTTGAAGTAACAGGTGGAGGAAAATTAGTCGGAGTTGATAATGGATATCAAGCCAATTTAGAGTCGTTTAAAGCAAATTCTTGTAAGTTGTTTAATGGAAAATGTGTTGTGATTATTCAATCGAATGGAAAGAAAGACAATGTTCAGTTGAAAGCGACGACTTCTAATTTACAGCCTTCTGCAATTGAAGTTAAAGTGAATCAAATCTCACAAAGTCACAGATCCACAAAGATTTTTTAAACCATATAAGTTATATAAGTAATTTAAGTTTTCGCTTAATTGAACTTATATAACTTATATGGTTTACTTATTTTTTTAAATAAAATTTTTACTTTAGTATTCTGACTTTAAGTAAAATATGGAAAAAGAAAATATCACGAAAAGACAAATTTTGCCGGCTATAATTTTTGCTTTAGAATTATACGCATTGCCAATGCAGTTTTATTTATTATTAAACGGATCAGCATTTTCGTTTTTCAGCGCTGCAGTTCGCTTTTTTAGTTTCTTTACCATTACAACAAACACTATTGTTTTCATTTGTACTGCAGTATTGCTATTTGGCAGAAAATTCAAAATCAATTCTTTTTTCTCAAAATGTACCACCATTACGGCTGTTACAGTTTATATTCTGATTGTTGGAATTGTTTTTAATTTACTGCTTCGTTCTATAGTAAATTTAGAAGGACAGCATCGTATTGTAAGTGAAATTTTCCATAGCATTGTGCCTGTTTTATTTTTTATTTACTGGCTGTTTTTTATCAGCCCCGAAAAAATCTCTTATAGGATTATTTTGCTTTGGCTGATTTATCCGGTTATCTATATAATTTTTACGTTATTTCACGGAATCGCAACTAATTTTTATCCGTATCCTTTTATCGATGTTACTAAATTAGGTTTTAAAACAGCCATTAGAAACGGTCTTTTTGTTTTAATAGCATTTGTGATTTTATCAATTATACTGATTTTGATTTCGAAAATGAGAGCTAAAAAAGCACATTGATTTTAGTTATAACTTATAAATAAAATTTTTAGACTTAATCACTTTTCCATTATCAGTAATCATTACACAGCTATATTCAGTAAATTTTTGAAGTAAAAGCAAACCTTCTTTTTGGCCTAAAACCATTAAGGAAGTGCTTAATCCGTTCGCAGTTTCAGCGTTGGGACCAAAAACCGTAACGCTGCATAAACCGGTTGCAGGATATCCGGTTGCGGGATTTATGATGTGCGAATATCGTTTTCCGTTAAAAACAACAAATTTTTCATAACTGCCGGATGTTGTCACAGCTCCTTGATTTAGTGGAACAACTGCCAAAATTTTTTCAGGTTTAAACGGATTTGTAATTCCTATTTTCCAAGGCTGTCCGTTAGGTTGTTTTCCCCAGGTACTCATATCTCCGGAACCGTTTATAATTCCGGCTTGAATTCCTTTTGTAATCATCATGGTACGACATTTATCGGTTGCGTAACCTTCGCCCAGAGCGCCAAAACCAATTTTCATTCCTTTTAATTTTAGAAAAATTGTCGATTGAACGCTGTCGAGAATGATATTTTTATAGCCTACTTTTTCAACCGATTTTTTTATGGCTTCCGCCGAAGGCATTTCGGTCATTGATCCGTCAAACTTCCAGATTCTGTCCATTGCGGCAAAACTTATGTCAAAACCACCTTTTGTTATTTCAGATAATTTTATGGCTCTTTGAGTAAGTTCAAAAACTTCACTATCGACTTTTATCGGTTTAATTCCGGCATTTTGGTTTACTTGAGAAACTTGAGAATCCGGTTTCCAGTCTGAAATTAAATTTTCAATTCGGATAATTTCTGTAATGATTTCATTAATACTTTGTTCGGCAGTTAGTGAATCTTGGGCAACAATGTTAATATCAAAACGTCCGCCCATAAGCAGGGTAGTTCTTTTTCGTAATATTTGCGAATGTGCTGATAAACAAAAGCTAATTACAAAAACAAATAAAATTTTATAGGACAATTTATGCATAAAATTTTTTTTAAGGAATTTAATAAAAATTCATCGAGACAATAAGTGAAACCCCGATGGGTTTTATTTTGGAACGAATAAATGATGGCTACCGATATACAATCCCTACGGGATTTATAAATTCCAAAATCAAAATTCCAATCCAAAATCTCCAATCTAAAATCTACAATCTAAAATCTACAATCTACAATCTAAAATTCTAATAACAATCGGTTAATAATTGTCCATTCTCTTTATAATCCAGAAGGCATTTTGTTCCGTTTTCAATACATAATTCATTAAGGATTGTTTCAACATCTTTTTGCATTGCGAGAGAACCACAAATCATAATAACACCATCATTTTTCAATAAATCAATAAAAAAGGCAGTATCTCTTCGTATCAAATCCATTACATAAATGCGTTGTTCTTCTCGGGATAAGGCCACGTTAAAATTCTCAAGATGCTCTTTCTGAATCATGATTCGGGCAAACTTTTTATAAGCAGAAAGGGTAGGGGTTTCCATTCTAAAACCACTGTAAAGATGAATTTCCTTTTTAAGCTTATTTTGTTCAATCATTCCCAGAAAAGGCGCAATTCCGGTTCCATTAGAAATAAAAGCCACTTTTGAAGCTTTCTTCGGAAAATGAAAAGCTTTATTATTGATAATTCTGGCTTTAATTGTGTCTCCAATTTCTAAATTATTTAAAAAACCTGAACCCAATCCTTTTGGATGTAGTTTTACAACCAGTTGGACATTTCCTGAATGATTTCCAATGGAATAAAGTCTTTCTCTCGAATCATTCGCGGGATAAATAGCCAGCAAATCGCCCGAAGCAAATTTAGTTCTGCTATTGGCACGTAATGTTAAAATAAAAGTATGTTCAGTATCCGAAATTGGCGTTTTATCCAATACCATTAATTTCTGTAAACCTTTCGGAACATGATTGTATAAAGATGGAGTAGTGGCAAGCGGAATTTCAGCTTTATCACTCCATAATTTTACCCATTCGACAAACTCAACTGCCGATTTATCATTCACGGTTTGTAATTTTAAAAAACGTTCTGCCCAGCTTTGTTTTGCTAAAAGTTTATCAATTTTAATGGCAAATCCGCAGAAATCCGGATACGATTTAGAACCAAAACCAACTACAGAAAACTTAATTTTTTGTTCCTGATTTTGTTTCTGCAAAAGCGCTTTAAACTTTTTTGCATTAGAAGGAGCATCGCCTAAACCATGCGTAGATGAAAAAACGATAATATGTTCTGCTTTTGGATAAACCGAAAAACTATTCAATTCAGCAATAAAAGTTTTTTTACCGTGGTCGATTAGTTGTTTTGAAATAGCATTGGCAAACCGAAAAGAACTTCCATTTTCAGAGCCCACTAAAAGAATATGAGTACTTTCATTAGCTTTAAATTTATTTTTAATTCGGCTAGATCTCCTTTTTAAAGTAATCGCAAAACCAGAATAAATGAAGAAAAGAATATTAAGGCAGGCAATAGCCAAAATTACAGCCCAGATTCCGTTTATTCTTCCTGTATGAAGATCAAGACTTAAAGCGGAAAGCTGAACGGTAAAAGGCGAACGTTTTTCTGAAATTATTGTGCCATCAACCTGATTTACTTCAATTTCACGATCTTTAAGTTCTATGATATAATATTCTTCAGGATCATCAGTAAATGGAAATTCGATTTTTTTTACGTCAGAAAGAAGCGTTGTTTTAAATACCGATGTTTTTTTGGCTTCTGCCGAAAGCTCTGTTTTTACAGGTTTTGCTTTTTCTTCGCCTATAAAAAAGTTGAATCTTTCCAGTGATAAATAAGTTCCGGTAAGCGCAATAACGAAAATTGGAATTAAAGCCAAACGTCCTAAAAGAACATGATAATATTGAGTAAAATACTCTTTTATAACTTTTGAAAAGAAATTACGGATGCCTCTTTGTCTTTTTAAAACCAGAACAAATCCGGAAATCGAAATCAATAATAAACAAAATGAAATTACGCCCACAAAAAAACGCCCGGTTTCATGCAGAAAAAGCGAACGATGAAAACTTGTAACCCATTGAATAAATTCACTTTTTTTGACTGGTTTTCCTAATGCTTTTCCGGTTTTTGGATCGATGTAGGCATTAATGTCGTTTCCGTCATCATCCATTGCCTGAAGCATTACAAACTGATTGTAATCGACATTTAATTCTGTTATTTCAGAATAGTTTTTCTTTAAAACGGGCAGTGTTTCTCCTAAAGTAATTTTGTCAAAATTTTCAACTTTGTAAGGAAGTGTTTTTTCCTGTGCGGCATCAATTGCCAGAATGATTCCGGTTACAGATGCTAAAAGCAGAAATATAGAAGAAAACAAGGCTAAAGCCAAATGTGCATAACGCCAAAAAGAAAGAGTCATTGAATGTATTCTTGTATTGTAATTAAATGTTTAAAGCTTTGTCAAAGTTATATAAACTCTGACAAAGCCTGATTTCAATTTTAGGCAGAAAAATAAAATTCCTGCTTATTGTTAAGTTAAGAAAAGGTTTAACAAAAATTATATTTTGTTAAGTCTTACATATTTGATGTAACCTTTACCATCTGTTTTGTCTGCAAGACCTTCTGTTGTAAGTGGAATTTCAAGATCGCTTACATAATATTTCTGATCTTCTACTGCTGATTCAAAACGTAATTTGTAACCTTTGTTTATTTTAGAATCTTCGATTTCGATTGTTGTTACGCTGCGATCGCCTCCCGTTACCGAAGCTCCTGTTTTTGCGCTGATGTCATCATTTTTTTGAGCGTGGAATTTGTTCCATTCTTTTAATGATTTATACCATTTTTTGTCATCGCCCATTACATAAAGTGTTTTTTCGTATGCTCCAGACGGATTAATTAGCGAAACCACGATGTATGCACCTTCTCCCATATAATTTGACATTTGAAGCATGCATTTGTATTTGCTCGATTGCGCATTTGATTGAAAAGAAGCCAGGCATATAAGAGCAGCTATAAGAGCTGTTTTGAATATTGATTTCATTTTTATGAAGTTATGAGTTATGAGTTATCAGTTATAATGGGTTTATTGTTAATTATTAATTTAAATATGCCGTAAGGCATTAAATATCGGTAGCCAAGAAATTAGGATTCATTTGCGTGCCGTAGGTACGCTATGTTTTTTTGTGTACCTAAAGCACACTAAATTCATCATCATTTTATTTTTCTACCGATATTTTGTGCCTTACGGCATATCTTACATTTTGCAATAAATTTTATGAGTTAAAAAATAAAATTTTGAGTAAGCCAACAACTCATAACTTATAATTCATAACTCATAACTTTTATTATTTAAGAAAGTCAATTGACACGTTGTTTTTGGTCAGCAGTTCATTTTCTTTGGCTAAAGCATAAGCGCTTTCATCAAATTCTGTATTGATATCTTTTTTTGCTCCAATAGAAATAAGATATTTTAAAACCGCATCGTCTTTTGCGATCATGGCAGCTCTGTGCAAAGCTGTTAAACCATCTTTATTTTTAGCGTTTACATCTACTTTTAAATCGTTGATTTTTTTAAGCAATGCAATATCATTTTTGGTAACTGCCAGGTGAAACAAAGTGTTTCCGTCTTTTTGAGTCGCTGCTAAATTTAATCCTTTATCCTGAAGTAATTTTACTTTTGCATCAAACGGGTCAGAAGTTTCTTTTCCGGCTGGTTTGTACGACTGAACTAAATAAATTCCTAAATTGTTTCCATCTTTATCTTTTACATTTACATCAGCACCTTTTGTTAAAAGTAATGAAACGGCATCCGGAGTTCCAGATTTTACAGCATTTGTTAAAGCTGATTCTCCTTTTAAGTTTTGAGCATTACTATTTTTAGTTACAGGGAGCAAAAGTTCCAATACCGAAATATCTTTTGCAGAAGCAGCAGCCATTAAAGGCGTATTTCCTTCTTTATCAGCTTTATTAGCATCGACATCTTTGCTTAAAAAGTATTTCACAATTTCTGCCTGATTTGGTTTTCCTGCTAAAATATGTAGTACGTTTTGTCCGGCTTTATTTTGTGCTGTTGGTTTTAGTTTTACTTCTTCAACCAAATATTTATAAGTTTCAATAGTATTAGTTTCTCTACGGCTTCCCTGGGCAGCGGTAAAAAGGGCATTATCATTTGGTTTTACTCCTTTTTCAAGAAGTTTTTTCAAAAGAGCAATATTTCCAGATCTTGCGGCGTATGTAAAAGCAGTATTTCCGTCATTATCAACATCTTTAATAGATAAACCTTTTGTAGTAAAATAATCAGCGGCTTTTAAATCTTTGTCAGAAGGAATTGCTAATAAAAGCAGATTTGCTCCGTTGGCATATTTTTTCTTAGGATCGATTCCCGCTTTAAAAAAAGCATCATACAAAGCTGGATTAGATTGCCCGTTTGAAGCAGCAAAATCTACCGGTGTAGTTCCGTGACTGTCCTCAAAGTTTACATCAGAACCTTTACTTATTAAGTATTCTACCAATTCAGTATTTCCTCTGTAAGCAGCCCAGTGTAAATAAATACGGTTGTCGTGTGTTAATTTTGTAATTGAATTTCCAGGCTGATCTAGTAAAAATTTAATAGTTTCGTTTGGAGCATCATTATTTATTGCTAGTGTAGCAACATCAAATGCATTTATGTTGGCTTCTGCAGGATTATTTCCTTTTGCAATTTCAGCTTTTACGGTTTCAATTGTTGGAGAAGTTTTCCAGAACGATTGTTCTAATAATGAATTTTTTTGCTGCCCGCTAACAAAGAATGTTGCGGTTAATGCTAAAGAAATAAAAAGATTCTTTTTCATATTTTTTATGTTGTCAATTGGAATTTTAACTCCAAAAATTATAGATGAAATTAACAGCTATTTAGAATAAATTAAAATAAGAGCAAATGTAAAGATTAATATTTTTAAATCAAGTTTTATTGTGATCAAAAGTTTAATCTTAATTAAATTTTAATTGAATTTCTGTTTTTCAGCTATCAAAATTTAGTATCTCTATTTTCAATAAAATGTAAGACATGAGTTTTATAATTTGGTTTAATAATTGTTTAACTTTTTTTAACGAATTTAAAACTAAATAATTGTTTGTTAACTGTTTATGTTTTTGATTGGTCGAACATTTTTAAGTTTTCAGGATCTCTTTTTTGTCATAATGAAACTCATTTTATGAGGAAATCTGACGTTTATTTTTGATGAGCTTTTATCGAAAATAGACTAAAAATTGATTTTACCTGTTGATAACTGTTTTTTTAATTTGCTGTCATAATTTCATTTTTTGTGTTGATAATTCTATTTAGATTCAGTTTAAATAACTGATAATTCGGGAAGTACGCAAAATTATGTGCCTGTTAATAAATTGTATTTTTAATGATTTTTAACCTCGTTTTTTCCTGTTGATAATTGTTCGGATTTTTAACATCAAAACCTAGACTAAAGAACATCGAGGGGTTAATTTTGTATGTATAGAAAACGTAGCAATTTCCGTCCCCAAATCCTGCAGTTTTTTATCCTTACTTAGTCACCGTTAAATACTATATATATGTCTATATTTGATAAAAGAGTCAATTATAAACCTTTTGAATACCCGGAGGTTTTACAATTTACAGAAGCGATAAATAAAGCGTATTGGGTACATACTGAAGTTGATTTTACTGCTGATACTCAGGATTTTCATGCTCATTTGACCTTAGCAGAAAAAACAGCAGTAAAGAATAGTCTGCTGGCAATTGCACAAATCGAGGTAGCCGTAAAAAGTTTTTGGGGAAACATCTATGAGCATTTTCCAAAACCTGAATTTAATGGTTTAGGAACTACGTTTGCGGAGTGCGAATTCAGACATTCTGAGGCTTATTCACGCCTTTTAGAAGTATTAGGATATAATGACGAATTTGAAAAACTACTTGACGTTCCGGTTATTCGCCGTCGTGTAGATTATCTTTCGAATGTTTTAAAAGATACCCGTTCTCAGGATAATCGTAAATACATGGTTTCGCTGATCTTGTTCAGTATTCTTATCGAAAATGTTTCACTTTTCAGTCAATTTGCTATTCTGCTTTCTTTTACAAGATTTAAAGGATATATGAAAAATGTGAGCAACATTATTGCATGGACTTCTATTGATGAGCAGATTCATGCTAATGGCGGAATTTTCATTATCAATAAAATCAGAGAAGAATTTCCGGATTATTTTGATGCTGATACTCTTGAATTGGTAAGAGAAACGGTTAAGGATTCTATTGCTGTTGAATCAGATATTTTAGACTGGATATTTGAAGAAGGTGAAATCGAAAGTATTAAAAAAGGTGATTTAGTGAATTTTATGAAATTTAGAATTGACGAAAGCTTAAAACAAATTGGAATTCCAACCATTTTCAATGTTAATATGGAAGATTATAAAGCTCTTGCCTGGTTTGAAGAAGAAGTTTTTGCCAACAGCTTAGATGATTTCTTTGCAAAAAGACCTGTAGAATATACAAAACACGACAAAAGTATTACGGCAAACGATCTTTTCTAAAACAACAATATGAGTACAATTGATATAAATGAAGTAAATAATCTTCCACAAAATGAAGCAGGAACAAAAATGTGGTGGAAGAACTCTGAAAGTGAACAAATTTTAAATCGCGGTTACCTTTTAAAAGGAGAAACGGTTGAAGGTGCAATTGACAGAATTTGTACGGCAGCTGCCAGAAGATTATACAAACCCGAGTTAAAAGAATCTTTTGTAGAAATGATCGAGCGCGGCTGGATGAGTATAAGTTCTCCGGTTTGGGCTAATATGGGAACCGAAAGAGGTTTGCCAATTTCTTGTTTTAACGTACACGTTCCGGATAAAATTGAAGGAATTACACATAAATTAGGAGAAGTGATCATGCAGACCAAAATAGGCGGTGGAACTTCTGGTTATTTTGGAGAATTGCGTGAGCGTGGAAGTGCGGTAACGGATAACGGAAAGAGTAGTGGAGCGGTAAGTTTTATGAAACTTTTTGATACGGCTATGGACACTATTTCGCAAGGTGGAGTTCGCCGCGGCGCTTTTGCAGCGTATCTGGATATTGATCATCCGGATATTGAGGAGTTTTTGAAAATTAAAAGTATTGGAAACCCTATTCAGAATTTGTTTACCGGAATCTGCGTGCCTGATTACTGGATGCAGGAAATGATTGATGGTGATATTGATAAAAGACAAATTTGGGCAAAAGTTTTAGAAAGTCGTCAGCAAAAAGGATTACCGTATATCTTTTTCAGCGATAATGTCAATAAAAACAAACCTCAGGTTTACAAAGATCAAAATCTTCGTATTAATGCCAGTAACTTGTGCAGCGAGATTATGCTTCCGTCAACTCAGGATGAATCCTTTATTTGCTGTTTATCTTCGATGAACCTTGAACTTTATGATGAATGGAAAGATACTGAAGCTGTAAAACTGGCGATCTTTTTCCTTGATGCGGTATTACAGGAATTTATTGAAAAAACAGAAGGAAATTATTATTTATCTGCAGCAAATAAATTTGCAAAAAGACACCGTGCATTAGGCTTAGGAGTTTTAGGATGGCATTCGTATCTTCAAAAAAATATGATTCCGTTTGAAGGAATGGAAGCGAAATTGAAAACAACTGAAATTTTCAAACACATAAGTGATAAAGCCGATAAAGCAACGCAGGATTTAGCCAGAATTTATGGTGAACCTGAATTGCTGAAAGGTTACGGAAGACGTAATACAACCACAATGGCTATTGCACCAACAACATCGTCATCGGCAATTTTAGGTCAGACTTCTCCGGGAATTGAACCTTTTAGCAGTAATTATTATAAAGCTGGTTTGAGCAAAGGAAATTTTATGCGTAAAAATAAATACCTGAAAAAACTGCTCGAAGATAAAGGTTTAGATAATGAAGAAATCTGGAGAGGAATTATGTTAAACGGCGGAAGTGTTCAGCATATTGAACAATTAACGCAGGAGGAAAAAGATGTTTTTAAAACATTTAAAGAAATCAGCCAGCTGGAAATTGTACAGCAGGCAGCCATTCGTCAGAAATTTGTAGATCAGGGACAAAGTTTAAATCTTAATATTCCGGCCGAGTTACCAATTAAAGAGGTAAACCGATTAATGATAGAAGCGTGGCAATTAGGTGTAAAAAGTTTGTATTACCAAAGAAGCCAGAGTGTTTCTAAAGAATTGGTTACAAGTTTAGTTACCTGCAGCAGCTGCGAATCATAAAAAAGATAAAGCCGAATCTCAATTAAGATTCGGCTTTTTTATTATTTCTTAAAATTTTCAAATAGATTTAGTCAGATTCTTTTTAGTGAGAATTTAATTTAGTTCTCATAAAATCTTAATTTTACCCAATAAATTATCATCCAAAACAAATAAATACCTGCAGTAAATGGAAAATATTACCGTAATTATAATGTTACTTTTTGGCGTAGCCTTTCTTAGTTTAGTAAGTAAAAGATATAATTTTCCAATTCCTATTGTATTGGTAATGTGCGGTGTTATTATTAGCGTTGTGCCGGGACTTCCGGTTATAGAGCTAAGTCCTGAAATTGTTTTTATTATTTTTCTTCCGCCTCTTTTATATCACGCAGCATGGCATACAAGCTGGTCAGAATTTAAACAAACAATTCGTCCGATAACTTTAGCCGCTGTTGGTTTGGTTTTTTTTACTACAGGACTGGTTGCTGTTGTAGCGCACTGGCTAATAGATGATATTTCCTGGCCGTTAGCTTTTTTATTAGGTGCCATTGTTTCACCTCCTGATGCGGTTTCTGCAACCGCTATTACAAAAGGTTTAGGTTTACATCCAAGATTAATTGCTATTCTTGAAGGAGAAAGTCTGGTGAATGATGCCAGCGGTCTTGTGGCCTATAAATATGCATTAACAGCTATTACTGCCGGAAATTTCGTTTTATGGCAGGCTGGATTAAACTTTGTTTTAATGTCAATTTTGGGTATTGCCATAGGTTTGACTGTTGGTTTTATCATGTATTATATCCATAAAAGATTTGTTTGTGATGACATTATCGAGGTAACGCTTACTTTATTGACTCCGTTTTCTTCGTATTTAATTGCCGAACATTTTCATGGTTCAGGGGTTTTGGCAGTGGTAACTACAGGATTATTTTTAGCAGCAAGATCGGGTACTATTTTTTCTCATGAAAGCCGAATTATGTCCAACACGATTTGGGATGTTTTAAATAATATTCTCAACGGTTTAATCTTCATTTTGATCGGATTACAGTTGAGACAGATTATTGAAGGAATTAGTAATTATTCCGGAAATTCATTATTTATTTGGGGGGCTGTAATTAGTATTGTAGTGATTTTAGTTCGTTTTTTATGGGTAATTCCGGCTACGATGATTCCGAGATTTATCAGCAAAAAAATCAGAATGAAAGAAGAGTTTGATTATCGTAATATGATCATTTTTGGCTGGTCTGGAATGCGTGGGGTAGTTTCTATGGCAGCTGCTTTGGCACTTCCGTTAATGTTGAATAAAACTGAAGAATTTCCGCTTCGTAATCTTATTATTTATTTAGTTTTTTGTGTGATCCTTTCGACTTTGGTAATTCAGGGACTGACGCTTCCGTGGCTTATTAAAAAACTTAAAATTGAACGTTATTCGATTTTGGCAGAAGAATATAATGTTCGAAATGTTATTGTTTCAGAAACTATTGCCCATATCGAAGATAATTTTTCATTGCTGGATGATGAACTTTTGCATAATATTAAAAGCAAATATGAAGTAAAATTTAATCGTTTGCAGAAAACTGAACTTCCGGCGAATTTCTTTGGAAATGGTAAATTATTAGGAAATGAAATTTTTAATGATTTTACCAAAATTCAGATTGATCTTTTAAACGTTGAACGCGCTAAGCTGGAAGTTATGCATAAAAAAGGTTCTGTTAATGAAGAGATTTTCCGTAAAATAGAAAAAGAACTGGATCTTGAAGAAACCCGACTTTGGATGGAAATGTATGAAGAATAAATTGTTTAATTTTTATAAATGATTGTCAAAATTATATAAGTGTATTGATTTACAGTTTTTTAAATTTATAAATATTAAAATGATTACAAACCCGTAAAACAATATAATTATGAAAACGATATTAAAAATCAAAATTGGAATGTTGATCCTGCTGGTAGGACTGGCATTTTCATGTAAGAAGAATGAAACTACAATTGAACAAACCTCTATAGATTCTACAGAAGCGATTATTGATACTGTAGGTCCGGAAATTGATACAACCGTTACAGATACGGTGCAGACGATTAAAACGGACTCTGTGACGAAATAGAGAAATATTAACTTGATATAAAAAAAGAGCTGTTTAATAACAGCTCTTTTTCATTTTGTAATTGTGGTGTAATTAACGAATTGCAAATCTTAATTTTAGACCATATGAAACCAGTCTTACATTACTGCTAAGTGGTGTATCAAATATGGTATTATATCCTAATTGTACAGGCTGCTCTGGATTGTATTGAACCAAATGAGCGTTATCTCCTGATTTGTCATAGATATTATTTAAGCCGTAATCAAAATATACTCCAATATAGATTGAATTTCTATTGCCCAGTTCTTGTTTTAAACCAGTTTCAAAAGTTGCAGAATACGAAACTTCGGTATTTAGATCTTGTTTGCCTGTTACTAAATTATTAGTACTTGCAAAACCTGCAAATGCCGGACTAAACAATTCAACATTGTATTGTGGGTAATAACCACTCGTTGTTAAATTCTGAAAAGTTGTCTGGTAACTTCCACTTGATGCAAAACCAATTTTTGCACCTGCTGCGACATATAATTTTGAAGTACCCGGTGTTTCAAACTGAATGTTGATTGGCACGTTGATATAAGCCAGTTTTTGCTCTTCTCTTGGATTAGTAGCTCGGTACCTGAATTGGAAATTTTCATTTTCTGCATCCGTTGCTGCGTAAGCTCCATACAGGTAATTGAAACTTAAATCAGAATTGTAGGTTTGATATTCAACTCCAACTCCAAGACTTAAATTATCATTCAGATAATAGGAGTAACGTAGACCAGCGCTGACCCCATTTCCGGGAGTGGTTTTTCCGGCAGAATTAGAATCTACATATGAAAAAGGTCCTCCCAATGAAATAGAAAATTCCTGCTTATTATCCTGGCCATAACCATTAATGCATACCGCAAATAGTGCCGTAAAAAGGGCTAGCGATGTAATATAGCTGTTAATATTTTTTTTCATCTTAATGTTATATTATGCCAGTACTATTTTTATCTAGTACTGGCAGGGTTTATTTATTTTACAATTACTTTGAAAGATTTTTTAATGTTTGGAGTTTCAAGAACTACCAGATACATATTGCTTTCAGTTGTTTGAGGTAATTGTATTTCGGTTTTAGCTGTAGATGATTGTACAGTTTTAACCAATTGACCTGTAACAGAGTAAAGACTTATCTGCATTTTCTCTAATTCTTCAGTAGGAAAATCAGCTTCAACAGTAATTACTTTTCCTACCTGAATTGGGTTAGGGTAAAGTTTGGCTTGCAGCGAATTTGTCAATGTGACTTTTGAAGCACAAGTATGAAGTACTTTTCCATCTTTAGTTGTCAATTTCACCATGTAATCAGCCGTTGGGTCTAGTAAATCCGTAAGATTGTTTCCTGCAGAAAAATATTGACCAGTTCCTATTGATTGTCCGTTTTTAAACCATTCGTAAGCAACAAACTCATAACCACCATTTGTTTGTGGATTGTTGTTTACCAGAAGTACGTTATTGAATTTCTGTTTAACAATGTCAAAGAAATTAAATGGTTTTTCAACTGTAATTGAATACGTTTCTGATAACGTTCCGTCTTGAGAAGTTATTGTTACATTCTGAGTATAAATTCCCGGTTTAGGAGTCTGGATTGTAAAGTTTGCAGATGGAGTAATTACCGCACCTGATTCGTTTACAACAGAAACACTTGGATTAGTATCGCCGCATGGTAATGTATAGTTAATTACTTTTCCAGGATTGTTGAAAACAGTTGATCCTAAAGTAATGCTCTTAACATCAATATTGTTGTTTAGAATTACCAATACTTGTGAAACATCACTTGCAGGAAGGTAATTGTTATCTCCAGCCTGATGAGCTGTAATTGTTATTTGTCCGGCTCTTAACATATTTACTGTACCACTTGCAGAAACTGTAGCAGGAGCTAGAGGAGAAGTGTAAGTTGATGTATAAGTTACCGCTAAATTTGAACTTGAAGCTGCAGTTAAATTGAAACTGTTGTTTGCGCCTAGTGTTTTAGCAGGAATTGGGTCAAAAGTAATAACCTGTGCAGCTTTATTAATAACAAGATTTGCTGTAAGTGTAATTCCTGAACAATTTGTGCTGGCAGCTGGAGTAATTGTAGCGGTTACTACATAAGTTCCGGCATTTGTAGACACGTTATTAGCAGAATAAGTTACACTTGCTCCCGTTGGAAGATTAGCAACCTGAAGAGAATGCGCATTTCCATCGTATGTAAATGAAGCATCAGCAAATGTTACAGCGTTAAGCGGAGAAGCTGTTACTTTTACAGTTTGTTGTTGTGTAGTAACGTTTCCGTTTCCGTCATCATATTTCCATGTAATTACATAAGTCCCTACTGCGTTATAGCTTAAAGGATCTGTTGTAGTTCCGTTTATAGTTCCTGCACAATTATCTGTTGCAGTTGGAATAGCGATTTCTGACGCTAAAACTGAACAAGAATTTGTAATTTCAGGAAGCACAGCTACAGTTGGTACCGGAGCAGTTACGTCTGGAGTTGTAATGATATTTATTGTTTCAGTTATTGTGCATCCATTTGCATCTGTAATAGTTACAGTATATGTATTTGGACTTAATCCTGATGCTGTTGCAGCAGTTCCTCCTGTTGGAGACCATGCATAAGTATAAGGAGCAGTTCCTCCAGTTACAATTACTGAAGCAGTTCCGTCATTTGCACCATTGCAAGAAACATCCGTTTTAGCAGTTGTTGCTGCAAGAATTGTTGGTTGAGTAATAACTACAGTTTGTGTAACCATACATCCATTTGCATCTGTAATAGTTACAGTGTATGTTCCTGCAGAAAGGCCAGTTGCTGTTGCAGCAGTTCCTCCAAATGGAGCCCAAGAATAAGTATAAGCACCTGTTCCTCCAACAGCTGTTACAGTTGCAGTTCCGTTTGACCCTCCATTACAAGAAACATCAGTTGTTGTGATTGATGCCGTAATTGCAGAAGGCTGAATAATTGTAATTGATTCAGTAACAGAGCATCCATTAGCATCTGTAATAGTTGCTGTGTAATTTCCGGCAGCAAGACCATTTGCAGTTGCAGCAGTTCCTCCAGATGAAGACCATGCATACGTATATGGAGCAGTTCCTCCAACAGCTGTTACAGTTGCAGTTCCGTTTGTACCTCCATTACAAGAAACATCCGTTTGAGTTGATGTTACTGAAAGGACAGAAGGTTGATTAATGGTAACTGTTTGTGTAGTTGAACATCCGTTAGCATCTGTAATTGTTGCCGTATAAGTTCCGGCACTTAATCCAGTTGCAGTTGCAGCAGTTCCACCAGATGGAGACCATGCATAGGTATATGGAGCAGTTCCGCCAGTTACATTTACAGTAGCAGTTCCGTTTGAACCTCCATTACAAGAAACATTTATACTTGAAGAAGTTGCAGTTAGAATTGTAGGTTCAGTAATTGTAACAGATTCTGTAGCAGTACATCCGTTAGCATCAGTAACCGTTACTGTGTAAGTTCCGGCAATTAAACCAGAAGCAGTTGCAGCAGTTCCACCAGAAGGAGACCAAACATAAGTATAAGGAGCAGTTCCTCCAGCAGCTGTTACAGTTGCAGTTCCGTTAGATCCTCCATTGCAAGAAACATCCGTTTTAGCAGTTGTTGCTGCAAGAGTTGTTGGTTGAGAAATAGTAACAGTTTGAGTAGCAATACAAGAGTTAGCATCTGTAATAGTTACCGTGTAAGTTCCTGCTGAAAGTCCAGTAGCCGTTGCAGCAGTTCCACCAAATGGAGCCCAAGAATACGTATATCCAGGAGTTCCGCCAGTTACTGTAACAGTAGCTGTTCCATTTGCGCCTCCATTACAAGAAACATCAGTTTGTGATGCTGTTGTAGAAAGAGCTGTTGGTTCAGTAATCGTAAAAGTTTCTGTAGCAATACATCCGTTAGCATCTGTAATTGTAGCAGTATAAGTTCCTGCAGTCAATCCAGTTGCTGTTGCAGAAGTTCCCCCGTATGGAGCCCAAGAATATGTATATCCAGGAGTTCCGCCAGATACAGATACCGTTGCAGTACCGTTTGCTCCACCATTACAAGAAACATTTGTTTGAGATAAAGTTACAGCAAGAGCAGATGGTTCAGTAATTGTTGTTGTTTGAGTTGTTGTACATCCATTAGCATCGGTAATTGTTACTGTGTAAGTTCCAGGACTTAAACCTGAAGCTGTTGCAGCAGTTCCACCTGATGGAGCCCAAGAATAAGTATAAGGTGCAGTACCTCCGGTTGGAGTTACTGTAGTAGACCCATTATTTAGTCCATTGCAAGTAACATCAGTTTGAGCAGTTATTGCAGCAGTAAGAACAGCCGGCTCTATAATAGTAACAGTTGTAATTGCCTGACATCCGTTGGCATCTGTTACGATAGCAGTGAATACTCCATCAGTAAGCCCAGTTGCAGTTGTAGCAGTTCCTCCATAAGGAGCCCAAGAATATGTATAAGGTGCAACCCCTCCTGCTGCAGTTACAGTTGCAGTTCCATTAGAACCGCCATTACAAGAAATATTTGTATGAGATGCAGTTGCAGTAAGTTCAGTAGGTTCTGTAATAGTAAAACTTTGTGTTTGTGTACAACCATTTGCATCTGTTACTGTTACAGTGTATATTCCGGCAGCAAGACCATTTATTATTGGAGTAGTTTCTCCATTAGGTGCCCAAGAATAAGTATAACCTCCAGTTCCCCCAGTCACCGTAACACTAGCACTTCCGTTAGATCCTCCATTACAAGAAACATTTGTTTGAGGGTTTGGAGTTACAACAAGTGCTGCTGGTTCAGAAATCGTAAAGTTTTTTACAATAGAACATCCGTTAGAAGCTGTAATAGTTACTGAATAGTTACCAGCAGTAAGGTTAGTAGCTGTATCAGTATTTCCACCAGATGGAGACCATACATAAGTAAATGGTCCAGGAGCACCGCTAGGAATTACAGCTGCAGATCCTGTTGCACCACCATTACATAAAACATCGGTTTGTGAAGTAGAAGCCACTAAAGTATTGGTTGTGCCAATTGTAAAGTTTCTTGTGATTGTACAACCATTGGCATCAGTTATTACTACACTATTTGCACCTGCTGTTAGCCCTGTTGCAGTTGCAGTTGTAGCGTTAGATGGTGTCCAAAGGTATGAATATGGCGCTGTACCACCATTTACGATAACTGTAGCTTCACCACCAGTTGAACAAGTTGCATCAACCTGACTTTGTGAAGCCGTTAAGGTAGTTGGTTCAGTAATAGTAAAGTTTTGTGTTATACTACATCCATTAGCGTCTGTAATTGTTGCTGTATAAGCTCCAACAGTTAAACCTGTTGCAGTTGCCGCAGTTCCTCCAGAAGGTGACCAGACATAAGTATATGGAGCAGTTCCTCCAGAAGGAGTTACAGTAGCAGTTCCTGTTGCACTACCATTACAAAGAACATTAGTTTGTGATGGAGTTACAGACAATACTGCTGGCTCGTTAATTGTAAAACTTTGGGTAGTCTGACAGTTGTTAGCATCTGTAACTACTACAGTAAAAGTTCCCGCAGCAAGACCAGAAGCAGTTGCAGCATTCCCTCCATACGGTGACCAAGAATAAGTATAGCCAGGAGTTCCTCCCGTAACACTTACAGTTGCAGAACCGTTAGATCCGCTGTTGCAAGAAACATCAGTTTGAGAACCATTACTTGCCACTAAAGCAGTTGGTTCAGAAATTGTGAAGCCTTGAGTAGCTTGACAACCATTTGCATCAGTAATAGTAACAGTAAAAGCTCCTGCTGCTAACCCAAATGCAGTTGCAGAAGTACCTCCGTAAGGAGCCCAAGAATAAGTATAGCCTGGTGTACCTCCAAAAACATTTACAGTTGCAGATCCGTTAGCTCCTCCATTACAAGACGTATTGTTTTGTGCGCCTGCAGTAGCAGTAAGAGGCGCAGCTGGTTCTGTAATTGTAAAACTTTGAGTTGTCTGACAGCTATTTGCATCAGTAACTGTAACTGTATATGTTCCAGTTGAAAGCCCGTTTGCAGTAGCGGCTGTTCCCCCAGAAGGAGCCCATGAATAGGTGTATGCTCCAGTCCCGCCAGTTGCTGTTACTGTAGCTGATCCTGTGTTACCACCAAAACAAGCTATGTTAGTTTGTGCTACTGGTATAGCAGTTAAAACGGAAGGTTCAGTAATCGTAAATGATTGGCTAATCTGACAGCTATTGGCATCAGTTGCTGTAACAGTATATGTTCCTGCAGCTAAACCACTTGCAGTAGCAGCAGTTCCACCAGTTGGAGACCAAGAATAAGTATAAGCTCCAGTTCCTCCGGTTATAACAACACTTGCAGATCCATTAGTTCCACTATTACACGAAACATTAGTTTGCGAAGGTGTAGCAGTAAGAACAGTAGGTTCTGTAATAGTAAAACTTTGTGTCGCCTGACAGTTATTGGCGTCAGTAACAGTAACAGTATAAGTTCCAGCTGTAAGGCCATTTGCAGTTGCAGCAGTTCCTCCTGTTGGAGCCCAAGAATAAGTATAACCAGGAGTTCCTCCAGTTACGGTTACTGTAGCTGTTCCATTTGCTCCAGAGTTACAGCTTACATTGTTTATAGTTCCCTGAGAAGCCACTAGTACTGGTGGTTCAGTTATTGTAAAGTTTAAGATTTTTTCACATAAAATAGCATCCTTTATACTAACAGTATAATTTCCAGGTGCTAAATTGGTAATAGAAGAAGTTGTAGCGCTATTTGACCAAAGATAAGTATAAGATCCAATTCCACCAGATGGTGTTACTGATAATGAACCATTGGCAGCTCCATTACAAGCAATGTCTACTTGTGTTGAAGTTGCAGATATATCCGAAACTTGTAATGTTACAGCATTTGTAACAGCTAAAGGAGTGCAATTTCCAGATGCTACTAAACGATATTGATAATTGTTTAAAGCAGCAGTTGCCCCAGTTATAGTTAATGTAGCTGAAGTAGCGCCAGAATAAACTCCACCGTTTGGAATGTTAGAAAAACCGGAACCATCATCTACCTGCCATTGATACCCAGTAGCATTTGCAGCAGTAGCTGAGAAAGTTGTATTAGAACCTGAACAAATAGAACTTGAACTTGGCTGCGCTGTAATAACTGGCGCCATGTTAACAGTTAAAGCAGCATTATTTGAAGTTGCATCAGGACTGCATAATCCTGTAGCAATTATTCTATAAAGGTATCCACTTAATCCTGCGGTTGCTCCAGTTATAGTTAATGTAGCTGAAGTAGCACCAGAATAAACTCCACCGTTTGGAATGTTAGAAAAACCAGAACCATCATCTACCTGCCATTGATATCCAGTTGCATTTGCAGCAGTAGCTGAGAAAGTTGTATTGGCACCAGCACAAATTGTACTTGCAGATGGCTGAGCAGTAATAGCCGGAGCCATGTTAACAGTCAATGCTGCACTATTTGAAGTTGCAGCAGGAGTACAAGAACCAGTTGCGACAACTCTATATATATATCCATTTAATCCAGCAGTTGCACCAGTTATAGTTAATGTAGCTGAAGTAGCGCCAGAATAAACTCCACCGTTTGGAATGTTAGAAAAACCAGAACCATCATCTACCTGCCATTGATATCCAGTTGCATTTGCAGCAGTAGCTGAGAAAGTTGTATTAGCACCAGCACAAATTGTACTTGCAGATGGCTGAGCAGTAATAGCCGGAGCCATGTTTACAGTCAATGTTGCACTATTTGAAGTTGCAGCAGGTGTACAAGAACCTGTTGCAACAAGTCTATATATGTACCCATTTAATCCAGCAGTTGCTCCAGTTATAGTTAATGTTGCTGTTGTAGCACCAGAATATGTGGCATTGTTTGCAATGCTAGAAAAGCCAGCACCCTGATCTACCTGCCACTGATATCCGGTAGCATTTGCAGCGGTAGCAGAGAAAGTGGTATTTGCTCCTGCACAAATTGTACTTGCAGATGGCTGAGCAGTAATTGCTGGTGCCATATTGACCGTTAAGGCTGCATTGTTTGAAGTAGCTGATGGACATGTACCTGTTGCAATAACTCTGTATATGTATCCACTTAATCCAGCAGTTGCTCCAGTTATAGTTAATGTTGCAGTTGTAGCACCAGAATATGTGGCATTGTTTGCAATATTATTGAAACCTGCACCCTGATCTACCTGCCACTGATACCCTGTAGCATTTGATGCAGTAGATGTAAAAGTAGTATTAGCCCCTGCACAAATAGTACTTGCAGATGGCTGTGCTGTAAAAGCTATAGAATTCATGCTGCCTGTAACAGCGACATTTTTTGTAGCTATTCCAGTAGAAGAAACTGTAATATTCCCAGAAGGTGTTCCCGTAGCAGAAGCCGCTAAGCGAGCATATATAGTTTTAGTTGTTACAACACCGCCTGAATTAGGAAAAGAAATGTTGTTAGTGTAAGGACCAGCAGCTGATGTAGCTATTTCAAAACCAGTTGGAGCCAATACATCCAATGATGAGGTTAAACCACCTCCACTTATTGTAAAACTTTGTTCTGTTGAAGCTCCGCCACAGCTTGTAAAAGCACTTAGTGACGTTGTTGATACGATAGATCCTGCAGGTTCTGTAATAGTAACAGTTTGAGTTGCATTACATCCTCCAAGGCCATTAGGAGTACTATCAGTAATTGTTACTGTATAAGTACCTGCACTAAGACCTGAAGCTGTCGCAGCTGTTCCTCCAGATGGAGACCAAGAATAAAAATAAGGAGTAGTTCCACCCGTAACACCAATGGTTGCAGAACCATTATTAGCACCGTATGTACTCACATTACTTTGTGATGATATTGAAGGTGATATAGCCGTTGGAACGGTTAATGTTGCAGAATTCGAATTTACAGAGGAAGCTCCTGCAGCCACACATCGATAACTATAACCATTCATTGTAGAAGTAGCCCCAGTTATAGTTAGAGTAGTAGTAGTTACTCCTGAGTATGGCGCACCGTTCGTTAAATTATTAAATCCAGAACCTTGATCCACCTGCCATTGATATCCAGTAGCATTAGTTGCTGCTACTGAAAATGAAGTATTAGCACCAGAGCAAATAGTTTTACTAGTTGGCTGCGTTGTAAATGCCGGTGGTGTTGTAGATATACTTGGAGTAGGATAATTTGCTGCTGTAATAGCAAAGTTAGTAGGACTCATTGTATTTGTATCTATTGACCAGTTTGCAGGATTATTTATAAGACTTAATAAAGTAGTTACATTACCCGTTAAAGTTCCATTATATTTAGCATTTGGATATTCCGGACCTGGTGCCGGATATAAAGAAATACAATTTGTACCATTAGTTAATCCTGATGGTAATGCACTTGAATTCCCACCAGTTGTACCAGGCAGGTTCCATGTAGTTGTTGGGTCATAATCCGCTGAATTATAATCACCATGTATTGCCGCTATAAATGTTGGAGAATTTGGTGAAACAGGCTGAGCACCAGCTGATGACTGATATGCTAAAATCTGATCACCACCGCTAAGATTAAATCCTGAAAAACCAGGAGCAAAGCCAATACCACTTGTACCAGTAATTGTAAAACTATCGATTCCTGTTTCCATTACCGAAACAATAGTTCCTACTGTGGTCAAAGAAGGTACTGTCCATTGAAGATGTGCTTCAGCACTTGAAATATTCCATGTTGTACCATTCCATCCACGTTCACTAAAGTAAACAACTGTTCCGGCAGGTATATCTTTTAGAACAATAAAAGAAAATCCATCTTGAGGAGCGGTATTATAACCTATGAAGGCTATATCACCCGGACTCAGTTGAGCATTTGCTTTTTGCTGCACCAAAAAGGTGCACAGAAGCATAATAAATAAGAGTAATTTTTTTTTCATAACATACGTTTTAGTTAATGACATAGATAGGCATTTTGCCAGCCGCCTAGTTTATCAGGTTTTGCAGATAAAGTGAAAGCCTTAATAAAATGTCCATCATTAATCAATGTTTCTATTTTTCTAAAGCTTATATTGTTAAGAGAATCTAAATTTAATTCGTAGATATGATGATTAAATACGGTTCTGTTTGTTTCCTTATCAAAAGAAATTGTCCCTCTTGGACCAGCAATATTTAATTTGTTTATTTCTTCAATTAAAGAATTAAAACTAAGGTTAGTAGTTTTTTGAATTATGGTCTTTAATATCAGTCCGTTTTCATATCCTAAAATCGAAAATACAGATGGATTATCTGAATAAGCATTTAGATATTCGGAGGTGAAATCTAATGTTTCAGTATCATTTTGCATCCATGAGCTTACTACATAAAGATTGTGTGGATTGGTTTTGTAGTTTTCTAAAATTTTATCATTGATAAAAAAAGGAGTTACATAAAAAGGATATTTTTGTGTAATCTTATTTTGACTTACAAAACCAGCATTTTCTTCGGCATATAAACCGCTATAAAATGCAAAAACGGCATCAGGTTCTTGATTATTAATAATCTTATCCATGTATAAAGCTTCATCTTCTCTTGGTACAAAAGGAGTAATATAATGTCCCGAAAAATGATTTTCTTCTTTAAAAGCATATTCAATTGCTGACAGCATTCCATAGCCAGAATCATAGAAAGAAGTCGAAGTAGCAATTTTTTTATATTTTTTTTCGGTTAAATAATTTCCTAAATGATAACAAGATTCAGTTAAACCAAATGAATTGATATAAACTCCCTTTGGAGTTACAGTTTCATAAGGTAATGTTGCTCCCAGATCTGCAGTTAATAGTATAATATCATTATTTGAAGCATATTGATAAACTTCAGATACATTATTATGACCAAAAAAACCTATAATAATTGATACATCTTCCTGAAAATTTAATTTCTGAATTTTTTCAATTATCACTTTTTCGTCGGCACCAATACCAATACTTTCCACCAAAAATTTTACTTTGAGATTATTTAATTTTAAACCTCGCACAAAATCTTTATCTAGTGCAGGATATTGCTGAGACTTAGGAATTAAAATTCCTATCTTGATGTCGTTATCCATAAAATGAGATTAAAAAAAACAGAGGTAAAATTTTTTCACCCCTGTTTTTATAATTTGATATTAGTTTCGTGAAGGGAAAATTCCTTCCATAGCAATACAATAATTAATACCCAAATATGGATCTCTAATACTAAATGCCTGAGAGCCTCCTGCAATAGCTGTAGTACCTGATATAGCTGAAGTTATACCTCCAACTTTAGTTGTATTTGCTGTTGGCTCGCTATATATAGCTGGTGTAGCTCCTGCTGCCGCTAAAAAATTAGTGCCATTATCAGTTTCATTAGAATTTGTTCCACCAGTGTAAGCAAGTGCATTAGTAGCTACACTTACCTGACCAGCAGCAGTTCCAGGAACAAGCTGGTGATTGTGCATTGGCATATTGTTTATTGTTAATGTAGTGTTTTCAGTTCCACCAACTTGTCCGTAAACAACAGGGCTTAAGCCAGGTCCCTGACCAACACCAATCATAGCGCGTCCTCTTAAATCAGGCAAAGCAAATGTAGTTTGTCCATTTCCACCGTAAGTAGTACCAAGTAATGAAAAAAGAGCAGTGTTTTGAGCTATTGATATTAATTGGCCGCTGCAAGTTTGCCAGCCCCTTGGATTAAAAGTAAATCCAAAAGCCATAATTGCTCCTAAAAATGGTTGATCCATAATTTTTAAATTTAATTGGTTAATGTTAGTTTTTTTTAGATTTATTAACGAATAATCAGACTTTATAACAATCTGATATATTTTATAACGATGCTAAATTACTGTATGTTAAGGTTTTAAAAACAGGTGTTTTTACGTGATTTTAGTAAACAAAAATTATCTGCTTTAATTTATCGTAATGACCAGTTCTTAATTCTAGGCTTAAAATTAGATTTCTGCTGGCTTAGCAAGGAAAAATATGTCACAGAACAGATTTTTCATGTCATGAAATCGCTATTTATTGTAAAGGCGTGTAGAGGTAATTTTAAAAAGATTTTTACTTTGTAAGAATTAAATTATTATAGCATTTAACTAATAATTTAAGATTGTAAGCGCACTTTTTCTGTAAAGGATATACTAAAGATAAATAAAAGCTTACAAATAAGAACTAATTTGTAATAAGATTTTTTCTAAAAAAATAAAAATGCACTGTTTATAGAAGGTTGAATTGCAGCAAAAAACAAAAAGAACTGTCAGGAACTATATACTCTTTACTTATTACTTTTTTAAGTAAAGAAAAGTTCCTGACAGTTCTTTTTTTGAGGGTTTTATTAGAAAAAACTAATAAAAGTATTTAGAATTTTGAAGTGATTTAAGATTCACAAATCAAAGCAGAATGTTCTTCTATTATAGTATGAACACTTTTAATGAAAATTTCGGTGTTTTTTATTTCTTCTTTAATGTAGATGTCATAATCGCTTAAATTAAACTGTTCCAGCATATCTTTTTTAAGATACTTTATCATCGATTCAATACTTCTGTCATTATTGTTTTTTCTTTTCAGTTCACGCTGTTTACTTTCGAGATATGATAAAGTCTTTTTTAATCTTTGAATGCTTAATTTATCCACGCTTCAGTCTTTTAAAATTAATAGAAAATAAATGATTAACTAAATCTCTAATCTTTCGTACGTACGATGAAAATGAGAATCTAGTTTTAATAATTTTCCAGAGTTTTAAAATTTTTCTCTTAGAAACAATTTAACTTTTTGAAAATCTTTTGTTTATGAAAAAAGAGGGGGCGATTTTTTTTCAATATTTTTTTCAGTCAAATAAGTAGGTTGCTTATTGCTAAAATAAGAGCAAATATGTTAAAGAACAAACATATAATACGAATGTTTTAAGAAATTTTCAAAGAAAACGTTATAGTAAGGAATTGTGAAACAAATCGATTATGTAAAATATCTGAGCAATTCAAGTTGTATTAAAATGAGAATTAAAAATTAAAAATTAAAAATCAGCCTTAAACCTTAAATCTTAAACCTTAAATCTTAAACCTGAAACCTGAAACCTGAAATAAAAACTTTAAACCACTCTATTCTTAATATGATTTCGATGCGAAATTCCCCATTTGATCATTTCATTTATAATGGGACCGAAAGATTGGCAATATGAAGTCGATTCATAAAGAATAGGAATTTTAGCATCCGGATCTTCAGTTCTTTTTACCAGATTATTAAGCTCCATATCTTTCAATTCTTTAGACAACATTCGCGCTGTGATTCCCGGAATACTTTCTTTAATTTCCTTAAAACGATTATTTCCGTTGCAAATTGAATTTATAATAGGCAGTTTCCATTTTCCGCCCAAAACATAAAGAGTGTCCTGAAGCGCCTGAAATTCTTCTTTTTGATTTCTTTCCATATTTTTTAAACCATATAAGTTATATGTAATTTAAGTTTTTGTGGAGATTTTAAAGATTAAGCGAAAATAAGCTGATCAAAAATCTGCCAAAATCTGCTGAATCAGCGAGAAACAAAATCATCTTAATCAATATAATCTGTGGCTATAAAAAGACTTTGTCTCATAACATCTTCGAGGCATGATAAAAGCAAAAATATTAAAAGAAATCATAAAACTGAAAAAATGTTTTTATTTATGTATTTAACTACGTAGTTTTGTAAAATAATTTTTTTAAATCTATGAAACCAATAATTAAACCTGTCGAAAACGAATATTCTCATGCCATAGTTGATCTTGTACTAACCATTCAGCAAAAAGAATTTAATGTGCCTATTACCATTGAAGATCAGCCGGATTTGTTTAATATTACTAGTTTTTATTATGCTGACGGCGGCGGATTTTGGGGAGCTTTTATCAATGATGAATTAGTTGGAACTATTGCTTTAGTTAAGTTTGCAGATAATGCGGCAGCGATTAGAAAAATGTTTGTAAAGAAAGAATTTCGTGGAAAAGAATTCTCAATTGCTCAAAAATTATTAGAGACTTTAATTACTTACAGCAAAGAAAACGGAATCGATGACTTATATTTGGGAACGATTACGATATTAGAAGCCGCATTGCGTTTCTACGAAAAAAATAATTTTGTCCGAATTCAGAAAGACGAGCTGCCAAAAGCCTTTCCATTAATGGCACCAGATAATGTATTCTGTCATTTAAACTTAAAAAAGTAAAGATGAATATTATAGACGAATCAGGAATATTAGCCATTTCGACACGATTGCAGCGTTTAAGCGAGCAGTTGAGAAAAGATGGCGCTTTATTTTACAAATCATACGGAATTGATTTTGAACCCAAATGGTTTCCGGTAATGTATACTTTGCATCATAAAGAAGTTTTAAGCGTAGTAGAAATTGCAAACGAAATAGGTTATACGCATCCGTCAACTATAAGTTTGTTGAAAGAATTAGAAAAACAAAAACTGATTCGCTCTAAAAAAGATAAAATCGACGAACGAAAAAGACTTATTCAGCTTACTGCAAAAGGACAGGAAGTAATAGAACAAATGAAACCCGTTTGGGACGTTATGAAAAAAGCCTTAGGAGATATTGCCGACAATCAAAACAATCTTCTTCAGGCAATTAATGAAGCCGAAAATAAAATCATGCATCAGAGCTTTTTACAGCGTGCTTTGCAATTAAAAAGTGAAGGAAATGTATAAAAAAATGAAAAAGCGATCTTGTTATAGATCGCTTTTTTGATTAAAATATTAAGTGGAACATCAAACGATATTCTAGAATGATAAACTCAATATGCTCCAAAAACAAATACCATTTGAATTTACGCCCATTCTTTAATACCATTTCATTTATGTACGATAAAGTTTATAATTTTGGTTTTGAAAGTATTGTTAAAGTTTTACAAATATTTTCGTTTCTATAACTTTGACAAAGTTCAAAACTTTGTCAAAGTTTATTCTCAAACAAAAAAAGAAAAAAAACTTAGTACCTTAGCATCTCAGCACCTTAGAAACTTTACCCATGACCATTCAGCAGTTAAAATATATTGTTGCCCTAGACGATGAACGCCATTTTGCAAGAGCCGCCGAAGTCTGTATGGTAACACAGCCTGGTTTAACAATTCAGTTAAAAAATCTCGAAGAAGAAATCGGAATCAAGATTTTTGACCGAAATAAAGTGCCTTTAACGCCAACAATTCTCGGAACAGAAATTATAAACAAAGCCAGAAAAATTCTTCGTGAAGCAGATGAAATTAGAGATTTTGTAGTTAATGAAAAAAATCTTCTGGAAGGAGAATTAAAGCTGGGAATTATCTCGACTTTATCGCCATATCTCATTCCGTTGTTTATTAATGCAATGAAAGAGGCCGCTCCAAAAGTACATTTTGTTATTAAGGAAGGTTATACCGGACATTTAATGAGAGACTTAGAAATTGGTGCAATTGATGTTGCCATTATGGCGACGCCAACCGGAAATCCAAATTTAATTGAGCATGTTATTTTTAAAGAACCATTTGTAGCGTATTTGAATGAATCGCATCCAATGGCAAATCAGGATTTTTACGAACTTCAGCCCGGTGATAAAACCGAACTGCTGCTGCTTCACCACGAATATTGCTACAACGCTCAGCTTCTGGACATTTGCGGATTAAAATCATCAGATAAAATAAAAGAACAATTTACCTACGATATCAATTCGATAGAAACCTTAAAAAACCTCGTTCGTGCCCATTTAGGATTTGCGATTATTCCGCAGCTTTCTATTTTAAACGAAGCAAAATCGCCGCTTTTTAAACCTTTTAAAGAACCAATTCCCGTAAGAGAAATAAGTCTGGTAGTTTCAGATTCTTTTTCGAAAAAATTATTACTCGAAAAAATGAACGAAGCGATCTGGAACTGTCTTCCGGAATCACTCAAAAAAGATTTCAGCTATAAAAAAATCCGTTGGAACGATTCGCCTTATTTTATAAAAGCAATAAGTAAGGTTTCTTAAAGTATAAATTCCAAATAAAAAAATCCAAATTCCAATTTTGTTAATACTTGGAATTTGGATTTTTTTTATTAGAATTTGTAGCATTTTGTCATTCCGAGGAACGAGGAATCTTCGCAAGAAACTCCATATAGAATGTCGCCAATCTTTGTAGAGTTACTCGCGAAGATTTCTCCTCCTTCGAAATGACAAGATTATAATGAATTTATAATTAACAATTAATAATTTATAATTTCTTAGATGCTGCAATAATTACATCAGCAACTTTTGCAGGCTGAGAAATAAAAACCACATGGCTTCCTTTTATTTCAGTAATTTTTGTGTTAGAACGTTTGTACATTGCATACTGAATACTTGGAACAATACTTTTATCTTCAGTAGCTACAATTCCGTAAGAAGGTTTAGTTCTCCATGCTGCTTTTGTAATTGGTGTTCCAAAACCCTGTGCGTGGAAAGCACCTTGCGAAGCAAACATAAAATCAGCATCTTCTTTGCTTAAATCACCTGCAAAACCAGCATGAAATTTAGCTTTGTCATAATAAGCAATTCCTTTATCATCTGGAGGCAATACACCATTTTCTGGAGCAGGAGGCGCAGTTTGTAACCATTGAATAGAGTTCTCGCCGCTGTCAGGCTGTAAAGCTGCAACATAAACTAAAGCTGCCACTTTTGGATGATTTCCAGCTTCAGTAATTACAGTTCCACCCCAAGAATGTCCAACCAAAATTGTTGGTCCGTCTTGTTTGTCAAGAGCTAAATTTGTTGCTTTAACATCATCTTCTAAAGAACTTAACGGGTTTTGAACAATCGTTACATTATATCCTTTTTTAGTTAAAATTTGGTATAAACCTTTCCATCCAGAACCATCGGCAAAAGCACCGTGTACCAATACTACGTTTTTAATTTGAGGAGCAGTTTGTGCGTTTACGTTTGCAGTTGTAAATACCAAACTAAAAATTATTACTGCGAATGCTAAAAAGCTTTTAAATATTGTTTTCATTTTTATAAAATTTTAGATTGTTGATTTTAATTGTTGTGTTGTTTTATTTTATTTTATTGAAATTCCAATTACACGCAATCTTTGTCATTCTGAGGAACGAAGAATCTTCGTTTGTAACTCTACAAAGATTGGTAACATTCTGTACGGAGCAACTTACGAAGATTCTTCGTTCCTCAGAATGACAAGATTGCGTTGAAATTTTATTATTTAGAAATTAGTTTAACGTTACCGCCAAAGTAATTTCAGTATTCAATAATTTTGAAATCGGACAAATTTCTTTTGCTTTTTGAGCAGTTTGTTGAAAAACTTCTTCAGAAATTCCAGGAACTTTTCCAGTCAATTCTAACTGAATTAAAGTAATTGTACCGTCTTCAAAAGTTACTTTAGCAGTTGTGTCTAAATCTTCTGGTACAAATCCTTGTTCAGAAAGTAAAAAGCTTAACTGCATTGTAAAACATCCTGAGTGTGCCGCTGCGATTAATTCTTCTGGGTTTGTTCCAACACCTTGTTCGAAACGAGTTTTAAAAGATAATTGTGCATTATCTAAAGTTGTGCTTTGAGTACTAATAGTTCCTTTTCCTTCCATTCCAGTACCTTTCCAGTTTGCGTTTGCTCTTCTTGTAAATTTCATGATTTCTATTTTTTAAAGTTATTTTTTAAGATGATCAAATCATTTCTTTGATTTTGATGAGACAAATTTATGGCGACTATGTTTATTAATCAAATTAATAATTTTTAGTACTTATAAAAATAATTTATAACTATAGATTTTAAAGGGCTGAATTGAAACTTTAGATTATAATTTTTTTTCTGATAAATTTTAAATCTAAGCAGAAAAGAGATTCTTTACTTGTTTTTTTGGTTTCAAGTTAGAATTTGAAACCAAGTAAATAGCAGAATAATAGTTTTATATGTTTTGTGGATTTAATTTTATGAAAACAATTTTTACAGGAATATCAAAAGAATAAATTTTTAATGCATAATCTAACTTTTAAATTTATGAAAAAAGCTTTTCTAATAATTGTAATTTGTTTGAGTTCAGTTTTGTTCTCCTGCAAAAAAGATAAAGAAACAGATCAATCAAATCCCGAAGCTGTAAAACCTGACGCTGTAGATTCTACATTTGCCGATAATGGCTGGCCTCGCGAAGCTGAAAACAACGGTACAAAACTCGTGTATTATCAGCCTCAGGTTGATGACTGGAAAGATTATAAAGAAATTACCGCCCGACTGGCTTTCTCTCTAACTCCAAAAGATGGCAAACAAGTTTTGGGAGTAGCTTCTTTAAAAGCCGAAACACTGGTAGATAAAGATAACCGAAGTGCTTATATTAAAAATCTTCAGGTAACCGATGTGAGATTTCCGGCTCTCGACGAAAAGAAAGTTCCCGAAATGGAAAAACTGTTTAAAGAAACACTGCCTAAAAGTGGAGATCCTGTTTCGGTAGATCGTATTCTGGCTGATTTAAGTCAAACGAAAGCTCCCGCAAAAGGAATTTCGGCTAAAAATGATCCTCCCGTAATTTTTTACAGTACAAATCCTGCTGTTTTATTGATAGTGCAGGGCGAACCGGTTTTAGTTCCTGTAGAAAAAACAGATATACAATATGTAGTCAATACAAATTGGGATTTGTTTTTTGATAAAACTTCAAAAGATTATTATCTCTTAGCGGAGAATGTCTGGCTGACTTCTAAAAATATAGAAGGAAAATGGACCAAAACCGGGAAACTGCCTTCTGGTATAATTAATCTGCCTTCGGGACAAAATTTCGATGATGTCAAAAAAATGATTCCGCCGCCGTCAACCGGAACCGTACCTGAAGTTTTCTACAGCAATAAACCAGCTGAATTAATTGCTATAAACGGAAGTCCTAAATTCATTAAAATTGACGGAACTAAATTGATGTATATTGATAATACCGAAAATGATATTTTTGCCGACGAAGCCAATGGACAATATTATGTATTATTATCCGGAAGATGGTTTAGTTCTAAAGAATTAACCGGACCCTGGAAATATGCAGGAAATAGTCTTCCTGCTGATTTTGCCAAAATTCCTAAAGATTCTCCGCGTGCCAATGTATTGTCGTCTGTTCCCGGAACGCAGGAAGCCACCGATGCCGTAATGCTATCTCAGGTTCCTACAACGGCTATTTTAAAGAAATCCGATGCTGAAGCCAAAGCCAAAGTAACATATGACGGAGGAACACCTCAGTTTAAACCAATAGAAGGCACAAAAATGCAATATGCAAGCAATACACAGGAGAAAATTATAAAAGTGGGCGATTTGTATTATTTATGTTTTCAGGCCGTTTGGTTTATGTCGACAAACCCTAACGGACCTTGGAAAACATGTGATTCTGTTCCCAAAGAAATTTATACTATTCCGCCGAGTTCTCCGGTTTATAATGTAACATACGTTACACAAACTACAACCGATACAACTGTAGAAAGCAGTACAACAGCAGGTTATTTTGGCGCTTTTATTATTGGTGCTACGGTGGGCGCTATATTAACATATGGTACGGGATGGTATTACCCGCCTTATGTGTATTATGGCGGATTATATCCAATTTACCGTCCGTGGCCGTATGCGTATGGAGGAGGAGCGGTTTATAATCCGTGGACGGGTGGTTATGCTGTCGGAAGACGGGTTTACGGACCTTATGGAGCTGCCGGAACTTCGGCCTGGTATAATCCGGCAACGGGAAGATACGGACGTTCTGCAAGTGTGCAGGGTTGGTATGGCGGTCGTACGGCTGCAAGTACTTACAATCCATGGACGGGAAATTACGCCAGAACCAATCAAGGTCATAATGCCTATGCGCAATGGGGACATTCTGCAGCTACAAATGGCAATCAATGGGCGCGGTCTGGTCATATTACTACGAGACGTGGAACTGCAGTTGCTTATCAAACTTCGGGAGGTAAGGAAGGTGTAATTACGCATCGCAGAGGTGGCGGAACGACCATTCACACCAATAATAATGTATATGCCGGACACGACGGACATGTTTATAAAAGAGATGCTAACGGAAACTGGAGTCATTATAATAACGGAAATGGCGGCTGGACTCAGGCAGGAACTTTAGGCTCATCAAAAAAATCAGGTGATGCGATTCAGAGAAATAAACCTAATCAAGGACTTGGCGCGAATGGAGCAGGAGAGAGGATTCAGCGTGATAAACCTAATCAGGGATTGGGTGCAAACGGTTCGGGTGAAAGAATCCAGCGTGATAATCTGCCGAAACCGGAACAAAACCTAGGCGGTGAAAGTAGATTAGGCGACAGAACCCAACATGATAATTTCCCAAAAGCAGATCAAACGCTCGGACAGCCGAATAAACCGCTTGGCGAAGCCGGACGTCCAGATATTACAAACGATCTCGACCGTTCTGCTTTTTCCAGAGATCGTGGAGAAACCCAAACCCGAAATTTTCAAAACTTCCAGCATCAGGGTGGTTTTGGCGGCGGCGGTTTTAGAGGCGGCGGCGGATTTAGAGGTAGAAGATAAATAAAAGTAAAAGGTTGATTATAAGAGGAAAATCAGGAATGGTAGTGATATTGCCAGACCTGATTTTTTTGTTAGAAATTCCAATATTTAGATTATGGTGTTTATGGCGAAGTAAATTTTGGAAATATTGAGCAAGATGTATTAGGACAATTTGAAAAGGTTGTGATTAGTTTTGATGGTAATTATTTGAGGTTGGAGGATTAGGTACAACTTTTATGAACCAATCAATAATTTCTTCTCCAATTTTATGATTTAAAACATCTTTATCCTTTTCGAAAATAGAAATTTTACCCAATCCACATTCATGTTGAATAATTTTTTTTTGGTCATGCATAATGTATTCGTGAACATGATGATCTTGAAATTTTATAAAACCTTCAAATTTACTTTCTCTTGATGGATATAACAACATTGCTTTTGTAGATTTCCAATAATCATTATAAGCATACATTTGTCGTAAATCATGTGTTGAAGGTTGATTGTATGAAATGTTTTTCCATTTTGTATCAATAATAAACTTCTCAGTACCATGTTCAATTACAATATCAGGTCTTATCGAGATACCATTCCAAAAATGTGTAGATTGCTGACCATATATTTTTACTTTTTTATCAGATTGTTTTAATCTTGCTAAAATATATTCTTCCCATAATGAATTCATGTCAAATAGTAACGCCAGCATATTTTCTGAACCACTAGAAATATTGGGGGCAAAATTTAAAATAATAAACCTTGAAATCCCTAAAGCAGTTTCATAAGGAGCTGTTTTTCTATTTTTAGGAACTTTAGAAAATGTTGTTTCAGTAACTAAAATATTTTTTACTTCTGGAAAATCTAATTGAACAGTTTTACATTTAGAATATAGATAATTGCCTTTAGTACATTTTTCTATTATTTCCAAAGCTTTAAATAAAATCTGATGGACCAAATGGTTTTTATCGTAAACTTGATGTGTTGTATAAAAACGCTCTTTATGGATTAGATTCTTATTAATATGTCCGGCAAAATCTAATTTTCCTTTTAAAGCTTTTACATTACTTGTTTCTTTATAATATTGTTTTATAAGACCTTGATGAATTAAGGTTTGGATTTCATTTAAAAACCACTCAAAATAAAGGTCCAATAAATGAATATTTTGTCTGCTAACATTTGCTTCGCCAACTTTTTCGATTTTGAGTTTTCGAGTTACTCGAAGCATTTCTATTAAAACATTTTGCCATACATCTTTATCTTCTCTGCATTTGTCTATTTTAGGAAGAATTTCTATTGTTAAATCACCAGCACGAATAACTCCAACAAATTGTTGAAAAGTCACTTTTTTTAAACCGATTGTAAAATATTTATTTTTATGTTGCTCATTTAATTTTACTAAAGCATTAAAGTGTAATTCTGTAAATAATATTCCATTATATTTTACTCCTTGCTGAAGAGAAGAAAATTCGAAAGTTTGTATGAAATTTTTCAACTTATTCATTATCTATTTAATAATAAAGTAATAGAGTTTTCTATGTTTTTAATATCCTTTTTTAATTTGAAACTTCTTGAAATATTTGGAATATCAATAGCTTTAGAAAATTTGGCAAAAACAACTAAATTTTCAGATGTTTCAATACATTCTACAAAACCTTCTCCTAGAATCAAAGCAATTTTTTCATAGTCATGATAAAAATATTCTTGAAGTAAAGGGATAATACAATTTTCGAAAACTTTTTGAAGATTTTCAGTCTCGCCAGATTCTACATTTAAGAAATAAGAATGCCCAATAGTATGATCTCTATCTAATAAAATTTCAATTCTTCCATTAATTGCTTCCAGAACTTCTTGTAGATTAAAGTTGGAAAATGAAATGTCTTTTAATAACTCTGCTTGAGGCATTAATTCTGTAAATGAAAAACGTCTCCTAAGCGCAGAATCTAAGGCTTCAACACTTCTGTCAGCTGTATTCATCGTGCCAATGATATATAAATTTGGTGGAACTCCAAATTGATCTTGACTGTAAGGCAAAATTATATCACTAATTTCATTTTTACTTCCTAATCGTTTGTCTTCTTCTATAATAGTAATTAATTCTCCAAAAACGCCTGAAACATTACATCGATTAATTTCATCTAAAAATAATACATGAATATCCCCCTTTAAACATGCTTCTTCAAAAGCTATTCGCCTTTCTTCTTTTGTCTTATCTAGACAATCTTTTAGATTAATAAAACCTGCTTTTTGAACTGCTTTTTCGCATGCGTTGTAAAAAATACCTTTTCTAATTTCATAGGTTAAATTTTTAGATTCCCCATCTTCAGCTTCCAATTTACTTGAATCGTCAAGATTAGGTTTTATCCCTTCTATAAAGTCTTCATAGCTCAAACTTTGATGACAAGTTGTAAATGTATAATCCTTAGTTTTGATATTATCGCTTGTCTTAAACTCTTCATAATCTTCAATAATAGAGGCAAACTCAGCTTGAAATTCACTTACATTGTCTAATCTCCACTCAGAATTTTTTTCTTTGTAAAAAACTTTATTTCCAATTCGTTTTACTAGCTTTACATTAGCACAATTATCAACTGTGTGATTTTGCAGACTACTCCATAATCTAGTGTTTAAACTTTTAATATTACTAGATCCTAATTTTGCAATAATTAAAGGATGTTTAGCTAATTCTGGCACAATAGTTTTACCTTTTTCAGTCAATACTAAAGCAATTATTTGCCACCAAGTATAGTTTTTAACAAAAGAATTATAATCTTTTTCATTCCCTGCTTTTTCATCTAACCCCCAATCTTTTATAATTTGCTGAAGTTCATAAGTTTTTCCTGTTCCCGGAGGCCCGTAGAGAATTTGATTAAGTGATACGATCTGTTTTTGATCTTCCCTTTTAGTAATTGATTGAATATCATTCTTATCATGGCCTTCCATGATAGCTAATAAAAGTTGATAATAATATGAATATCTTGGGTCGTCAGTAGAGTACCTAGTGATATCGGTCAAAGTTTTTAAAACTAAACTAAAATTTAATTTCCAGTTACCTTTTAAAGACCAATTTACCTTCCTGCAATGTTTATAATTATCTCTTTTTTCATCAAAATAATATTCTGAAGATACAATTCCGTAACCGAGTAATTCACCTCTTCCTTTTTTTACAATGATTACATCTTCTATATCAAGTTTGTTAATAAAATTATCATTTGCCGCAACATCATTTTTTTTGTCTTCATTACCGCCATATTGATTTACTAAGGCGTCATTAATTTCACGCTTGGTCTTATATTGTTCTAAAGTTCCAATATCATCCCATCCAAGTGCCATGATGCCTTCTGTATAAAATTCATCCCATTTAGTTGCATTTTCGCCAGGTGCATATAGCCAGTATTTAGGTTCTGAGTTTTCTTCAATACTCTTATCTTTATAATTGCAAAAAAATGTATCATAAAAACTCCTTAACCCAATTTGTTTATATGTTATTTCTGTTGGAAGGTTATTTACTGCATTAGAAAAAAAATCTAATACATTATCTTTCATTTTTGCTCCTTTACCTTTCTTATCTAGATTATCTATAAAGTCTTTTTTTGTTGATTCCTCAATAAAATTATTATCAACAAGTTGAAGAATCGAGTTTTCATAAATCAATTGAATATCTTCTGAATTTTCAATTACTTCCTCTTGTTTAATAATTCTGATTGATCTGTATAAATCTTGACTCTTATAAAAATCAGAATTTGATAAATCTGCTATAGAAATTTCTTTATTCAATTCTAATTTGAAGAAGGCTTTATTTCTAGCTGACCTAGATGACATTACAGCTAATGATCTCGTAAATTTGAGAAATTTTAATGCTATTAATTGTGAACCATTAATTCCTAAATCAGGATTTATAATTTCAAAAATTAAAGACTCTCTGTCATTTTTAAGTCCCCATTCTTCCGCTTTCCAAAATTGTATTTTTTCGCCTCCAATCATATAAACATAATCACCTAATTCTAGTTCACCAAACCAAGATGAATCTTTTGGTGCAGAGTAGTAACCTTCTTTTAATTGAACTGTATCAAATTTTTGTGAAATTTTGCCAAAAAATATATTCATATTTATTTTATTTATAATATTAATATGTTTGAATGACGGCTAAATCACAATTTATTGCACAAGGAACAACTGTATTATGAGCATCTAAAGTGAATGATATATTTCCATTCACTGTGTCATGTATGTTTTTCCAGTTGTTAAATAAATGTGCGTCTAAAGCGAGAGTTTTAGGATGATTGTAAGTGTTGTTCAAGCCATATGAATATGCTATTTTACCATTTTCAGAGTTTGGCACAGGAGAATTCTGATCATCAAAGTTTGCACCATGATGTGTTGCAACTAAACCATCAAATTTTATTTTTTTTATCCAAGGTATATATTTGTATGCTGCATCACCAGGATGTAAAACATTTTTAATTGAATTATTTGGTGAAGTGATTATCATTGCTAATCCTGAATGATTTTTGTCAGGCCCATTACATTTTATTAATTTACCAAACCAAAAAGACATTGAACCTTTTAGTGACGAAGGCCAAATGATTAGATTGCCAGACGCATTCATTTTTGCTGCGAGTTTAAAGTATGATGCTGTTATAACTTGTTGAGGAACAATCCATGTAATGCCATCTAGCTTTGTGGGATCATTTGTGAAGTATCTTTTTGCTGTTTCAAGATGATCATTATCCCAATGAGAAATTACTATTGTTTTTGTATAACTAAAACACAATCTTAAAGTATTTGGATATGTTGCCTTATTCCAAGCGAAACCACCACCTATATCGAAATAAAGTAGAGGGACATTTTTTTCATCTGTAATTGCGCTTAAATTTCCTTGACCAACATTATATAAGTTTACTTTATGTATATAATTCTCCCCATTTATTGAAGGTTTTATTAATTGATTTTCGATTTGTTCCTTGTTGCTTAATTCAAAAGATTCCCAAGAGAAATAGTTATTGAGTATTTTATTAATACTTGAACTAGAATGTAATTGCGTTATCTTACTAATATATCTTTCTTGTGGATTATTACCATCATTTGTATAATTATCAATTATAAAACTGACTGGCATTTCTGTTTTTCTCTCAGTAATAATTAATTTAAACCATCTACTTTTATATATTGCTTTTTCTAAAAAAAACATTATTCCTTTAAACTGTTCTTCAGTAACGATTATTGAAAATATATAAGGCGTAATTTCATTATAAGAATCTAATAAAGAACTTCCATTGAAGAAGTTTAATTTTTCAGATTGAATTCCGTCAAAAAAAATTTGAAAACTATCTTCTTTTATTTGTTCATAATTTTCGAGAGAAACGTAAAATATTTTTCTATCCCATTTTGAAGATTGTCCATAATTTAAACTTTCCATGATTTATCTATTAATTTTTTATTACTTTTCTGTATTATTTTTTTTGAAGAAACTCTTAATTTATACTTTTTTAGTGTTTCTATTTTTAAATAGAAACACTAAAAAAGTATGCAAATATGTAAAATAGAATTAAAGCTAAATTAAGGAAAACCATAATCCCATAGTTTTTTTATCTCAACAAGTATATCAATAATCCAAACCCAAAACAACGAGTATTTATACGGTATTTTCCAAACCCAATAAAAAAACAAAACCCTCAATCATAAAAAATGATCAAGGGTTTATAAAACTTTAAAAACAAAATAACTTTACTCCAAATCCAAATAAGGATTCAAAATCTCAGCCAATTCATTCAACCAATAAAAACTATTTTCAAGTTTATCGATTTCTTGTTGCAGGGTTTCGTTTTCTCTAATCAAACTTAAAGAAAGAACAAAATTTACCTGCCTTAAGGCTTTTGCGTTAAGATATTAAGCTTCAATAATACTCAAAATTGTCTTTGGAATTTCGGCGAAAGCCTCAAAAGAATACGGTTTTATAAGATAAGCTTTTACGCCCAGAACGTCGCATTTTTCTTTGTATGAGGGATTTATGCTCGTAGAATAAACAAAACACGGAATATCTTTTAAAGCAGAATTGTTTAGAATTTGCTGTAAGGCTTCGATGCCGTCGATTATAGGCATGTTGATATCGGTCAGGATTACGTCGGGATTTTCGTTTGTGGTGTCTTTTAGGTAATTGAGCAGTTCTTCGCCATTGTTTACAAGGCTTACTTTCCCGAAATTGGGATTGTTGTTGAAGGTATCGCAGATTACGTCTGCGTCATCAAAGTCATCTTCGGCGATTATGATATGTAGATTGTTTTTTTGTGGCATTTTATACAATTGGAAAGTAAAGATTAAATGTTGTGCCTTCGTTGAGTTTGCTTTCGACGGTTATGTTTCCGGAATGGTTTTCCATGATTTTTTTGCAAATAGCAAGACCAATTCCGTTTCCTGAATATTCGTTTCGGGCATGAAGGCGCTGAAAAATGGTAAAGATTTTAGACAAATGATTCTCTTCCATTCCTATACCATTGTCTTTTATTTGGATCTTTACGAATTTAGTGTTTTGATTTGGCACTTCGGAATCTCCATCTTCTGCCTGAAAAATTTCTATTATTGGATTAATTCCGGTTTTGCAATATTTAATAGAATTAGAAATAAGATTGGAGAAAAGCTGTCGCATTTGAACTCTGGAAGCTTTTATTATGGGTAAATCTCCTGTTTCAATTTTGGCTTTTTTATCAGAAATTATAATTTCAAAATCCTCAATAACTTCAGAAATGATGGTTTTTAGGTTTATTTTGGTTCGTTCTTCCTGCGCAGTGTGCGATGAATACTGAACTAAATCATCAACAAGCGAATTTAAACGCAAAGCTGACAATTTCATGACATTTATAGCTTTAGTATCAGCTTCTTTTAAATAACTTCCGTCGATTCGGCTTGTGTTCATTACAATTTTTCGGAGAGGTTCTTTTAAATCGTGCGAAATAACGTGAATAAATTCTTCGAGATTGGTATTGATTCGGTTTAATTCCTTGATTTTTTCTTCCAGTTCCTGCTGATGATGGAGCAGGGCTTCTTCGTGTTTTTTCTTTTCGGTTAAATCGGTAATTACGATTCCAATGGCTTCTACCGAAGGTTCGAGATCTGTTAAAGCGATATAAGCCGGAAAAGTTTTTTTATTATTATTTGATTTAAAAAGAATTTCATGCGTCGTAATTCCGTATCGCAAAGCCTGAATAAGCTGAACAAACTGTGTGGGATTATCGAAATATTCGTTTAAATACGTTCCCGTAATCTGTTCTGACGGAATACCAACTAATTCAGAAAAATAGTCGTTGCAGTACAATATGAGCCCGTTTCGCGAAATACTAAGCGCACCTTGTCCAAACTTTTCTATCAAAAGTCTGTACGTATAATCGGCCGTTTCAAGAGAATACAATTGAGGAACTCCATTACTGGTAACTATGAGGGCATCGACATCACCTTGTTTTATGGCATTGACAATACTATTAGCCTCAAAAAGTTCTTCTCTTAATGATTCTATTTCGGATAATAATGATTCTATATTTAATTCTTTGCTCTTCAATTATGTCCCTATGTTTAGTATGTATAAAACCTTTTCTTTATCTGATAAATCACCCAGAATTATTCGTTTTGGTTCCGGATATATTTTGATTAATGTTGGTATCGCTACAATTTGATGAATTACAGCTTGTTCCTTGTCACGGGTAATATCTATAATTTCTAATTCGTAATTATCATTGAGATAAGTGTCGCATATTTTGCGTAAATTTTCGATTGCATGTCCTGATTTAACAGACATACCTGAAACAAAAAGCAGGAACTTATGTTTGGTTGTACTTGTGCCATCAGCTGAATCTTCCATGATTACTTGTTTATAGGTTTAATATTAAGTCCTACAAGTACTCTTTCTTCGTTTGAAAGATCACCAATTATTTTGCGAATTGGTTCTGGAAATTTTCTCACCAGAGTTGGTACAGCCAAGATTTGATCGCCTTCTGCCAATTGCGGATTCTTCAGCAAATCGATAATCTCGATGCTGTATTTTCCTTTAAGATATTCTTCGGCGTACTTTTTTATGTTTTCAAGTGCCTTGATCGATTTTGGCGTTTGGCCAGCTATGTAAAGCAATAACTGCCATTCGGCTGTGACTTCTTTTTTCATGATTTTACTTTTTTTTAGAAGTCAGTTTTGCCTGTAGTTCTTCTGTTGCTTTTAATATGCTCAGTTCTTCTTCTGCCGATTCGAATTCGGTTTTTAATGCTTCTATATTCGCTTCGAGAACTTTACGTTTACGTTCAATTTCACGGTCTTTACGACTGATTTCATTTTGAAGTTTAATATCTGAAATTGTTTTTTTCAATTTTTGTGTTTGTCTCGCAGCTCCTGTCAAAATTCCCTGCGGACCTAATTCTACATCGAGTAATTCGATTCCGTTACTTGTAATCACAAATTCTCTAACTTGGTTAGAATGTCCCATTCCGCGGGCTTTTACAATAAAAATTCCACGGTTTCTTTCGCCAATTCCTTCCATATCGCGCACCGTTATCCAGGTATCAACTAATGATGAAACTGATTCTTCGGCAAGGTCTGGCCTGAAATTTTCGGTTTGTTTATTTAATGATGTAAACAAGGCCGTAATATTATTGGCTTTAAGCATATCGATTAATCGTACAAGCATAGAACGAACTTCGTGCTCGCTTCCCACAGAAATCAGATTACTAATGGGATCTATAACTATTGTAGTTGGACTAAATTCTTTGATTAATTTTCTAAGCGTAAGCAAATGCAGTTCAAGACCATTCAAAGAGGGACGTGAAGAATGAATTTGCAATAAACCCTTTTTGATGTGTTTTTCGAGATCAATTCCGATTGATTTCATGTTACGAACTAATTGATGCGGAGATTCTTCAAAAGCGAAATAAATAGTTCTTTCTTTGTTTTCGCATTGCTGATTGGCAAAATAACTGGCAATAGTCGTTTTTGCCGTTCCAGCTGTTCCGGAAATCAAGATATTGCTTCCGCGGTAAAACCCGCCGCCGAGAAACATTTCATTTAATCCGGGAACTCCGGTTGAAATTACATCTGAAGAAACCTCATTGTCTAATTTTAATGAAGTAATAGGAAGTACCGAAATTCCGTCTTCATCAATTAAAAACGGATATTCATTAGTTCCGTGTGTTGAACCTCTGTATTTTACAATTCGCAATCTTCGGGTTGAAACCTGTTCAATAACACGATGGTCGAGAACAATAACACAGTCAGAAACATATTCTTCTAAACCTTGTCGAGTAAGAGTTGCTTCTCCACGTTCGCCTGTTATAACTGCCGTTACGCCTTTTGATTTAAGCCAATGAAATAATCTTCGTAACTCGGCTCTCAAAATCGCCTGATTATCAAGACCCGAAAATAGAGATTCTATGGTGTCTAATACAACACGGGTTGCTTTTATAGAATCGATAGCGTGTCCTAAACGTATAAATAAACCATCAAGATCGTATTCTCCGGCTTCTTCAATTTCTGATCTTTCGACACGAACATGATCTACTATGAGTTTTTTATTTTTTTTAAGTTGTTCAAGGTCAAAGCCAAGAGATTTTACATTTAGAGTAAGATCATCAGAAGGCTCTTCAAAAGACATGAAAACTCCGGGTTCATCATACTCTGTAATTCCTCTAATAAGGAACTGCATTGACAATAATGTTTTTCCACATCCGGCACCGCCGCAAATTAAAGTAGGGCGTCCTTTTGGGAAACCGCCTTCTGTAATTTCGTCCAGTCCGTCGACTCCGGTTGGAGTTTTTGGAAATATAAAATGATGTGATTTTGTTTTTTCCTGCAACATAAATATAAATTCAGTAATAAATCAAATATACGTTTTCTTACAGGATTTACAACGAATTCTTGTTAAGAATTAACAGCTGTTTAATGAAGTTTTACAAGGAAATTAAGAAAATTGAGCTTCAAATGTGAAATAATCGAATTATTTTAACCAAATAAGTAATAATTTGATTTTATTTTTTAACATTAATTTTTGTGTTTTTCTTCAAATTGATTTTTGAGAACATGTAAATGTTAAAATCGTATTTCTGGTATACTGCATGATACCTTTAAAAAAGTAATGTGCTTTACAATCTAACTTTGTCCCATTAATTTTTAAACATAAAAAAATGGACAATTTAAATGATAAAGTGGCAGTAATAACAGGCGGAAACAGCGGTATTGGTTATGCCACAGCAAAACAATTAAAAGAACAGGGAGCAAAAGTTATTATTACCGGAAGAAGAAAAGAAGCAATTGAAAAAGCTGCATTAGAATTAGGCGTTACGGCAATAACAGCAGACCAGTCTAGTATTTCGGATATTGAAAGTCTGGTTTTAAAAGTTAAACAAGATTTTGGTAAAGTGGATATTCTTTTTATCAACGCTGGAATTGCCGGATTAGGAAATATCGAGCAAGCAACAGAGGAGCAATTTGACAGTATTATGAATGTGAATTTGAAAGGTGCATATTTTACATTAAGCCGTTTTATTCCAATTTTGAATGACGGAGCGTCGGTAGTATTCCTTTCTTCGAATACGGCAAGTATGCCTGGGCCGGGATCTTCGGTTTATTCGGCAAGTAAAACGGCTTTGAATTCGGTTATGAAATCGGCTGCTTTAGAATTAGCGCCTAGAAAAATCAGAGTGAATTCGGTTAGTCCGGGACCAACAGAAACTGAGGTTATGAAAAAAGTAGGTTTAGACGAAGCAACTGTAAATGGTATTATGGATATAGTTGTGGAGAAAGTACCGTTAAAACAAATGGGAAAATCTGAAGACGTTGCCAAAATGGTTGCTTATGTAAGCAGCGGAGCCGCAAAATTCATCACCGGATCTGATTTTATTATGGATGGTGGAATGGTTTTGGCTTAATTGTTAATGGTGAATTGTTAATTATTAATTGTTAATTCTGTTGATAATTTAACCGCAAAGAGCGCTAAGGTTTACGCAAAGATTCTTTTTTTATCTCGCAAAAGCGCAAAGTTTTTTGTCTCACGCAGATTCTACAGATTTAGGCAGATTTTAATAGATTTTTTATTTAAAAATTTAAAAAAATGATCTGCTCAAATCTGCGTGAAAAAATCATTTTAATCTTTATAATCTGTGGCAAAATACCATATAAAAGGTCACAAAGTTATTACCCAAATAGCTTTGCGACCTTTGCACTTTTATAAAACCAAACGAGCCAAAAAAAGCTTAGCTCCTGATAGCTATCGGGATTGCGGTTAAATCACCAGCATTCAAAACTCATAATTCAAAACTCCTAACTCCAAGACTGTCCGTTTCACCTCAAACTTTGCCCGCTTGGGCTTTTTTTTGATTTCGTAAGAAGCGTTACCGTTCTACTTTTGACACAGAAATTAACTGAAAAACAAATAATTCAAATCAAAAGTTATGGAAACTAAAAAACAAAAAACATGGGTAATTATCGTGATAATCATTTTAGGTATTATCGCATTTTTAATTCCGAATCAAATCGCAGCCCAAACCGGAATCAAACGTACTGACTTACAAAAACACGATTTAAGTATTCCGGGAAGAGAAACCGTTCAGGCCAGAATCGATTTTGACGGACATACCGCTTTCGGAAAACATTCACATCCGGGTGAAGAAATCATTTACGTACTCGAAGGTTCACTTGAATATGAAGTTGAAGGTCAGGCGCCAATAACTTTAAAAGCCGGAGAAGTACTTTTTATTCCTGCTGGAGTTATTCACTCCGCTAAAAACAATACCAACACAAAAGCATCTGAACTGGCAACATATATAGTCGAAAAAGGAAAACCGGTTTTGGTTATGGCAAAATAGTTTCAGGTTCAGGTTTCAAGTTCAAACGCAAACATTTTAACCGCAAAGCATACGCAAAGTTTTTTGTCTCTCGCAGATTTAGGAGATTAAGCAGATTTGATTAAATAATTTGCAATGAATAAAAAATAATCTGCAAAATCTGCAGAATCTGCGAGAGGAAATCATTTTAATTCTTTTAATCTGTGGCAAAAGTTTTAACTAAAGATCGCAAAGCTGTGCAAAAAAAACTTATCGAACCTTTGCGGTTAAACTTACTCGTATTTCATTCATAACTCATAACCCATAACTCATAACTAAACGATTGTCCATTTCACCTTTTACTTTGTCCACTTCGGCTTTTTTCTCCTTTTAAAACGGAGATTGCCGGGATACCTTTGACGAAGAAATTAACTGATAATCAAATAATAAAACATCAAAAATTATGAAAACGCTATCAAATATTACAAACAGTATTACATCTAAATTAAGTTTAATTGTCGTTCTTTTTATGAATGCAGCTTTAAGCTTTGCACAAGCTCCAAAAGAAACGATTGAACTAAAAAGTTCATTAGGAACTCTAAAACAAATCAATGCAGGCTTATTAAACGTAGGATATACAGAAGCCGGCCCATCAAACGGAACTCCGGTAATTTTGCTTCACGGATGGCCATATGATATTCACAGTTATAATGAAGTAGTGCCCATTTTAGTTGCAAAAGGTTATCATGTATTTACACCTTATTTAAGAGGTTTCGGAACTACAACTTTCCTTTCAAAAGATACTTTTAGAAACGGACAGCAGGCAGCATTAGCAACAGATATTATTGCTTTTATGGATGCTTTAAAAATCGACAAAGCTGTAATTGGCGGCTTCGATTGGGGTGCAAGAACAGCTGTAGTTACAGCGGCACTTTGGCCGGAACGTGTAAAAGGTCTGGTTTCGGTAAGTGGTTATTTAGTTGTGAATTTGGAAGCTAATTTAAAACCATTACCTCCAAAAGCTGAATTAGGCTGGTGGTACCAATACTACTTCGCAACCGAAAGAGGAAAATTAGGCTACAGCCAAAATACATACGATTTCAATAAACAAATCTGGCAGATCGCTTCTCCGTTATGGAATTTCGACAAAGCAACTTACGACCAAACCGCTCAGTCTTTTGATAATCCGGATCACGTGGCAATTGTAATTCATAATTACAGATGGAGACAATCTCTTGAAGCGGGAGAAGCTAAATACGATAATCTTGAAAAACGTTTAGCAGCAAAACCGGAAATTAAAGTTCCAACGATTACAATAGGAAGTGATTTTGACGGCGCTTTCGCAGATGGAAAAGCATACGCTAACAAATTCACCGGAAAATACGAACACAGAATTTTAAAAGGAATTGGACACAATGTTCCGCAGGAAGATCCAAAAGCGTTTGCGCAAGCGATAATTGACGTAGATGGCTTTAAGAATTAAAAATTGAGAATTAAAAATTAAAAATCAGAAATAATCTAAAATCAACAATCTAAAATTTTTTAAACATGAACACAAAAGTATTATACACAGGAAAAACACACACAACAGGCGGTAGAGAAGGAGCTTCTCAAAGTTCAGACGAACAATTGAATATCAAATTAAGCACACCGGGATCATCACGTCCGGGAACAAATCCGGAACAGTTATTCGCAGCGGGCTGGTCGGCATGTTTTATTGGAGCTTTAGGAATCGCAGCTTCTAAATTAGGAGTTAAACTTCCGGCAGAAACTGCTGTAGACGCAGAAGTTGATTTGTGCGTAACCGAAGGAGAATATTCTTTGCAGGCTCGCTTAAACATCAGTCTTCCGGGAATTGATCGAGAAACTGCAGAAGCTTTGGCTGCTCAGGCACATCAAACTTGTCCTTATTCTAAGGCAACAAGAGGAAATATAAACGTTGAGATTAATATTCTTTAATTATAAATTGCTTAACCTGCAAGGTTTTCAAAACCTTGCAGGTTTAGAATATAGATTTTCTAAATAAGAAACATACCTACAAGGTTTTAAAAAACCTTGCAGGAAACAAAATAGGAATCATGAAAAATATAAAAATAATAAGCGCTTTTGCAATGCTGTTTTTCTTAATTGGAAACACCATTTTCAGTCAAAGCAATCAAGATAAAAAAGGTTTTGCCCTTTTAGAGTTATATACTTCAGAAGGTTGTTCGAGCTGTCCGCCGGCTGATGAATTGCTGGGAAAAATTCAAAATGAATTAAAAGATAAAAATGTTTACGTTCTCTCATATCACGTAGATTACTGGGATAAACAAGGCTGGAAAGATATTTTTAGCAATGCCGATTTCACTAAAAGACAATACGATTATGCAAAATATATGGAGAAAGATCCAATTTACACGCCGCAGGTAATCATTAACGGAAAAATAGATTATGTGGGTTCGCAGGAAACCAGTCTTCGAAACGGAATTAAATCGGCACTTTCTAAACCAGTTTCGGCGAGTTTAAATTTAGAAACCAATCAAAATGCGAATTCTCTTGCTGTAAATTACAGTGTTGAAGGTACTTCAAAAAACAGCCGTTTATTGATTGCTGTGGTTCAAAAAGAAGCCAAAAGCAATGTAAGAAGAGGAGAGAATGCACATAGAGTTTTATCGCATTATCAAATCGTTCGCAATCTGCAGTCGGTAGATTTAAATAAAGCCAAAAAAGGAACAGCATCGGTTCATCTTCCTAAAAATTATAATGCACAGGATTTTGAAATTATTGGATTTATTCAGGATATGAATTCTGGGGCAATTTTAGGTGTAAAACGAGTGTGATTTTTTTGTTTCTCGCAGATTTAAAAAAACTTCGTAATGTTTGTCATTCTGAGGAACGAAGAATCTTCGCAAGCAACTCCATACAGAATGTCGTCAATCTTTGTAGAGCTACTTGCGAAGATTCTTCGTTCCTCAGAATGACAAAAAATGAATAAAAACTCTGCGACTGTGCGAGATTAAAAACAAACTTAAATCTGCGTGAAATCTTTTTTCAAAATAAACCTATCTTTGACCAACAGGATAACAAAAACCACTAGTATTATGGAAAAAGCAAAACGTTTTCAGGTTTCGCTCAAAGTAATTTGGGGAAGTTCGATTGCGCTGGCAGTTATGGCTTCAATACCTAAATTATTTGATGCTGATTCTACTCCTGGAGACCTTCTTATAAATTCTTCGATTACACTGCTGTTTTCCCTTTTTATATGGTATTACAACATTTACAGTTTGCCGAAATTTTCTTCACAACGAACCAATAAAAGTTTGTTTAACTGGAAACTTTTATTGAGTGTTGTTATGGGAATTTTACTGATGGTAATTCTTGTAATTGCGCATCAGGAACTTTTTCAGGTCTCGAAAATGGACGCGCCGATTATGTTTGAACTTCGAGGCGTTTTAATCAACCTGATTGTGTATATGTTTCTGCATTTACTTTTTCAGAATTATCAAACCCAGCAAATGGGAGTTGAACTGGAACGTACAAAAGCGGTACATCTTGGAGCGCAATATGAACTTTTGAAACAACAGGTAAATCCGCATTTTTTATTCAACAGTTTAAATACTTTAAAATCGATGGTCGATATGCAGGATCCGCAGAGTTCTGATTTTATATTGAAATTATCTGATTTTTATAGATTTACTCTTGAAAGCAGAAAAATGGATTTGATTCCGCTAAAAGAAGAATTGCAGATCATAGATTCATTTGTTTATTTGCTAAAAGCCCGTTTTGAAGATGGTTTTGAGTTGATAAAAGAAATTGATGAAAAACAATATGATTGTGCAATTCCGCCATTTTCTCTGCAGTTATTAATCGAAAATAGCATCAAACATAATGTAGTTTCACTAGATAAACCTTTGAGAATTAAATTGTATACCGAAAATGATTTTCTGGTAATTGAAAATCCGATTCAGCTGAAAAGAGGAATAGTATCAACTGGGGTTGGGCTGAATAATATCAATCAGCGATTCCTTCATTTGGTGAACAAGGAAATTGAAATTGACAAAACCGAAACCCATTTTAAAGTTAAAATACCACTAATTTATGACTATCATAATAATTGAAGATGAAGTAAAAACGGCCAAAGCACTTGGTCAGCTTATTTTGAGTATCAGACCCGATGCCCAAATTTTGTCGTATATACAAAGTATAGACGGCGCTGTGAGTTATCTTTTAGAAAACGATCAGCCCGATTTGATTTTTATGGATATTCAGCTGGCGGATGGTTTGAGTTTTGAAATCTTCAAAAATGTAGAGGTTTTGTCGCCTGTAATTTTCTGTACGGCTTTTGATGATTATGCGATTGAAGCTTTTAAATCAAACGGAATCGATTATGTTTTAAAACCTTTTTCAAGAGAAAGCATTTCGCAGGCGATTAAAAAAGCGGGAGAACTGAAAAACTTCTTCCAAAGAAATAAAAAAATGATGCCCGATTTCGATTATCTCTTAACAAGAACGGGAGAAAATAAAGGGAAAAGCAGTTTTTTGGTTTTCAAAAACAATAAATACCAAACGATCCAAACGGAGAATATTGCTTTTTTCTATATCAAAAATGAAACACCAACGATCGTAACTTTCGATAAAACCGAATATCAAATTACACAATCTCTGGATGAGGTTCATAAGCTTTTATCGCCAATTCAATTTTTTAGAATAAATCGACAGTATTTAGTTAATTTTTCTGCCATAAGAGAAGCAGAGCATTATTTTTCAAGAAAACTAATTCTGAAACTTACAATTCCAACAGAAGAGAAGTTATTAGTTGGAAAAGAGAAAGCAACGGCTTTTTTAAGCTGGCTGGAGAACCGCTGAGTTTTTTAACCGCAAAGTACGCTAAGTTTTTTTTTGAAGCAGTGATTCTATAAAAAACAAAGGTCGCAAAGCTATAGTGAATAAAATAGCTTTGCGACTTTTTTTTTGCCACAGATTGCATTGATTTACACAGATTGTAAAATCATTTTAATCCTTTAATCTGTGGCAAAAAAACTTTGTGAACTTTGCGTAAATCCTTACGATCTTTGCGGTTAAATAAAATCAAACCTTAGAAGGCGGCATTCCAAATTGTTTCTTAAAAGCAAATGAAAAATGCGACAAATCTTCAAAACCTACTTCTAAATAAACTTCTGAAGGTGTTTTTCCTTTTTCTTTAATTTGATAATACGCTTCCTGCAATCTTTTCTGAATGAGCCAACGGCTTGGAGATATCTCAAAAATACGTTGAAAATCCCTTTTAAAAGTCGCAAGACTTCTTCCCGTTAAATAAGCAAAACGGTCTAATTGTACGTTAAAATGAAAATTCTTTTTCATAAAAGCTTCCAGATCGATTTTTCCGGGTTCGTTAAAATCGAAAAGAATATCTTTTAATTCCGGATGGCATTGCAGTAAAATAGTAATGGCTTCATTTACTTTTAAAGCCTGAAGTTCTTCGGTTATTAGTTGATCTTCATTTATATACGGAATCAGTGAATTCATAAAGCTTTTTAATAACGGAACTTCTTTTAGCTGAAAAACCATTTCTGTTTCCGGAGTTTTAATTACACTGGTTTTCTGATTGTATTGTATAGAATAATCGCGAAGCGCTTCCTGATTCAGATAAATAGAAATAGACTGAAAAGCAGTATTTGGATCCGGTTGTTTGATGAATTTGATCAGCTGATTTCTTCTAATAAATCGAAAATCACCGGGATTAAAAATATATTCCTTAGTTCCGTTATTAAGAGTCAATACGCCCGAAATTTGAAAACTCAAAACATGCTGAGCCGCAAATTGTTCACCTTCTCTGTTTTGAGTATAATAACAAGAATAGGCAATAGGCGAGGTTTTCTGATTTATTTTAGAATCGTTCATATCACAAATTTATAAAAATTAAAGTTGGAGATTATTTTAAACACATAGAAACATAGATTATATTCTAAATAAAACAAGTTTAAAAAATCTAGATTTTTACACATAGCTTTGTGTTAAATTATTTCACGCAGATTTTAAATGATTTAAGCAGATAAACGCAGATTTTTAATTTAAATCTGCATAAATCTGCCGAATCTGCGTGAAAAAACAATAGGCTATGTTTGTTCAAACAAGTGAAACGCCTTTATAGACAAAGAAAAACTATGTTTCTATGTGTTTAAAAACTACACATTATAATGATCACATTGTCATTGATATTGCACTTTGTAATTGTTATTTTTTTCCTGCAAACCATTTTGCTTTTTCTGAATCAAGAAAACTTTCAGAATCTTCATGGTCTGTAGATAAACTTATATCCATCCATTTTTCCATTTCTTCAGTTCGTGCCTGATCTGCATTTTTTAAAATCCCAATAGCTTCACTTCCTAAAACAAGATGCATAGGAGGATTTGGGTGCGAAGCCAGATCTACCATAACTTTAGCAGCTTTTTCAGGGTCCCCAACCGGAACAAAATTTCCTGCTTTAAAGAAATCAGTACGTTGTTTTACAGCATCGTAACCTTCAATTTCTTCGGCATAAGTCATTGATGCTCCAGCCCAGTCAGTTCTAAATCCTCCTGGTTCAACGCTGGTTACTAAAATTCCAAGTGGAGCTACTTCTTTGGCTAAAGCTTCTGTAAATCCGCCCAAACCAAATTTAGCTGCCTGATACATTGTTAATCCCGGATTTCCAACACGTCCGCCTACAGAACTGATTTGCAAAATACGCCCTGATTTTTGTTTGCGCATAAAAGGCAATACCGCACGTGTAACTTCAATAGGAGCCAGTAAATTGGTTTCTAACTGACTGCGAACTTGTTCTTGCGTATAAGCTTCTGCAGCGCCAATGATTCCGAATCCGGCATTGTTAACCAATACATCAATACGGCCGAAATGGTCAACTGCTTTTTGAACTGCTTCATGAACCTGATCATAATTGTTTACATCTAAAGGTAAAGGCAAAATTTGATCTTGAAATTTTTCTTTTAAATCAGCTAACTGTTTAATGTCTCGGGCAGTTGCGGCTACTTTGTCGCCATTGTTTAATACTGCTTCGGTAAGATTACGTCCTAATCCTCGAGAACTACCTGTGATAAACCATATTTTATTCATAATAATTGTGTGTTTTAAATTCATTACAAAGTTACGTTGAGAGTATATGTTATTGTTTTGTTGAAAAGCTCAAAATTATTTGTTTAAAGGCTCAGGCATGTTTGCCACTAAGGCACAAAGGCGCTAATTTTTTTTTGCCACTGATTAAAAGGATTAATAGGATTTTTTATTTCACGCAGATTTTTAAAAAATTTAAGCAGATGTACACAGATTTTTTTAAATAATCTGTGCAATCTGCTTAATCTGCGTGAAATAAAACTTAGTGCCTTTGTGTCTTTGTGGCAAAAAAAAATTAACGTACTGTATAATTTGCACTATATAATTTTCTAAACATTGCATAAGTAACACTTACCATTACAAAAGCAATAATGGCATCTGTTGTAGCTCCAAAACCCAGAACGGCCAGTTTAGAAAAGAAAGCGAAAATTATATCGAAAAATACTCCGGCAAATACCCATTCTTTTAATCGTAATAACTTATTCGGAATTAATAAGGTTATAACTCCTGAAACTTTAAATACTCCTAAGATGTAAATAAAATGTGCCGGATAACCTAATAGCTGCGTGATTTCCCAAACCAGTTTGTTGGTTGTAAGTTCAAAAAATCCGCTGGCACCAAACCATAAAGAAGTTAAAATAATTCCTGTCCAATAAATAATTTTTGTTGTTTTTGCATTCATGATTTTAAATTTTAAGTTGTTAAACAGGACAAAATTGCGTCAACGGCAGTCTATTTCATATTGGTATTTTGGTGAAACGGACAAATTGAAATGCGAAATAGACAATCGATAAGTTCATTTGATTTTATAACTTTACAGAAGACTTTTCAAACTCAAATAGTCCCCATTTAAAATGGAAGCCAAAACACTTTTACAAGAACATATTGCCAAAACTGCTTCGCTTACACAGGAAGAATTTGATTATTTCTTTTCGCATTTTAAGCCTTTGTCTTTTAAAAAAGGACAAACGATTATCAGTGAAGGCGATAAAGTAGATTGTGAGTATTTTGTGGTTTCAGGCTGTTTAAAAGCTTTCTTTATAAATGATGAAATCAAAATGTACATTCTGCAATTTGCGATGCCAACCTGGTGGACATCTGATTATAATGCACTGTATAACCAAACTCCTGCACAAATCAATGTTGACTGTATTACAGATGCCGAAGTATTGTGTTTATCCAGTTCTGATCGCGAAAAACTCTGTGCCGAGTTTCATCAAATCGAACATTTCTTCCGATGGAGAACGAATAAAGGTTATATCGCTTCTCAAAAGCGTCTTTTATCTTTAATGAATAATAATGTAAAAACTCGTTATGAAGAACTTTTAGCTTTATATCCGCAGTTATATAATTTAGTTCCGAAGCATTTAATTGCGGCTTATTTAGGCGTTTCGAGAGAAACTCTCAGCCGACTTCATAATTCTTAGTTTTTTTTAGCCTATTGATTTTACGGATTGATTTTTTGTTTTGCGTTGGTTTTGTTTCTCGCAGATTTTGCTGATTTGGCAGATTATTCTATTTGATTACTGTATGTAAACATAGCGCGTGGTTTTAACCACGGGGATTTAGATTGTGATAATGCATTGTGTCAATAGATTGTGTCACTACGGTTGAAACCGCAGGCAATGTTTTAAATTCTATATCTATAAAAAAAAAACTTAGAACCTTAGCAGCTTAGTCTCTTAGAGCCTCAAAAAAAAGATTGTGATCTACATCACGTAACCCATTTTCATAACCGCCGTTCCTTTGTATTGTACTTTTAAATACAATAAAAATGGAAACAATAAATTTTGAAATCGTAAGCTCAAATAGCAGCGTAGAATGGACTGGTAGAAAAGTTACCGGTGCACATAATGGTACAATTGGTATCAAAAATGGAAATTTCATCTTTAATGATGGAAAAATAAAAGGAGGAAATATTGTAATCGATACAACCTCTATTAAAATTCTGGATGTAACAGATCCGGCAACGAACACACAATTTGCAGGCCATCTTGCATCTGATGATTTTTTCTCTATTGAAAAATTCCCAACAGCTTCTTTTGATATTTTAAGTGTAAAAGAAATATCAAATACAAAATATTATTTAGAAGGAAACCTGACTATAAAAGATATTACTCATCTTGTAGGTTTTGAAGCTGAAGTAAAAAACAACAACGATATTATTTCACTTTCAGGAAAATTAATTATTGATCGTACCAAATACGATATCAAATTCCGTTCAGGAAATTTCTTCAAAGATTTAGGAGATACTCTAATCTACAACGACTTTGACCTTGATTTTAAAATCACTGCCGAAGCCGTTTTTTCAGGACAATCTAAAAACTAATTATCATGCCTTACGTAAAAATCGAATTGACCCGCGAAGGAGTAACGCGTGGGCAAAAACAAGAATTAATCAGCGGCATTACCAACCTGATTACAGAAGTATTAAATAAAGATCCACATTTAACTCACGTTGTGATTCAGGAAATTGAATTAGACGATTGGGGTTATGCAGGAGAACAAGTATCAGTATTAAGAGAAAAAGGCATTACAGCCGATAAAAAATAAAAATCATGAAAAAACAAACTATAATCGTAACCGGAGCAGCTTCGGGAATTGGAAAAGGAATCGCTAAATATTTTTTAGACAGAGGCGATAATGTAGTCATCAATTCGTTGACAGAATCAGCATTAGAAAAAACATTCAACGAATTTGGAGCAGGAGATAATCTGGCAAAATTTGCAGGAGACGTAAGCGATAAAAAAACTGGAGAACAACTGGTAAAAATTGCTTTAGAAAAATTTGGTTCTGTTGATGTACTAATCAATAATGCTGGAATTTTTGCCAGTAAACCATTCTTAGAAGTAGACGAAGCCTATTTAGATACATTTTTGAAAACTAATCTAAAAGGAACTTATTTCACAACACAATCTGTGGTTCCGCAAATGCTCAAACAAAATAGCGGTGTTGTTATCAACATCGGAACTCCATTAGTAAATCACGGTTTAGGTGGATGGCCGGCTTCAGCTCCAATCTCTAGTAAAGGTGCCATTCATGCCTTGACAATACAATTAGCGGCAGAATTCGGAAAACAAAACATTCGTTTTAACACCGTTGCTCCGGGTGTAATTCGCACGCCAATGCATGGTGACAATGCCGATGCAAGTGCAGTTTTGCATTTATTAAACAGAGTAGGGGAGATCGATGATATTTCTGAAATGGTTTACACCGTTGCCAAAAGTAATTTTATTACCGGTTCTATCATTAATGTAGACGGCGGAAAAGGTGCAGGACACAATTTAAATTAAAATGAAAACTATTTTATTAACTGCTTTTATGCTCTGGAATTTTCAGGGCATAAAAGCTCAAACTAATATTAAAATGGAAAATCAAAAGGAAATTCAGGCTATTACAGATGCTATAGAAAACTATTATTTTAAAGGCATTTATGAAGGTGATGAAATACTGTTAGGGAAAATTTTTCAGCCCGGAACATTGTTATTTGGAGATGTAAAAGGCCAGCCTTATTTTAAAACTTTCGATTTGTATTTAGACGGCGTTAAAAATCGACAAAGCCCAAAAGATTCCGGCAAACCTTTTAAAGGTGAAATTCTGCATATAAGTGTTGTCAATTCTATTGCTGTAGCGGAATTAAATGTTAAAATGTACAACTTTAATTATCGGGATTTTTTATCTTTCCATAAGATTAACGGCCAATGGCTGATCGTGAATAAAATGCTGACAGACACAAGCAAATAACTTAAATTTTGAAGCTATGTGGTACAATACAAAAGCTAAAGAATTATTAGGAATTGAATATCCAATTCTGCAGGGACCTTTTGGAGGCAATCTTTCTACAGTAGAATTGGTTGCTGCGGTTTCTAACCTCGGCGGACTTGGCGGTTACGGTGCCTATACCAATACTCCGCAGGAAATTTATGAAATTGATAAACAAATAAAAGCGGCGACAAATAAACCGTATAATATAAATCTTTGGGTTTCAGATCATGATATTCCCGCGGGTGGTTTAACAGACGAACAGTTTAATAAAGCTATAGCCGTTTATAAGCCGTATTATGATGAAGTGGGAATTGCGCTGCCGGAAAAACCAGCACCATTTCAATCAAGATTTGAAAATCAATTAGAAGTAATTTTAGACATTCGTCCAAAGGTTTTCAGCTTTATGTTTGGCGTTCCTTCAGATGATGTTTTAGAACAATGCCGCCGATTAGGTATTATAACGGTTGGAGCAGCAACAACTCTTGATGAAGCTATTTTTCTGGATAGCAAAGGAGTTGATATGATTATAGCTTCTGGTTTTGAAGCCGGCGGACATCGTCCTTCTTTCCTAAAAGATGCCGAATCATCTGTAACCGGAACTTTTGTATTGCTGCAATTGATGCGTGAAAAAATAAAAACGCCAATTATTGCCGCCGGAGGTATTGCCGATGGAAAAGGAATTGCGGCCGCTTTAACTTTAGGAGCAAGTGCGGCTCAAATTGGTACGGCATTTTTAGCTGTCGACGAATCGAATGCATTACCAATTCACAGGGAAATGCTTTTTTCTGAAGCTTCAAAAAATACTACACTTTCCCGTGCCTATACCGGAAGACTCGGACGCGGAATTACAAGCCGAATTGCAAAAGATATGACAGGAAAAGAAACAGATATACTTCCGTTTCCATTACAGACTACTTTTATTGCACCATTAAGAAAAGCGGCAATTGAACAACAAAAATGGGATATGATTCTATTTTGGGGCGGACAGATTTCTCCAATTTTAAAACATACAAAAGCCAAAGATTTGATGTATTCATTAATTGAAGAAACGACAGCCTATTTTGATGGATTAAAGTTATAATGTATCGTTTTTCATTTCGACTCTTCACGCCAAACCCGACAGGTTTTAAAAACCTGTCGGGTTTAAACTGTGTGCAAATTCGAGGGCATTTACTCTAACTGTATGAATTTCCATTATAAAACAAAGAATTATTTAAATTGGAGTTATATTTTAATTCGTTAAATATCAACAGCTTGTATTGTGTGTAAAAAGTTTTTTTAAATAAAATTCAAAAAAAATAATTCTAAATACTACTAATTAGATAGAATTAATATATATTTGTATCGCAGAAAAATTAAAAATGATACTTATCCAGAAAGACTGAGGGAATAGGCCCATTGACGTCTTAGCAACCTGTTTCCGAATAAGGTGCTAAATCCTTCCGCTGCGTGTGGACAGATAAGAAAGATTCCTCAAAATCTGAATGAGATCATTAATTAAATAACTTTTATTTTTTTAAATGAAAACAGATACAATTTTATACGCCGGTTATGAGCTTATAAATTCAATTTTCGAAGAAAACAGCCTTGTTTATTTCCGAATGCGAAAGCACTAATTTTTCACCCAATTTATTTTTTAAAATATTCCTTAAGGTCAATTTTATATCGGCCTGAAAATTCTATTGTCTAATTATAAACTAAAATCAAAATCAAATGAAAAAAATACTATTAGGAGCGGCTTTGTTTCTGGGCGTAATACAAACTCAGGCGCAGGAAAATAATTTACAGTTAAAAGGAACCGTGGCAGATACAATTGTGCCATACGTTTATCTGCAGAAATTTCATAATAAGATGTTTACCACAATCGATTCGGTAAAAGTAACAGATGGAAATTTTAGTTTCAAAACTAAAGTCAAAACTCCCGAATTATACGGATTAAGCGTAAATACACAAAGTTCTCCACTATATGTTTTCCTTGAGAAAACGCCAATTATAGTAAAATTAAGTCCAAAGAAATATTATAGTACTTCCGTGGTTGAAGGTTCTGTTTCTCAGGATTTATTCGAAAAATACAAAAAATCGAATGATATAGAAATCAGCAAATTCATTACTGAGAATCCAAAATCAATTGTTTCGGCTTATGTTTTATACAGAAACTGGTCATACAGATTGTCTCCGGAACAAATTAGACAAAATATTGCCTTGCTGGATAAAAGTCTTCAAAATACCACTTACGTGAAAGAACTAAAAGATCTGGCGCTTGTTTTAGATGGATTAGCAGTTGGCAAAAAAGCACCTGATTTTACAGCCAATGATCCACAGGGAAAACCAGTTCATTTTTATGAAAATCTGAAAGGATATACTTTGGTTGATTTTTGGGCTTCATGGTGCGGGCCATGCCGAAGAGAAAATCCAAATGTCGTAGCTGCTTACAAAGAATTTCATGATAAAGGATTCAACATTGTTGGGGTTTCTCTGGATAAAAAGAAAGAAAACTGGATTAAAAGAATTCAGGATGATAATTTAAGCTGGACACATGTTTCTGATTTGCTTTTCTGGAATAGCGCTGTTGCCAAATTATATGGCGTAAGAGCTATTCCCGGAAATTATTTAGTGGATTCAAACGGAATAATTGTCGCAAAAAATCTTCAGGGAGAAGAGTTACAAGCAACATTAAAATTGCTTTTAGATAAAAAGATTTAGTTAATTAAAATGATTAGGAAATGAATGCTATTGAATCAACATCAAAACCAACTGAAGCAGAATGTTACTTTTTTAAATTTAGAGAAAACACTGTTGGTATAAACCACACTTTTGAATCGGTATACGGAGAACAAAACTTGGTATATGCTGATTGGGTTGCCAGCGGAAGATTATATACGCCCATTGAAGATATTATGCTCAATAAAATTGGTCCGATGATTGCCAATACGCATTCACTTTCTAGCCAGACAGGAAAAACTTCAACATACGCTTATCAACATGCCAGAGACATCATAAAAAAGGCTGTTAATGCCAATGAATCAGATGTTTTAGTAACTACAGGAACCGGAATGACAGCGGCTTTATCAAAATTACAGCGCTTTTTGGGGTTAAGAAAGTATGATGAAAATGATAAACCTGTCGTTTTTATTACCCACATGGAGCATCATTCGAATCAGGTTTCCTGGTATGAAACGAATGCTGAGGTTGTGATTCTGCCTCCAGATGAAAATAATTTGGTTGATCCCAAAATTCTTTCTGAAGAGATTAAAAAATATGCTCATCGAAGCTTAAAAATAGGTTCGTTTACCGCTTGTTCGAATGTTACAGGAATTATTACGCCTTATTATGAATTGGCCAAAATAATGCATCAAAACGACGGACTTTGTTTTGTTGATTTTGCAGCTTCGGCGCCTTATGTAAAAATTGATATGCATCCAAAAGATCCTGAAGAACAATTAGATGCTATTTTCTTTTCGCCACATAAATTCTTAGGCGGTCCCGGAACTTGCGGCGTTTTGGTTTTTAATGAAAAATTATACCAATCTGATTTTCCGGATAATCCGGGAGGCGGAAATGTAAAATGGACCAATCCTTTAGGAAAATATTGTTACAGCGATGTGATTGAAGTTCGCGAAGATGGCGGAACTCCGGGTTTTCTGCAGGTAATCAGAGCAGCTTTGGCTTTAGAATTAAAAGAGCAGATGGGAGTAGAGAACATCAAAAAAAGAGAAAAAGAACTGCTTAATCTCTGTTTTTCAAGACTTCAAAAAATAAAAGGTTTATCTATTTTAGGAGATTTAACGACTGAAAGAATTGGCTGTGTATCTTTTGTAATCGAAGATATTCATTATAATCTGATCGTAAGGCTTTTAAATGACCGTTTTGGAATTCAGGTTCGCGGCGGCTGGTCGTGTGCGAGTACTTATGCGCATTATCTTTTCAACATAAATGAAAAGAAATCAGCAGAAATTACAAACGAATTATTACAGCGTAATCAAACCAATAAACCGGGCTGGGTTCGTTTATCACTGCATCCAATAATGACAAACGAAGAACTTTTTTACATCTGTAATGCTGTTGAAAAAGTAGCTTTACACTATAAAAAATGGCAGAAAGATTACGAGTATAATTCTGTTTCAAATGAATTTGAAAATCCGGAAATAAAAGATTCAATTGCAAATGAAGTGAACGAATGGTTTAAGTTAAAATAAATATTCGAAGAGTATTAAACCTGACAGGTTTTTAAAACCTGTCAGGTTTCGTTATGAATTACTTTTGTATAATAGAGCAATAAAAATGAAAGCAGTAGTATTACAGCAAAATCTTGAATTTAGATTAGAAAATGTTGAAACGCCACAACCTGAGGATTCTCAAATTCAGGTCAAAATTATAGCATCGGGTTTCAATCCAATTGATTACCAAATGACAGAAAATGGATCGGAAAGAAAGCTTCTACATTCTCCTATCCTGGGACGAGAGTTTTCTGGAATTGTTTCCGCAATTGGCAAAAACGTGACCAATTTTAAAATTGGTGATTTCGTATTCTGCGGATCGGGAAGTATGGGGTCTAACGGAACTTATGCTGAATATATTTGTATTCCTGAAGCCATTGCAGAACACAAACCCGAAAACATTTCTTTTGAAGAAGCTGCAGTAATTCCGTCAGCAGGTTTAACTGCTTTGCAGGCCTTTAACAGAATGAAGGTTTCCGTAACAGATTCGATATTTATTAACGGCGCAGCTGGCGGAGTGGGAAATATTTTAATTAAGATTCTTATCGCTAAAGGTTTTACCAATTTTACGGTAACGGCTGGAAATGTAAATAGTATAAAATCTTTGATTGCAATTGGCGTAAAGCCGAAGCAGATTATCAATTATAAAAGAGAAGAAGTTTACGATACAGCATTTTCTTTAAATAAAAATAAAAAGTTTGATATAGTTGTTGATTTAGTTGGAAATGCTTCTGCTGAAACGGCAGCTAAACTATTGAAAATAAACGGAATTTATATCGATATAACTAATTTCTCAACTTCAGAATCCCGAGATGTTTTATTTTCAAAAGGAGCTACAATTCATAATATTTCCAATTATGCTTACGGACTTGAAAAAAGATATGATTATTATAAAAACGGTTTAAAAGAGTTATCTAATTTATTAGAAAATAAATTTATTACACCGCCGGCAATTGCTGTAATTGGAGATTTAAATGCAGAAACTGTAAAAAATGCGCTTACAATATTGCGGGAAAATAAAACTGAGGGCAAAAAATTAATAATGCAGACAGGCGCCAAAAACTAAGGAATCGTTATAGTAATCTATTATTTTGATAGGATAATAAAAGTTTTGTGTTTTTTGCATGAAAATTAAATTTATCTGTTTAAATTTGCATTCGAAATGAGAAACAGGAACCAGATTTTGAATTATTATTATAACACCAGTATGATGTGCTGTGTTATAGTTATGGAGTTAATTGATCTGGCTTAGATATATAATACGATTTATTTAAAAAGCCTTTCATGAAGATTTGAAAGGTTTTTTTGTTTTTAACTGAATTCGAACAAATGATTGAATTAAAAAATGTTACCAAAACTTTTCACCAGAAAGACAGAATTGTTTCTGCTCTATCTGATGTTTCGCTTACAGTTCCGCCGGGAAAAATCTTTGGTGTAATAGGAACTTCCGGAGCTGGGAAAAGTACACTTATCCGATGTGTGAATCTTTTAGAAAGACCAACTTCGGGAGAAATTATTGTTGATGGAAAAGCCTTAATGCAGCTTTCAAACGCTGAATTAGCAATTGAAAGAAGACAAATAGGAATGATTTTTCAGCATTTTAACCTGCTTTCTTCAAGAACTGTTTTTGATAATGTGGCTTTTCCGCTTGAATTGGCCGGAACGTCTAAAAACGAAATTAAAATACGCGTTTTAGAATTATTGCAATTGGTTGGTTTGTCTGAAAAAGCAAATGATTATCCTGCAAGCCTTTCGGGCGGACAGAAACAAAGAGTTGCCATTGCAAGAACTTTGGCCAATAATCCAAAAGTTTTGTTGTGTGACGAAGCTACAAGTGCGCTTGATCCGGCAACAACACGTTCTATTTTAAATCTGCTTAAAGATATTAACAGTCGTTTAAACATCACTGTTTTATTAATTACACACCAAATGGAAGTCGTAAAATCAATTTGTGATGAAGTTGCGGTTATCAGCCACGGAAAACTAATTGAGCAGGGAAGTGTAGGTGAAATTTTTGCAGACCCCAAACATGAACTAACTAAAGAATTTATTTCTTCGTCGCTTCATCTGGAAATTCCAGCCGTTTACGAAGAGAAATTGCAAAAAGAAGATAACGGGACTTTAAATCCATTATTGAAGCTTGAAATGACCGGAAAATCTGTAAATGAGCCTGTTATTTCAGAAGTATCAAGATTGTTTGATACCAATTTTAAAATCGTAAGCGCACAGATGGATCAGGCTGGAGATGTCAATTTTGGCGTTATGCTGATTGAATTATCAGGGAAACGTGAAAACTATGATGCGGCGATTCAATATTTTATTTCAAAACACATTAAAACAGAAATTATAGGTTATGTCTGATTCTATTATAGACTTATTGTTAAAAGGAACCTGGGAAACAATTGTTATGACATTTGTATCGGGATTTTTCGGTTTCTTAATCGGACTTCCAACGGGAGTTTTGCTTTTTCTAACCCGAAAAAATCAAATATTGGAGCAGCCGGTTTTAAACAAAACATTGTCCGTTTTAGTAAATGTATTTCGTTCAATTCCTTTCATTATTTTAATCGTTTGGATGATTCCGTTTACGCGTGCCATTGTAGGAACTTCGATTGGTGTTAGTGCTGCTTTGGTTCCGTTGAGTATTGGTGCGGCGCCGTTTATTGCCCGTTTAGTAGAAAACAGTTTATTGAGTCTTCCATCAGGATTAATTGAAGCTGCAAGAGCTTTAGGAGCAACACCTTTTCAGATTGTATATAAAGTATTACTTCCGGAAGCTTTGCCATCTTTAATAAATGCCGCTTCGATTACTTTAATTACACTAGTTGGTTATTCTGCAATGGGCGGTGCAGTTGGAGCAGGCGGACTGGGACAGGTTGGTTATCAATATGGTTATATTGGTTATGATGCCGTTACAATGAATTCGGTTTTGTTTTTACTGGTCGTTTTAGTATTTCTGATTCAGTTTGCCGGAGACCGATTATCAAAGCATTTCGACCACAGATAATTATCAATTAAAAATTAGGAATTAAAAATTAAAAATAGATTTGTCATGAAAATAAATTTCTTGAAAACAGCCGGAATTTTAGCTTTATCGTTGGTTTTAGCTAATTGCGGAAAAAGTAAAAATAATGATCCGCATTTTATAAAAGTTGGTGTAGCTTCTGGACCGGAATTAAAAGTGGCTGAAGCTGCCAAAAAAGTTGCCAAAGAGAAATTCGGACTTGAGGTTGAATTAGTTTCTTTTAATGATTATGTTATTCCAAATGAAGCTTTAAGTCAGGGTGATATCGATGCAAATGCTTTTCAGCATAAACCATATTTAGATGAGCAGTCTAAACAGCGTGGTTATAAATTAGCAATTATAGGGAATACATTCGTTTATCCGATTGCGGCTTATTCAAAAAAGATAAAAACACTTTCGGAATTACAAAATGAAAGCACGATTATTATTCCAAATGACCCAACAAACGGCGGACGTTCCTTATTGCTTTTGCAGAAAAATAGTTTGCTAAAATTAAAAGAAGGAGTTGGTTTATTACCTAAAGTAACAGATATTGTAAGTAACCCTAAAAACTTAAAAATATTAGAATTAGAAGCACCTCAATTGCCTCGTGCGTTAGACGACGCAAACGTTTCTATTGCTATTATTAATAATACTTTTGCTTCTGCAGCAGGTTTAGTTCCGTCTAGGGATGCGTTGTTTATTGAGGATAAAGAATCTCCTTATGTAAACTTAGTTGTAAGTAGAGAAGACAATAAAAATGAAGAAAAAGTAAAACAGTTTCTGCAGGCTTTTCAATCTCCGGAAGTAGAACAGGCTGCTATTCGTGAGTTTAAAGGCGGTGCCGTAAAAGGCTGGTAAATTAATTGTAAAATTGTTAATGGTTAATTGTGAATGAACTTTTGTAATTAATAATTAGATATATTTTAAAAGGCAGATGAATTTTTTTTTCATCTGCCTTTTTTATTTTGTGTTTTTTTGTGATTTCAAATTTATCTTTTTGAAGCTTATATAAGGCCTAATTGTCTTGCTTTATTTATAAGCTCTGTATCGCCGCCTTTTTCTAATAACAAATTACTTTTGATATTCGCTTTTCGTTTTTCAACAGAACTCATTGAAAGCGGAATGTGATTTGGAATATTAACTGTTTTTACACCTTGTGAAAGCAAAATTAAAATCTGGCTGTCGTATTCGTCCCAATTCAGGTTACGATGCGTCAGCTTTTTTTGTGATTTGATAATTTCATCGCTATAAATCACTTCGCCTTTTAGAATCTTCTTGCAAATGTCCGGGAATGATTCAAAATTAACTTCGCTTTTAGATATAAAACCATCAGGGTTAATTGATTTTATAATTCTGTTTACTATAAAAGCTTCTGTATGCATGGTTAATAATAAAACCTTACACAAAGGATGAGTTTTTCTAATCGTAAGTGCTAAATCTATACCGTCTGTAATATTTGCTTCTTCATAAGACGGAAGATTAACATCAAAAATTGCAAAATCAATTTTAGAGTTTTGTTTTTCCATCAGCAACATAGTTTTGTATGCTGTTTCGCAATTGTATTTTTTGAGGAAAGTAGGTTCGGTTGTGTCAAAACTATCATCAGACAGCAGGTTAACATAGCTGTCAACTGTCATTGGGTGATCATCAACAATCAATATAGTGAGTGACATTTTTTGTAAAATTTATCCAAATTTTACAATGTTACGGATTTCCCGTAAAATATGCAACTTTTTTAAATGTTTTTTTGCAAAAACATAAAAAAAGGCACCCATGAAAAATAAACTAAACTACATCCTTCTTACAGCAATCCTTTTATTAAATTTAGCTTGTACAAATGACGATTTTGAAAATGAAGAACTTAGTGCAGTAAGTAAAAAAGAAACAGCCGTTAATTTAAGTGAAGCTGATGCAGCCGCAAGCGCAAAAACAGCCGATACAACAAAAGTTAGTATAAATGCTCAATTAGCAGTACCAGACGGTGAACCTTTTAATCCAAAAGTTAAATAAAGTGATATTTAGTTATATTTTTTGAAGGCTATAATACTTATATTTAAATATTATAGTCTTCTTTATTTAATTTATATTTGAACTGAACAAAAAAAGTATAGTTTTGAGGTTGAAGTTTAAAATATATCTTTCAATATTTCTTTTAGCAGTAATTGCGGTTTTGTTGGTTTACAATAAAAAAGTTGAATTAAAAACCGGCAATTTAAATCAAAACATTTTTAACACAGAACGATACAATAGAATCTCAGGAACAGCAAAAGAAAGATATTTAGACTCGCTTGTGAACTTTTTAAAGAACCAAAAAAATGATTCTATGGTTCGAAATTTATACTTAAAGACAGGCGAAGAATATTACTATCTTAATAATTTAAAAAAATCACATTCTTCTAGTTTAAATGCTTTAAAGTTGTCACGAGAAGAAAATGATAGTTCCAGAATTGCAAAATCGCTGTATTTTATTGGAGATTGTTACGAGAACTCTCAAAAAGACAGTGCCTATTTCTACTATCTTCAGGCTCAAAAAATTTACTTAAAAATTCACGATTACAATAAATTAGGGCAAATGCACTTTAATAAAGCCTATGTTCTTTTTTATGACGGGAATTTTGTTGAATGCGAAGTCGAACTTACAAAAGGGCTAAGTTATTTAAAAAACTCCGATAATTTAAAGCTTTTATACTCCTGCAATACCTTAATGGGGAATTGTTTAGAGAAATTGTTTATGTACGATCAGGCTTTAAAATACCATCAGTTGGCATTGTTGAATTTGAAGATGATGAAAAAAAGCAATATTGATAGTGATGAAGTTAATAATTTTAACATCCCATCCGTGATTAATATTTGCAATCTTTATGATTTAAAAGGAGATCATGCCAAAGCTATTAATGAATTAAGGCCTCTGCTTACTAAAAATTTAAGGAAAAATTGGCCTCGCCTTTATGCTATTGTTTTAGCGAATATGGCGTATTCTAAAATGCTGAATAAAGACTATAAAAATGTAGAATCTATGTTTTTGGAATCTTTAAAAATCGTTGACAGTTTGGGATATACTTCTGATGTGATGTATAAAAAAATAAATTTAGGAGAGTTTTATTTAACCCAAAACGATTCCTTAAGATCTTTAAAAACTTTAAAAGAAGCCTATAATTTATCGATTGAATTAAAAAACAGTAAAGAAACTCTCAATACATTAAAATTACTGACGAGAGTTGATGCTAAAAAAAGACTTTTTTATGCCAATCAATATATTGCGATTAGTGACAGTATAAGCAGTGTTCAGAGCCGGACAAATAATAAATATGCCAGAATTGAATATGAAACGGTTAAAGTTGAAGATGAAAACAAAGTTTTAACCAAGAAGAATTTTTATATTCTGATTATTTCGTTTGGAGTTTTTTTAATTCTGTCAGCCATTTCGGTAGCTATTTACTTAAAATATAAAAATAAAGAATTGCGGTTTGTAAAACAACAGCAAAGCGACAGCGATGAAATTTATCAGCTTTTAAGTGAACAGCAAAACAAAATTAACGCCGCAAAAGAAGAAGAAAAAAATAAAATTGCCAGAGAACTTCATGACGGCGTAATGAATAAAGTATATGGCATAAGGATGAATTTGGGATTTTTTAATTCTAAATCAGATGAAAAAGCTGTCGAAAAAAGAAAACAATACATTTTTGAATTACAGAATATAGAAAATGAAATTAGATCGATATCTCACGATCTTAATCAGGATTCATTTTTAGCGAGCAGTGATTTTAATACGCTTTTATCTAATTTAATCAAAAGTCAGAATGATATAAGCAAAACGCATTTTAATTATTTTGTTGATGAAAAATTCGAATGGGAAAAAGTCGAAAATATTTATAAAATAAACTTTTACCGCATTATTCAGGAAGCACTTCTAAATATTCAAAAATATGCCCAGGCATCAAAAGTAGATGTAAAAATTGAACTTATAGATAAAGAGGTTTTACAATTGTCGATTATCGACGATGGTGTAGGCTTCGATATTCATACAGTAAAAAGAGGGATTGGTTTATCTAACATAAAAGAAAGAACCAATTCGTTAAAAGGTCAGTTTGAAGTAAACTCCAAAGTAGGAGCAGGTACAGAAATAATAGTAACTTTTACTATTTAGAATAAAAAATAAGCAGCTAAAAAAAAAGTCTTATTGTTTTGTTTTTCAAACTTTTAAAGGTTTTTTGAGTTTCACAGGCAAAGTAAATTTGTACTATGAATTTCAAAAAACATTTTTATGAAACTTACCACTTTAATTTTACTTTTTACTGTTAGTATTTTTGGTAATCCAAAAGAAAATAAAAACGATAATACCCCAATAAATCCTGAAATGGAAAGATTTAGTAATCAGCTTTTAGAAGTGAAAGCAATGATTGCAAAAAATGGTTCTTATAATAACAAAATTGCTTTTTTTGTTGATATGAGAATAAAATCAGGAAAAAACAGATTTTTTGTTTATGATTTAGAAAATGATACAATTTTAGAAGAAGGACTTGTTGCAAACGGTTTTGGCTCTGAAACAAATGTTAGGGGAGAATTAAAATTCAGCAACGAACCAAATTCTAAATGCACATCTTTAGGAAGATATGCTGTTGGAAAATCCTATAAAGGTATGTTTGGAAAATCTTATAAATTATATGGATTAGACGAAACAAATAGTAACGCTGTAAAAAGAGCGATTGTATTGCATTCGTATTCAGCAGTTCCAAATGAAGAACAAGATTATTATATTTCAACAAGCCACGGCTGCCCAATGGTTAGTGAGACATTTTTTAAAAAAATAGAAAAGATAATTGATGGTTCTAAATCGAATATTATTTTAAATATTTATTACTAATTAAAAGTATATATGGTTGAAAATTAGTTCATAATTGATTATATAATTGACAAAGACAGTCTTATGAGGCTGTCTTTTTTGTTGAATACTTCTTGCTTTTTTAACATTTACGCATTGTGTTTTTGAGTAATAATTGATTTTTAATAAAATATGTTAATTTTTCTGTTTATTTTCGTTTTAGTAATTCTTTTCCGATCATACGATTAAAAGTTATATATTTGTTAGAGAACAAATCCAAAACATACCCATGCAAAACAACTTACTTAGTGGCTTGAAAGAGCACGAAAACAAATTATTAACTATTTGGTCACAAATTCTATTAAACAGCGGATCTGGAGATGGAGCAGTGGAAGAAGAAGAATCTAAAGAATTTGCCTCTCTCTTTCTAAGTGCACTAGCTAAATCTAAAGGAAAATATGAAGATTCGGAAGATTTTGAAAAAGTTCAGGACCTTATCGTCGGAATATCATCTTCAAGAGGAAAACGCGGATTTTCACCCAGAGAAAATGCACAATATTTAATCTCTTTTAAAGAAGCCTCTTCACAAATTCTTTCTGAATTAATAAAAGAACCGGCACAACTTTATGATGCCAACTTACAGCTTAATGCAATTTTAGACAATATGATGATTATGACATTTGAAGCCTTTATGAAAGGCAGAGAAGATGTTATATCAAGACAAGTTGATGAAATCAGCGAAATTTCGACACCAGTAATCACGGTGTGGGATGGTATTGTTGCTTTGCCAATTATTGGAACATTAGACAGCTCAAGAACACAAGTTGTAATGGAAAATTTATTACAGCAAATTGTAGATACAGGAAGCTCAATTGCTATTCTTGATATTTCTGGTGTACCGGCTGTAGACTCTCTTGTTGCTCAGCATCTTATCAAAACTGTTAGTGCAACACGTTTAATGGGAGCAGAATGTATCATTAGCGGAATTCGTCCTGAAATTGCACAAACAGTAGTGCATTTAGGAATTGACCTTACAGGTATTATTACTAAAGCATCTCTGGCAAGTGCGCTTCAAACTGCATTTGATATGTTACAGCTGTCTGTTGTAAAAAGAAGAAAAATTGTAGAATAAGACTTTATTAATAATATGGAAAGAATTCCTATACTTAAAATGGGGGATTTTTTGCTTGTGACGATACAAGTAGATTTATACGATCAGCTGGCAGAAAATCTAGAATCAGATTTGATTAACACAATTAGTAAATATAGTTCAAAAGGTGTATTAATAGATATATCTGCCGTTTCTATTATCGATTCATTTATGGGACGAATATTAGGAAACATTGCTGTTATGTCAAAAATATTAGATGCACAAACTGTTGTTGTAGGTATGCAGCCTGCAGTTGCAATTACGTTAGTTGAATTAGGTTTATCCTTAAATGGAGTCATAAGTGCCCTTAACGTTGAAAAAGGTATGGATCTACTGCGCTCAAAAATGCACAATAGTGATAACGAAGAGCAGGAGTATGACGACGATAACGAACAATAAAGAAGAAGCCTTAATAATAAAAGAACAAGACGTGGTGCCTTTGCGTAACCGCGTGAAGGAGTATGGGGTTAAGATTGGGATGAGTATTTTAAACCAAACCAAATTAATTACTGCCACAAGCGAACTCGTTCGTAATCTTTTAAAATATGGAGGCGGAGGAAAAGTTATTATAGAATCTGTAAGTAACGGACGCGATAATGGTGTACGTGTTACATTTATTGATAATGGCCCCGGAATAGCAGATATAGATTTAGCAATGAAAGACGGATACAGTACAGGAAAAAGTTTAGGCTTAGGTTTGCCCGGAACAAAAAGACTTGTCAATGAATTTGACATTAAATCAGAACTTGGAAACGGCACTACCGTAACTATAACAAAATGGAAAAATGGATAATACATTTTTCACTTATAAGATAGATGATCGAAGCCTAATTGCCTTTATAAAAAGAGAAATACACAATCTTGTACTTCAACTCGGTTTTTCACCGCACAGAGCTGCCGAAACAGACATAATTGTTGCTGAACTTACCTCAAATCTTATTAAATATGCAAAGGGCGGCGAACTTTTGTATCGTGCTCATTTAGACGGAGAATATAATGCAATCGAAATTTACTGCCTTGATAACGGAGTAGGATTTGAAAATGTTGCCAAAATTATGAATGACGGTTATTCGTCTTCAAATACACTTGGCCACGGGTTGGGCTCAATTAAAAGACTCAGCAATGATTTTCAGATTTATTCTATGAAAGACTGGGGCTGCGTGCAATACATTAAAATTTGTGAAAAACCAGATTTTCAGGCTCCGGCTATTCAAACCGGATTAAATTATGCCGCAATAGCTGTAAATTATCCAGGTGAAAAAGATTGCGGAGATGGGTATTATATAAAACAAACCCGAAAAGGTTTTCAGATATTTGTTGGTGATGGATTAGGACATGGCCAAAATGCGCATGAAGCGGTACAAATGGCATTAAAAGCTTTTAGACAGTCTGGTGATGCGGAACCTGCAGATATTTTGAGAGACATTCATACAAAAGTAAAAAAGACCAGAGGACTTGTAGCCACAATTGTTTCAGTCGATTATAAAACAGAAGTTTGGACTATCTGCGGTATTGGCAACATCAATACCCGCATTTATAATGGTTTAGAAAATAAAACCTATACGCCCTATAATGGTATTATCGGTCATAATATTCCACGGACATTAAATAGCACAATTGTTCCTTTTAAAAAGCATCAGATTATTGTTATGCATAGTGACGGATTACGTACAAGATGGAATCTTAATGACTTAACATCTATATTAAAACAAAATCCGGGTATAATTGGAGCATCTATTTTTAAAGATAACATAAGAGGAACTGATGACGCAACAATTCTTGTAGGTAAAATAATATGAGTACCATGAAAGAGATCATAAAAATAAATCTTGACAACGAAATGGACTTGATACTGGCCCACAAACGATGCATGAAAATTGCAGAAATGTGCGGTATGGCATCATCTTTTCAAACAAGGTTTTCTACAGCAGTATCTGAAGTGGCAAGATGCTCTATTGCAAAGGGTAAAGACTCTTTGCTTGTTCTCGGTATTAATATTATTAAAGCCACTCAAAAAGAAATTGTAGCCATTATTACAGACACTATAGATTTAAAAAGCTGCAGTCCCGAAGCTTTTAATTATGCATCGAGAATTTCCGGAAATATTGAATACAGTTACTTTGACAATCAATCTACTACAAAAATAAGTCAGCAGGTTGCTTCTCCGGGACTTCTGTCAGAAACAAAAATAAAAGGTCTTATCGATTATTTTAAATTCGAGCCGCCGTTATCTCCGTATGACGAAATCAGAAAGAAAAATATCGAACTTATTGCTCTTTCTGAAAAACTGGCAGAGAGTGAAAACAAATACAAACAGCTTGCTAATACCATTCCGATTTTAATTTGTGTGGTAAACGAACGTAGTACGATTCTTTTAACCAATGAATCATTAGAAAGTTATTTAGAAGTTCCGCTGCTTGCTTTCGACAAGAAAAACCTCAGTAATTTTATTCATGCAGATGATGTAGACGGAATATTAGAAGGCTGGAAAACAGCAAAAGCAAACCGATCTGAATTTTTAGGCGAAACGAGAATCAAACATGGTTCAAGTTATATCTGGCATTTAGTTTCGATCATGCCAAATAAAGCTGAAGACGGCTCATTTAATAGCTGGTTAGTTTATTTTGTAGACATCAACGCCCAAAAAATGGTTGTTGAAACACTGAAAGATAACACGGAATTAAAAATAATTCAACGTGAATTAGAAAGTGCCAACTCAAAACTGATGTTTAAAAATAAAGAGCTGGAACAGTTTGCTTATATTGCTAGTCATGATTTGCAGGAACCGCTTCGCAAAATTATGATTATGCTGTCGCGTGCCGGAGAGCATTTAAGCGAAGACCAAAGAAAACAATATTATTTTGACCGAATCACGCTGGCGGCAGGAAGATTATCCAATTTAATTACCGATGTTCTTAATTATTCGAGAGTTGACAATAGAAACCAGGAATTAAAAGAAGTTGATCTTAATGAAATTCTTTTAGAAATTTTAGGAGATTTAAGTCTGGTTATTGAAGAAAAGAATGCCATAATTGATATTCAGCCATTGCCGAAAGTTTTAGGACTTGATACACAGCTGCGCCAGTTATTTTACAATTTGGTCAATAATGCACTTAAGTTTAATACTTCACAGCCATCAGTAACAATTTCGGCAACGATTGTTCCCGAAAATAATACCGTAGTTTCGCCAGAAAATTATCATATTATTTCGATTGCTGATAACGGAATCGGAATGGACAGCCAATATTCAGAACGAATTTTTGATATGTTTCAAAGACTGCACGAACGTGATCAATATGGCGGAAATGGTATAGGACTTGCTTTGTGTCGCCGAATTATCGAAAACCACAACGGTATTATCAATTTTACCAGCAAACCCGGAGAAGGTACAATCTTTTGGATTTATCTTCCGAAAAAATAACAGTAATAAAAAAAGGCAATCCGTAGATTGCCTTTTTTTATGAAGAGAAAATAAATTAACCGTGAGCAGCAACAGAAACGTCAGCCCATTCTTCCCATGTTTTTAGTTTTTGCTCGTAAGTTTGTTTAGCAAATGGTAAAGCGACTTTTCCTAAAAATAAACGTAATGGAGGGTTTTCAGCTTCAACCAGTTTAATAATTGCCGGAACAGTTGCTTCAACTTTTCCAAAAGTATCAGGATCGTGTCCATCTGCAATGGCTTTTTTAATTCCGTCATAAGCAGGAATACTTTCGCTATGGAAACCGTTACCCCAAATATCAGTATAATAACCATTTGGCTCAACCAAAGTAACGTTGATTCCAAATTGTTTTACTTCAGAAGCTAAAGTTTCGCTTAAACCTTCAACAGCAAATTTTGAAGCATTATAAATTCCAATAACCGGTAAAGTTGTAATTCCTAAAATAGAAGAAACCTGAATAATATGTCCGCTGTTTTGGTTTCTCATAATTGGTAAAACAGCTTGTGTTAACCATAAAGTTCCAAAGAAGTTTGTTTCAAACTGTGCTCTTGCTTCGGCTTCACTAGCTTCTTCAACTGCACCGTTTAAAGCATAACCTGCGTTATTGATTAAAATATCAATTGTTCCAAAGTGATTTTTCACTTTTTCTACAACTGCTAATGATTCCTCACGCTTGTTAACGTCAAGTTTTAACGTTAAAAGTGCATCCCCATATTTTGCTTTTAAATCATTTAATGTATCGATATTTCTGGCTGTTGCAGCTACCTTATATCCTTTTTCTAAAAATGCTTCTGTCCAGGCTTTTCCAAATCCTTTTGATGCTCCTGAAATTAAAATTGTTTTTGACATGATTTCTTAAATTTTTAATTGTGAATTTTTAATTGTGAATGTTCTTATTTAATTGGTATTGTAATTTTTATTGAAATTGATTTTTGAAATTGAAATTATTATTTATAAATATGACTGATCGGTCATATTTTTGATAAAAAAAATTAGACGCAGTTTTCGTCTATTAAATTTTTGAGGATTCGGCAAATAACTTCCATTTTATCATTATTTCCAGACATTCTCGACATTAAATGACCGCCTTCAAGCATTGCAAAAAGTGCCGTTGCAAAATCAGATGGAACAAATGTTTTTTTGAATTCTCCGTTTGCAATTCCTTTTTCAATAATCCCGGAAAGCAAAACCTGACCCGAACGTATAACTGCATTTACTTTCTCTTTTACGATTGGATTTGTGTCATCAGCTTCAGTTCCAAAATTTAAAAGCGGACATCCTCCATAAACCGGCGGCTGAAGCGGATCACTAAAAAAATCAATGTAAGCAAATAATTGCTCTCTTGAAGTTTTGTATCGACTTAAAGCAGTTTGAATTTTGGTGTTAAGCATTTTGATATTATAATCAACAGCTGCACAGGCCAAAACTTCTTTATTTTCAAAATGAACGTACATGCTTCCTTTAGACAATTTGGTAGCTTCCATAATATCGCTCATAGAAGTTGCTGCAATTCCTTTTGTATTAAAAATAGGAGCGGCTTTTTCTATAATAAATTGTTTGGTTTCTTCACCTTTTGCCATGATAGCTTTTATTTAACGAGACAAAGATATGACCGATTGGTCATATTTGCAAATAAAAGCAGATTTATTTTTCAAAAAATATTAAAATCTCCCTGTTTATGAGGGATTAGTAAGGGCTGTGATTAACTTTTTTTGTTCCGGATATTCAGCAATCAGTGTATTGCGGTCTCCTAAAAAGTAGTCTTTTGGATTAAAAGGCGGTGCCATTGACACACCCATTAAGCTCCATGAATGTTTACTTTTAATTCTGGAACCAATCCAGGTTCCGCCCGGAATTACTTTCATGGGTTTTCCGCCTTTAGTAATATCATTACTAAAAATACATACCTCAGATTTTGGAGTATGACCTTCAGGATATAATAAAAGCATTTCTACAGGTTTTCCCGCATAAAAATGATACAACATATCGCCTGTAACTTTATGCATAATAGAGCAGCGTGAATTATCCAGAAAATAATAAATGGCGCTGCAAGGTGAATTTTCTACGGGCGGAATAGGATAGGTATTTGCAAAATAACCGCCTTCGGTACTGTTTAACTGTAAATTAAGCAGTTTAATTATTTCAGATGCTGGTGACATAATTTAGATATTTAATGGTTTGTTAGAAATAGTAAATCCCCGAAGATTTATTCAAAACTTCGAGGATTTGGGTTAGTAAGTGATTAAACTCGGGTTCGGTTTATAGGACTTATATCAGTAAGTTCTTTTGTTGGATTAAAAGTTGAACCAACACTTTGCTGGAAATTAAAATAATTGTTTGGATCAACTTTCTTTTTAATTTCTAAAAGGCGTTTGTAATTACTTCCATAATATTGTTCAGCCCAATTGTGCTGCAGTGGGTCAATATAGTTTACATAGGCTCCGGTTGAATTTCCGGCATCAGATAATCTTTCGAAGAATTCATACGCCCATTCTACATTTTTCAATGTATCGCCGGGTTTGTCTAAATCCCAGATCGATTTAATTTCCGGAATAAAACGGCTGTTTCTGTGTACATACGCTGTAGCATCAGCAGCAACATTTTCGATTGCACCGCCGGCATGTGTCCAAACGGCAAAACTTTCTGCAGATGGCGCTTTGCTCATTGATTCTATAATAACCTTTGCCACTTTATTATTCATTCCGCCTTTAGGAAGTACCGTCGAACGGATATACGAACTTCTTCCGGCAACTCTTGTCGTGTAACCGTTATAGAATTCCCAATCAGGAAGCGTCATATTAAATAAATCGGCATTGATTGGTTTTAGTTTCAAAAGTCCCTGAAGCAAATCAATTCCTTCGGCACCATCACCATTAAAAACCGGAGTTAAACCCAGCACTTTTACATTCGTAGTTTTATCAATCAAATCTTTTTGATTTCCCATAAAACCATAAACAGCCATTGCATTTGGAACGGTTTCAACCCAGTCGTTGTAATAGCCCAAAACATCTTCGGCCATTTCTAACGGATAACGAATTTGTCCCACTAACATTTTTTTGCTTAATGGTTTACGAACTCGCATTTCCATTTCGACTACAATTCCAAAATTTCCACCACCGCCTCCGGAACACGCCCAGAAAAGATCAATATCTTCTGCAGAAGTACTGTGAACACCAATATGGCGTAATTCTCCGTCAGGAGTAACAATCTTTAAACTTTCAAGATTATCGATACTCATTCCGTACGAGCGTGAAACAAAACTATAGCCGCCGCCAAGCATAAATCCCGGAGGTGCAACAGTTGGGCAGCCGCCGCCAACGGGAATTAACCCCGTGTTTGTTAACTGCATAAATTTGTAAACATCGTACCAGATTACACCCATTTCTGCTGTAACCGTTTCTTTTTTAGGATTGAATGAAATTCTGTTTAAATTTTTCATGGCAATCACAACTCCGCCTTCATTAAGACAATATCCGGCAGCGCTGTGTCCGCCGCCTTTTATTGAAAATTGAAGATTGTTGGTTATGGCAAATTTTAATCCCAGTCTAACATCTTCAACTACTGCCGGAAAAATAATTAATCGCGGTCTGAACTGAATTCGCCCATTATCAATTTTTATAACGTCTTCATATTCTGAATCGCCCGGCTGAAGCACGTAACCGCTCAGTTCACGAACTAATTCCTGAATTGCTGTTTCTATCATGATTTTTAGTTTTTGGGGTTAATTGTATTTATCTGGTAAGCGAATACACTTTTGACTGATATTTTATATAAGAATCAAAAATGTATGTGTTGTCGATCATTCCGGCAGTTGCGGGGAAAAATTCGTCGTGTTTTTTGCTTTTCAGATATTCATCGTACGCCTTTTTACTTTCGTAAATAATAGAAACCGCAACATCAAAATTTCTAACAGAAACATTTCTTTTAATATCGGTCAATCCGCCAGTTGTAAATAGCTGAATTCCCGGATGCCCTGATAAATATTCTACACAGATGTCTGTAAATTTTTTAATATTTTCTGCTGATTTATCTTTTAGCGAGAAATACAGGTCGTGAAACATACTTTGCGGATAATTTCCATCGGCACCTATAGTTTGTGGTTCCGATGAATTTCCTCCAATAATAAGATTTGTAACATAAGCGTCCATAACACGTCTTGTTGTGCCCGGAACCCATCGGTTTACATCAATAACAAACTGATTGTGTGCTGAATCATTTGAATTATAAACATTAAAAGCATCTTCATTTACAAAAAGCTGATGCATCGCAATGTCGTAATTAAGATCGTTTTCAGGGCGGACCATATCGTCAGCCCTTACGCCAATCCAGAAAGAAATCATCCCGACAGATTCAGAAAGATATTGTCTGGCTTCGGCCATGTAAGCTTCTACAATGCCCGGAGTATTACTTGTCCCTAAGTTAAAGTACGTGCTGTGCAGTAACATAGGGGCTTTATTAGTATTTTCCATTTTAATCTCTTTTAAATGTTTTTAAAGACTTTCTTCAGAATTTATGATTCCTGAAGACGAAGTGTTGCTACAGAAATGTGCGGCCATTTAATTTCTACAACGCTTCCATCTGGGGCAAAAACGGGGAAATCAAGAATTACGGTTTGTGTATATTGCAATTGAAGGAAAGTCGAACCATCTGCATTTTCGACAGTTTCTATCCAGAAAATTGCAGAAAGACTATTGGCATTAGCGTTTACGTTTACAAACGGGATATTTGTAATTCCGCCCACCGGAGCTGTTGCGCCCGGAGTTGCCACGCCGTCAATTGGGTTTGCATCTAAAAAGATGACAACCGTTTTAGTAATGTTTTGTCCTTTAATGGCGTTTTCTAAAAGAATATTCGGATTCATGATTACTTCTTTCGGAATTCCCGGAGGCGGAACAGCATTTACCAATTGCGATAAATAAGTTTCGCTTGTATCGTTTACTCTTTTTCCATTTACAATAAAAAACGGAGTAGGATCAGCCACTTCAAATTGCGGCGGCCCATCTACTGTGAAAAAAGTTCCTTGCGCTAAAATTGAATCTCCGTGCGGAATTGAACCTAATCTGGCGATACTTGGCTGTACCGCCGGATCAGTGCCACTTGGAAGATTTAAGAATAATCCCGTTTCTAAATGAATTCCGTTTTGACCGCTCGGAAGATTCACATCGTCTACCTGCTGTAAATAATGAAGCCCCTGAAATGCGATATCAGCCTGTGCATTTCCGCGGTTGATAATGTCACCTCCAATAGAAGAAAATGTAAACGTTTCTGCAGTTGAATTTAAGATGATTTTGAATTTATCAGCCGGAGGCGGACCCGGTTTTGCCTGGTTCATATTTGGAACTTCAATAATATTGAATCCGGGACCAACCCAGGTTCCAACCAGTGTTTCTAATACACCAAGATTAACAGGCTCTGTTTGTACAGCCTCGGCTTTAAATTTTGATTTTAAACCTTTGTTTACTGGTTTTGCTTCTAACTTTTCTAAACCTGACAGGTTCAGGTTTGCTAACGGATTGTTTTGTTCTAATGCCATTTTATTTTTCTTTTATTTGATTGTTTTTGATGGGTTAAATTGTTTTAGGATTTAAAGCGCTTTTCGGCTGAATCCCTGTATCTGAAATAATACTTCAGTGGTCATGAAAACATTTGGCGGAGTACTAAAATCACTTAGAAATAAATCGCCGTAGTTCTTTACAAATTCTGTAAATATGGGTCCGTTTACATGTTTAAAGAATGCATCTTGGTTTTCATAAACTTCCCAGAAAATTACCTGACCTTGCGGCGGAGTTGGAAGACTTTTCTGGTTGAAATCCGGAACATGAACCATATACAATAAAGTTTCCGGTTCATTTTCCTGAACGTCTTTTGCCAGTTGTACTAAAGCTGCTTTTGCTTTGTCTTCATTTCCGGGCAGAATGGTCCATTTTGCTTCGAGTGGGTAATACATAGTTTTTTAGTTGTTAATTGTTAATGGTTTATTGTTAATGGTTTATTGTTAATCGTTAATTATTATGTGCCGTTAGGCACTTTATATCGGTAGAAAAAAAATGCGTTTAAATAATTCAAATGTGCCGTAGGTACTAAACCGCGTAGCTGCGACACGCTAATGAACTTCGGATTTCTTTTTTTTCCGATATTTTGTGTCTATTGACACATTCAAACTTTTAATTCATAACTAATAACTCATAACTCATAACTCTTGACTCTTCATTTAAACTTCAACATATTCAAATGTCGGTCCTGCGCATTCGCCATTATCAAGCGGAATGTTTAATAATTCCAATGCTTTATATTTAAGTTCATACATTACAGTAATTCCTTTGATAAGAAGTTCAGGTTCACCGCTCACCGCATCGTTAATTCCGTTTAGGAGCTGTACGTAAACTTTATTGAAGTCTTTTGCTTTTTCCAATAATTCGGGATTGTTTTCGTAATCTTTCATTTTTGGATTGGCTTTCATATTGTAAACAGAAGACCAGCTTACTGTAAATGGTTTTCCTGTCGGAATACTTTTTACAGGCATTTGAAAATTGGTGTCATTGGCGCTGTACATTCTTCCGTAACAGATTTCCTGAAACTTAAAATAGTGTGCATATTCAATATCTTCTCCAAATAAAACCTGCTCTGTAGCAATAGTTCCGTCGATACCTTCACCTTGACCTACGATTTCGCCAATTGCTTCTTCAGCATCTTCATAGTTTACGACTTTGGTGATTTTTCCACCGCTTCCGTAATAATGTTCAGGTGTAATTTGACGACTTGGGTCTCCAATGAAAATTCCTTTCTTTGTTGTTTTCTTTGCTTCTTCATTTAAACGAAGTAAACCGTAACGAATCGCTTCATAAAACTGACCAATACTATCGAAGTTTTTAGTTATTGGTGCTTTAGGATCTGATGGTCTTTCGATGGTAGAAAATTCATCCAAAGCTTCTCTTGAGAATTTTAAAAGATGAACTTCAAACGGAGGAAAACCTTTTGGAACTTCAGGAACAATGCCCCCAGGAAGCGGAGTAGGATATACCGGAATAATGTCTTTTACATTAAAAAGTTTATCACCTTTTTTGATTGTTTTTGGATCTGTAATCGCATTAAGAATGTTTGATACCAAAACCATGTGCAGCATTTCTTCTACCACAACACTTCTGATAAGAGCTGCTGCTTCGACATTGCTTCCTTCTTTAATTGTATAAAGTCCGCATAAATAAGGAGGAATTGTTGAAAGTTCTAATTTTAAAGCAGTTCTCAAGCAATCCTGAAGATGTTTCAAATCTTTGATGTAATTTTTTACATCTCTTTTTGACATTTTCAATGATGTTTTTAATGTGCTTTTTTTGGCCGCTATTGCAGGCGCATCAATATTGAATTCATTATCAGCAATAAAGGCATTATCTGTAGCAACAGAGTAAACCTCTTCGTTAATATCCAAATCAGCAATTGGTTTAATTAGTTTTTGACGATTTGGATTGTTCTTTTGAAATAATTTATTTTCCATAATAGTTATTGTTCAAGTTGTTGAAGGATGGCTTCTGCCGCTTTAAAAGTCAAAGCAGACATAGTTAGAGTTGGGTTTGAGGTGCCAAGAGTCGGCATATTTCCACAGCCAACCAGGTAAAGATTTTCGTGATCCCACGTACGCATATTAGCATCTACAACAGAATCGTCTTTAGTGAATCCCATTCTGTGAGTTCCTACAATGTGTCCTGCACCTGCAAATGTGTAGCCCTTACCTTTGTAAGTCACATAATCAGGATCAGTAGGATTGTAAGAAGTAAAATCTTCGATACCACACTGACTAAACATTTGCTCAGAAACAATTCCTGTTGCTTCAAAAGCTTTCAGCATATATTCTGTTGCTTTATAATGAATTACAGGTCTGTAATTGCCAATGTTATCTTTGTATTGAGGATCGATAGTAACACGGTTGTCAGGATCTGGAGCCTGCTCGCATTCGAAGTGAGTAAAGAATTGACGTGTTACATTGTTTTCTAATGCAGCACGAAGTTTTTTTCCGATAATACCTTCGTTTACAGCATTGATAACATTAGTTGCAGGTGCACCTGTTGGCCAAGCCCAGCCCCAGTTATCAAGTGGCAAAATCCATGCAGCGTGATCTTTACGGAATTCTCCATCTCTAAAAGTTGGAATGTTTGAAGTCGAACCCGGACCTCGATATGGATAAATAGGATCTTTTGCTAATCCCCATCTCAAAACAGTCATGTGATCCATTAAATTACGACCAACCTGATCGCTGCTGTTTGCTGCACCTGAAGCCAATAATAATTTAGCATTTTCGATAGCACTGCAGGCCATTACATACAAAGTTCCTTTAGCAGTATGTGTTTCATATTCAGAAGAACTTCCATTGATGTAGGTTTTATATTCCACACCGTTAATCCAGTTTGAAGTTTCATTAATTAACAATCGGGAAGCTACGGCTTGTGTTTTTACAACGAGATTTCCCATATCACATTTTTTGAATGTTTTTATAGCGTTGTATTTAGCCTGAACCGGACAAATTGGTACACAGCTGGCATTTCCTTCGCAGCGCTGTCCTGTATACTGATCCCAGTTTGAACCAACCGGATCGTAATTTTCAGCGTCATTTTTTATAATATCTAATGTTTTTGTGGCACGATTCCATTCGACACCGCTGATATTATATTTTAAGTTAGGGATTGAATTTCTTCCCTGTGGCGTACTGATGCAATACAGTTTATATTCTTTGTCATTAAGTATAATTTTACTGTTTTTGTCAATTACCTTTTTCATGACACCATCAAGATAGCTTGTTGGAATTTCTTTCATTGGAAATACATAATCTTTCCCAAAAATGTTTTTTTGTTCAATGGGATAATTTTGATCATCTATATTTCCGGAAACACCAATTTCGTTTTCAGCCATTTGATAATAGCGAGACATGTCTTCATACTTAATTGGCCAGTCTACACCAACTCCGTATTTAGATTTCATCACAAAATCATTTGGCAGCATTCTAAGCGTTGTTCCAAGCCAGTGCAGAGTAGTTCCTCCGGGCGCTCTTGTATTGTCACTCGCGAAAGGAATTGGTCCCATTTGTACCAAATATCCTTTTGTAGCAGGACGATTTTTAGGTATTTTCTCGATATCAAGAACATTGATTGACTGTGCATCTTTAATATTTGGATAAGGCGCATTCGGAACTTTTGCAGAAGCATTATAAAATGTATTAAGATAATCCTGATAGTTTCTATAATTAGCATCCTGATCCATTGCCATACCAGCTGAAAGACCTGCTTCCAGCATTAATACTTTCTTACCAGCATTTGTAAGTACCTTAGCTATTATTGACCCCGCGATTCCAGAACCAACAATTACTACATCATAATTATTTTCCATTTGATTATCTTTTTGATTAAGAATTTTTTACTGTCAGCGGAAGTTCAGCCCATGAGCCATAACCAGGTTGTTTCGCTCCGGGCGGATGAGTATGGGCAGCATTCCACATAAGTCCCTGAATGTATGAAGCAGATGAAATTACCTCGCTTCCCCAGTTTCCGGTATACCAAAGGATAATGATGTTTTTAGCCAGACCATTATAAGCAGAATCAGCCAGATATTGCGAAGCCAGTATATCTTCAATTTGTTCTGGTTTATAAGATTTGTCATTTAAGAGTGCATACACATCAACAAAGAAATAATCGATGTCTTGTTTGTCTGTGTTCTTTTGAATCGTGTTGTAGTAGCTTTCGAGCATTCCGGTGGCTTTGAGTTCGGTTTTAGTGAAACCGGTAAGAATAGCCGAAATCTCTAAAAAGAGCTTTGTTTGGGAAATAGGTTCCATGTTAGTTTTTTGGGAGTTAAAGGGTTAAACATTGTTTTTGTTGATTATTTTTTGATTAATGTTTAAGTCCAATATGCTAACAAGTACGATAAGTATAGATGCAGTTATTTCTCCGATAGTAAAGGCTGGATATACTATTGGCTGTTTTCTGCAAATTTTGAAGTTTAAGCAGTAGCACTTGCTTAACCTCGATACGTTAGTATTAGTTTTTATATTGAGCTTTGTTTTTTCTACTAAAATTACTTGAGATACAAAGCCGAGATTGAGAAATTGACATAAGAGTAAGATTTTATGTCATAAAAGGTTTGTTTTTTGGTACGAAAAGTTTTGAAAATTTATAAGAGGTGTTAAAACTTTGATTTAATGATTTTTATGTTTTTTATGTAAAGTGTTGAAAGTAGGGATATATATTTATTAAGTTTTAAGATATAAAAATACGAGGAGTAAAAAATGCCCCGAAGGGGTAAAATATTTATAGATTTTAATGAAAAACAAATAAAAAAGCTCCAGAGGAGCGACATATATTTATAATCTGATATATGTCGCTCCTCTGGAGCTTTATATTGTAAACGTCATTTTTTGCTATAAATATTCCGCTTCTCCGAAGCTAAAACAAAAGGGCTGTTTCGATGTATGAAACAGCCCTTTTAAAATTTGAAGAAATCCTAAGAAATCTCCATTATAATTTATTTACTTTTTGATCTACAATTTTGCTTACTCTGTAAACTAAAAATATAGTAAGCAGCATAATTCCAGAAGCTACCATTGCGAGAATATCGTAATGTTCAAGTGGTGCATAACTGTCTTTTTGATAAATGATTAATCCCGCGATTACAGCTCCAAAACCTCCGGCCATTTGCTGCAAAGAAGAGTTGATACTCATAAACGCGCCGCGATCCTGCGGATCAGGAATAGCAGATGTTAAAGTTGTCGACGGAACCATTCTGCTCATAATTGTCGCCATCATAAATACATTTATAGTCAATACAACGTAAAATGGTGTTGGGCCAAAATGCGAATAAATATTAATTAAAATCACAGCAGATACAGTAGCAAATGCAAAGATTTTGAATTTATTTACTCTGTCGCTTAATTTACCAATAAACGGCATGGTAATAAGAGTTGCAATTCCGGTAATCATAAACAATAAAGGTAGTTCTTCATTAGTTACTTTAAGATTGTTGATGGCAAACGCACTTCCAAAAGGCATCATCATAAATCCTCCAACAGAAAGCAGGGCAGTAGCTAAAAAACCAACCTGATAATTCTTTTTAGAAACAGTATGAATTAAGTGCATTATAGCAGTTTTCTCTTGTTTTAAGTGTAAATGTTCCGTAACAGGTTTCAATCTGATGTATAAAATTATCGTAATAATGGCCGCCATAGCTGCGATCCATAAAAACGGAACGTGCCAGCCCCAGGCATTGGCAATGTATAAACCAATCGGAATTCCGAGAACCTGACTTACACCAAATCCCATTTGAATAAATCCCATTACTTTTCCTCTTTGCTGTAAACTGAATAAATCTGCCACAATTGCAAGAGAAATAGAGCCAATTACACCGCCAAATAAACCGGTAAATACACGTGCCGCAACTAACAGATAAAAATTAGGCGCCAAAGCACAAAATAAAGTTCCGATTGTAAAACCGATATAAAAGAAAAGTAACAATTTTTTTCTATCAAATTTATCTGCAAATCCTGCTGTTAACAATCCCGAAATTCCGGCACTGAAAGCATAAGCAGAAACGGCTATACCAAATTGAGAAGCCGTAATTTTTAAAGTTTTCATCATAATATCTCCAAGCGGTGACATTACCATAAAATCGAGCACAACCGTAAATTGTGTCATGGCTAAAAGAAATATAACCAGTTTTTGATAGCCATTAAAACCTGGTGTCTGAGTTTGTTTTTCGTTCATAAAATTATTGTAATTCTTTGCAGTCAAAATCGTGAAAATTCAATAAATCGATTATCTGGGCTGCATTTAGTTTTTCGCTTATAACTCTCAATACGCAGTCAATATCTTCCTGATCAATAGTCCATTGCAGAATAGATTTATTGGCGTTTAAGAATGTTGCGATTTTGTTTTTACTGGATTCAGTTTTTATATTAGTTGCAAAAATCAATACATTCATAACATAAAATTTAAGGTGTTAATGCTTTTATCACGAGTCTAAAAGCTTCTTGTTGAATTTCCTTTGTTAATGTAAATGGAGTGGTACCCCCAAGTCCTTTTCCTTTTTCATGAAAACGAAGCAAGTTATATAAAGGCCCGTAGGCAATGCTCCAGAATACTTCTTTAGTTACAGGTACAATTTCCTTTCTTTCAATTGCGCCGTGTAAAAATTGCATCATGATTTCTTTTAATTCCATCAAACTCTCGTTTACGATGTGTTCACCGTAATTCGAATTTTGAAGAATTTCCCAGCAGGCAATCTTATCAGTGTTTTTCAGCATAAACTCTGATCGATTTTCCCATTGCTTGGCCAGACCTACTGCAAAAGGCATATCTGGTGAGAAATCTTTAAGCGAACTTTTAAAAAAGTAAGTTCCCATTTCAGTTCCAATTTTTTTGATCAGATCCTCCTTGTCAGCATAATAAATGTAAAGTGTCGCTACAGAAATGCCGCACTCTTTGGCGAGTTTGTTCATTGTAAAGCCTTCGATACCATACTTTACAATCATTTCTATAGTTTTCTCTTTGACTAATTCTTCTTTATTAATGTCTCGGGTTCTCAAATTGAAAAGGATTTAATAGTGAATTGACTCTGCAAAGATATAATAATAAATGAATGTTTATTTAGTTATGAATATTTTTTTTCATTTTTATTAGAAAAAGTAAGAAACCGAAAATTTAGTATGCTTGTTTATTGCCATATATTTTTACTATTTTACTTCTGACGGTTTTCATAAATAGAGAATACTCTGTAAGGCAAAACTTTAATTATTTAGTAACTTAATTATTGAAAAATGAGAAAAAACAACGATTTTGGTTTGTTAATACTTCGTATTACAATTGGACTTTTAATGCTGCTGCATGGTATTTCAAAATTCAGCGGCGGATTAGAATTTATAAGTGGAATGCTTGTTGAAAAAGGACTTCCGGCCTTTTTCGCTTATGGCGTTATAATAGGAGAGGTTTTGGCTCCCATTTTAATTGTAGTAGGTTTTAGAACCAGAATTGCGGCTTTGATTTATGCATTCAATTGTTTGGTAGCAGTTTTAATGGCGCATAGTCAGGATATTTTCAAAATAAGCGATCACGGAGGATGGGAATTAGAACTTCTGGGGTTATATTTCTTTACAGCTCTTGCTTTATTTTTTACCGGAGGAGGAAAATTTGCCCTTTCAAAAAACAATAATTGGGATTAAAAACAACAATTAAAATTAAAAATATACAGCGGCCATTGTGCCGCTTTTTTTATGATTTTATTAGTAAGAAAGTCAGTAAAATCAAGGATAGTAAATAATTTGAATTCTAATGTTATTCTAATGTTGCGATGAAAATTTAGTTTTAACTTGCACCCCGGAATTTATTTTTTTGCAATGCTCAACAGAATTAAAAATAGCCTTTTATGTAAATGCCTTCAGGCGTTACTAATCGGCTATTTTTTAATGAGCAGTATTAATATCTCCAGTACTTTTAGCCGAATTATAAAAGAGAATACTGAAACTCATTCGGTTAAAGGAATTACCTGTAATTTTTTAAAGAAGATCTTTAAGTGCGACGGAATTCCGGAAGAACTGGACGATTACGAAACAAAAGATACAAAAACTACAAAGCTGGCAAAAGGGATTCCTTTGCTGGAATATCTTGTGCCGCTTGATGCTTCTGTGCCGGGTTTTTATTTTCAAAATGATCTTAAAGGAAAAAACTATATAGACAACCCGATTTTCTCATTTGGGTTTCATGGTAAGATACATTTACCGCCTCCTCGACATGTAATATAAGTATTTAGTTTTGATTGGATTATGAAAATTTTTGTAATCCTGAATGCGATATTTTTCGTATATTAACATCTATTAATCTTGTATTTATATATAAATTCATGACACCTTTAAAACGTTTTTACAACTTACTCGCTTTAGACAAACGCGACGTATACCAAATTATATTTTACGCAGCTTTTGCGGGGTTGGTCAACCTCTCTCTGCCATTAGGAATTCAGGCAATTATTAATTTTATTCAAAGCGGACAGCTTAGTGTTTCGTGGATAGTTCTGGTTTTTCTGGTTACTATTGGAGTTGGTTTTGGCGGAGTATTGGTTATTTTACAATTGCGAATTGTGGAAAACCTGCAGCAGCGAATTTTTGTTCGTTCGTCTTTTGAATTTGCTTACAGAATGCCTTTAATTAAATTTAAAGAGATGTATTCTGAATACGCGCCTGAAAAAGCCAACCGATTTTTTGATACCCTTATGGTTCAAAAAGGGACTGCAAAACTTTTGCTGGACTTTTGTACAGCCTTTCTGCAGGTTGGTTTGGGGATTATTTTACTGGTTTTATACCATTCGTTTTTTACCGTAATCGGTCTTTTGTTTATTGTTATTCTGTATATCATTTTTAAATTTTCTTACAGAGATGGTTTAGAAACGAGTCTTAACGAATCTAAATTCAAATATAAAGTAGCGGCTTGGCTTCAGGAAATTGCTCGTAACCGCGAAAGTTTCCGCAGAAAAGGCGGTTTTGATTATGCATTAGACAGAAACGATGGTTATGTGAGTCAATATGTCAATTACCGTGAAAAGCACTTTCAGGTAATGAAAAAACAATACATTCAGCTTACGATTTTTAAAGTAATTGTTACGGCTGCTCTTTTGTCGATTGGTGGTTTTCTGGTAATTCACCATCAAATGAACATTGGGCAGTTTGTAGCAGCTGAAATTGTGATTGTACTGCTGATTAATTCTGTAGAAAAAATCATCTTTGGGTTAGAATCTTTTTATGATGTATTGACTTCTTTAGAAAAAATAGGTCAGGTTACGGATATGGAAATTTCATGCATTCCAAAAACTTCTGTCATAACTGAAACAGGAATTACAATCGAAACCGAAAGTATTGCTTACAACTATCCGGAACACAATAAAAAATCCCTTAAAAACATTAACCTGAAAATAAATCAGGGAGAAAAAATTATTTTAAGAGGAACAAACGGCGCCGGAAAAAGTACTTTATTACGATTGCTGGCAGGTTTACTTGAACCGGAAAGCGGAGCAATGTACGTGACCGATAATTTTATGAATCGTCTCGATGAAGATAGTTACAGAGCGCAGGCCGGAACTCTTTTACAGGGCGATACACTTTTTGCAGGAACGATCAAAGAAAATATTCTTTTTGGAAATGAAGCCATTAATAACGATGATTTAAAATGGGCGTTAGATAATGTCAATTTAACACCTTATATCAAAACTTTTCCGAACGGACTGGAACATCAGATTCATCCGGGCGGACGTGAACTTTCTGCTTCTGATGTTCAAAAAATCCTTTTGGCAAGAAGCATTGTAAACAAACCTAATATATTATTCCTTGAAGATCCGGTTGATAAAATGGATGAATTGACTTCGGGTAAAATTGTTGATTTTTTACTTTCTGAAGAAAATGACTGGACGGTAATTGTTACTTCGAAAAATGACATCTGGAAAGACAAATGCAGCCGTATGATAACGATCGATGATGGAAAAATTATTAATGACATAAAGCTTTAATCATGCTTAATATTTCTAAAGATAATAACGTACTTATTACGCCGGGTAAATACAAATCGATTACCAGCGTTGCCAAAAGACCTCATTATAAAATTTTAAACAGAGTTATAATTGGATTCCTGATTTTTTTAGTCGCATGTCTTTTTTTGCCATGGACACAAAATATTTCAGGAAGTGGTTCTGTAACCACTTTAAAACCAGATCAGAGACCGCAAACGGTACATAATGCCATTGCCGGACGTATCGAAAAATGGTACGTTCAGGAAGGTGATTATGTAAAAAAAGGAGATACCATTGTTTTTATATCTGAGGTGAAAGAAGATTACCTGGACCCGAATCTGGTGAATAATACAAAGCAACAGGTTGAAGCCAAAAAAATGGCGGTAGAATCGTATGGCGATAAAGTAAATTCTCTTGATGTTCAGGCACAATCTCTTAATACAGAAAGACAATTAAAATTGCAGCAGGCGCAAAATAAAATAAAACAAGCTCAGCTGAAAATTAAAAGCGACAGCATGGATCTTGAAGCGGTTAAAACACAATTAAGAATTGCTAAAACACAATTTGATCGTTCGACGGCGCTTAATAAAGAAGGTTTAAAACCGCTAACAGATGTGGAGCAAAAACGATTAAAACTTCAGGAATCTGAGGCTTATATCATTACTCAGCAAAACAAACTTTTGAGCAGTAAAAACGAGCTGATAAATGCAAGAGTTGAAATAAACCGAATCACGGCTGAATATTCTGAAAAAATATCAAAATCAAGAAGTGATAAATTTACCGCTTTAAGCACACAATATGATACTGAAGCTCAGGTGAATAAATTAGAAAATCAGTATACAAATTACAGATTGAGAAATGGTTTGTATTATATTACTGCACCGCAGAGCGGTTACGTAAACCGTGCCTTGCTGGCGGGTCTTGGAGAAACGATTAAAGAAGGAACTTCAATTGTAAGTATTATGCCGGCAAGCTACGATATTGCTGTAGAAACGTATGTTGATCCTATCGATTTGCCGTTGGTTCATCGTGGTGCAAAAGTTAGAGTTTGGTTTGACGGATGGCCAAGAATTGTTTTCTCAGGCTGGCCGGGATTATCTTATGGAACATACGGAGGAAAAGTCGTAGCAATTGAAAACTTTATTAGTGCGAATGGAAAATACAGAATACTTGTTTCTCCGGACGGTCCTGATAACAAATGGCCAAAAGAACTGAGCATTGGAGCAGGAGCGCAGAGTATTGCTTTACTTGAAACAGTTTCTGTGTGGTATGAAATATGGCGAAACCTGAATGGTTTCCCTCCAAATTATTATAAGTCAGATGAAAAGGAGGCAAAAAATGGAAAAGAGAAAAAATAAATTGAAATGGACTGTACTTTCTCTTTTGTTTTTATTCGGCTTTTCTGCGATTTATAGTCAGGATTTTAATAAAGAAGAACTGAGTTACAGCGAATATTTAGGATATGTAAAAAAATACCATCCGCTGGTAAAACAGGCCAATCTTGAGATTACAAATGCTCAGGCGGCATTGATGCTGGCGCGCGGTGGTTTTGATCCGAAAATTGAAGTGGATTACAATAAAAAAGAGTTCAAAGGAACTGAATATTATTCATTATTAAACAGCAGTTTTAAAATTCCGACCTGGTACGGAATTGAAATTAAAGCAGGTTTTGATGATACCGACGGACAATATTATAATCCGCAGAATCGTACGCCTGATAACGGATTAACTTCTTTGGGAATCAGCGTTGCGCTTGGACAGGGAATGTTCATCAACCAGCGTATGGCCGATGTTAGAGAAGGAAAACTGCAGTTAAAATTAAGCGATGCACAACGAAAACTAAAAGCAATTGAAGTTTTGTATAAAGCAAGTGAAGCTTATTTTGAATGGAGAAAAAGCTACAACGAAGCCGAACTTTATAAAAGATATTTAGGTTTTGCCAGCACACGTTTTCAAGGTGTTAAAAAACTAATTGAACTTGGCGATGCGCCTGCAATTGACAGTGTTGAAGCTGGAATCACTGTTAGAAACAGAGAATTGAACGTAGAAAACGGGAACCTGAAATTAGCAAAAGCCAAATTGTATTTGTCTAATTATTTGTGGATTGAAAATGTTCCGGTTGAATTAGGAGATATGGTTAAACCTGAAGAAAATCTAATTTTAACGCTTGAAGAAACATTAAAAACAGATGCCATGATGGTGAATGTAGAATCACTGGATTCACACCCAAAAATTCAGGCACTGGAAACTAAAATGTCGATGCTGGAAGTTAACCGGCAATTGAAGGCAAATTCACTGCTTCCGAAATTAAATGTTGGTTATAATTATATTTCTGAACCTCAATATTTTGATTCGTTTAATGCTGATGATTACAAGTTTAATATTGATTTCAGTATTCCGATTTTCCTGAGAAAGGAGAGAGGAAGCCTGAAAATGGCAAAACTTAAAATTCAGGATTTAAAGTTTGATATAGAACAGCAAAGACTAGAATTAAAAAACAAAATAAAAGCACAGCAAACTGAAATTGCTTCGCTAAAAAGGCAAAAAAACGTAATTGATAATCTGGTAAAAGATTACGTGACAATGCTGAATTCTGAAGAGAAACTGTTTTCTTTTGGCGAAAGTTCGATTTTCCTGATTAATTCCAGAGAAAATAATTTGGTTAGTGCTAAGCTTTCGCAAATTAGCATTGAAAATCAGTTTTATATTTCGAATGCTGAGTTGTATAAGATTTTGGCCAATCCAGATTAATTTGAAGCCTGTAATGCATTCCGTAGGAATGTTTGGTTGGTAGAAAAAATATTACCCAACGGCATTTACGTTCCGTAGGAACGTTTGAAATATTATGTGTTACAAATAATGAGATAATCAAACATTCCTATGGAACGTATAAATGGGTAACAATATCATTTTCTACCGACGAAATGTTCCTCTGGAACATAAATCCCATAAAATAAAAAAGGGATTGTTTCTACTTTTGAAACAGTCCCTTTTTTATTTTTTAATTAAAATTTGCCTGCAAATTCTTTAGCAAAATCCTCCAATTTTGTTTTTCCATCTATAGAAGAATTACTCGTAATGAAATGTTCAGCAATTTTTCCGGTTTTTAAACCAACTCCCATTTCAGTATAAAGCTTTGCAATTTCTTCAGGAATTCCGGCTTGTGTCATTCCTTCAAACGATTGTTCATCTGTAAATTCTACCCAAGGTAATTCTGGTTTTGCAATTGCCGCTCCAAAAACTTTTGCAGCATCTGCCGGAGTTCGAAGGTCGCTTACAATATAACGAACATTTTTTACTGATGGTGTTTTCTGTAGTTCTTCGGCGACAGCCAAAGCAATATCAGCAGGATGTACTAAAGGAATTTTTACATCAGTTGGATAATTTCCACCCATAATTCCTGCGCCTTTAATCATCGGAACATCATTATAAAAATTAGTATAAAAATAACCCGCTCTTAAAAAAGTAACAGAAGCATTAAGCTCATTATATAATTTCTCAATTTGATAAAGTCCGGCAATCGGACCAGTTCCTGATGGTAAATCGGCTCCAATACTGCTTAACATAACCACTCTTTTTACGTTTGCATTTTCGATCGCTGTTGCAAAAGATTTTCCTGCAGCAACTGTATTGGCAATTACATTAGCACCGCCTAAATTTGGTGGCGTCATCGCAAAAAGGGCATCAGCATTTTTGAATGTTTCAGTCAAAAAATCAGCATCGCTTACAGAGCCAATTGCAGCTTTTGCACCAAGATTTTCTATTTCCGCTTTTCTGTCAGCGCTGCTGCTGATAACCGTTACATCGTGTCCGGCAGCAACTAAATTGACAGTTAAAGGTTTTCCGATGTTCCCTAAAGAACCTGATAGTATAATTTTCATATATATAATTTTTTTTATTACAGTTACAAAGGTATCTTTGTACTTACTTTTATACAAGTACTTACCCTAAAGTATGTATTATGGCAGCAATTAAAGAATCATCGACAATTCAGGAAAATAAGCAATATGCATTGGAAAAATGTCCGGTTACGTTTGTAATGGAAAAAATAGGAGGTTATTGGAAACCCATTATTATTTGGCATTTATCTGGCGGTGATAAACGTTACAGTGAATTAAAAAGAGCTATTCCGGCTGTGACAGAAAAAATGCTTATTCAGCACTTAAAACAATTAGAAGCTGATGGTTTGGTTATTAGAGATGCAAAACCTGTGGTGCCTCCGTTTGTAACTTATCGTTTAAGCAATGCTGGAGAAGGTTTGCTGCCTGTTATTGAGGCAATGGCGGCGTGGGCTTTTAAGGTTAAGGATGGCGTTTTTGTATAATCTTATTTAAAATTCCGATTTCAACCAGATTGAAATCGGACTCTGCAATATGAACTGGATTGAAATCCAGCCCTACAATATAAACCGAGCCGTTGGCTCTTTATTTTGATACCGAAGAATTTAGATTCATATTGTAGGACCGGATTTCAATCCGGTTTAATTTCATCGTAACGCCGGATTTCAATCCGTTTAACTTGCAGCTTTGTCACTTTGTCACTTTGCACCTAAAATTACTTAACCACTGTCGCTTCCAATTCTACTTTAACGGTTTCAAAAAGGCTTTTTACTTCCATTAAAGTTGTGGCTTGTTGAATGTTGTGTTTTGCAATCCATTCCTGCAGAATGTTGAAGTGCGGCCAAAGCTCAGCAGTTGCCGTTGTATAGATTGTTAGTCTTACGATACCGCTGCATTCGTAACCAGCTTCGGTAATTACTTGTTCCAGATTTTGGATCGCCAGTTTTAACTGCGATTCCATGTTTTCGTTACTTGAAATTCCTTCGGCATTTATAGCAGTCTGCCCTGAAACATATAATGTTCCTGCCGGATTTTTTACTTCAACTGCCTGATTGTAGCTGCGTTCATTTTGCCATTTCCACGGATTAATAACTCTTTTTTCCATTTGATTTCCTTTTTTAGTTTGTGCCAATATTGGCATTGCTGTGATTAATAATAATCCTAAAAATTTTGTTGTTTTTTTCACGATTACAGTTTTAAATTTATACTGCAAAATTGAAAATAACTTATGGAAACAGGTCTTGACATTTGTCACGAATATGAAGTGCGAAATGTCACATTTATGAAGATAATCGGCTTAAAGTCTCCCGCGACACGCCTAAATAAGAAGCAATAAGACTTTTAGGAACACGCTGAAAAAGGGTTGGATATTGTTTTAAAAGCTGTTCGTAACGTTCTTTTGGATTAGAAGTCATCCAGGAAATAATACGACGCTGTGAGGCAAGAAAACCAAAGTTGGCTTTTTCCAGTAAAAAACGCAGCATTTTAGGGGAATTATCGCAGAGATTTTTATAATCATCGAGTGTAAAACAAAGCACTTCGGTATCTTCCAGACACTCTAAAGACATTGTCGCTTTTGTTTGAGTGAAAAAAGCATAATAATCGCTTTCCCACCAGTCTTCCATAGCAAATGAAGCAATATGCTGTTTTAGAGATTCATCGGTGTAAACCAATTTTAAAAGTCCGGAAATTATAAAATAAGCATATTTTACATCATCGCCTTCCTGAATTAAAAATTGATGTTTTTTAAATTTTTTGGTGATAAAATGCTGACTGATAAATGAAAATTCTTCATCTGTTAGTTTTATTATTTTTTCGATATGTTCCCGAAGTTTTTCCTGCATGTTAAGATCAAAGATATTTAAATTTTTGATGATCAAAAAGATTAAATATCGACATGACCGAATTCATATTAAACCGGATTGAAATCCGGCCCTACAATATAAATCGTATTAACACCCAGAATGTAAAATTCCGCAGGAATGATTTATATTGTAGGGCTGGATTTCAATCCAGTTCATATATACCGGATTTTAATCCGTTTTCAATTTATTTTTGCGGAATATAAATATTAAACGTCGCGCCTTCCATAGGTTTTGCTGTTGCGCTGATAAAACCATTATGATTTTCGACAATCTTTTTTACAATGGCAAGGCCAATTCCGGTTCCGTCATAAATATCTCTGCTGTGTAATCTTTGAAAAACGCCAAATATTTTTTCGCTGTGTTCCGGTTCAAAACCAATTCCGTTGTCCTTAAAACTTATATGGCAATAATTTTCAGTTGGTGATAATTTATCATTTTGTAATTCTTCACCTTTTACAATTCGGCTTTTAATTTCGATTTGCAGTGGAATTTCCTTCTGAGAAAACTTCAAGGCATTGTTTACCAGATTCTCAACAAGCTGAATAAATAAAAACGGAATAATATTTATTTTGCCATGAAGTTCTGTTGTTATCAAAGCATTTTTCTCCTTGATATTTTCCCGAAGTGCTTCTTTTACATCTTCGATAATGATATTAAGATCGGTATTTTCGTAAATACGATCTGTAATATTGGTTCTTGAAAAAGTCAAAAGATCATTGATTAATTCCCGCATTCGGTTTGTCGAATACAAAATACGCTCAAATTTTGCCTTTCCATCGGGACTTAAATTTGGGTATTCTTTTGCCAGAATAATGTTGGTAAAAGTCTGAATTTTTCGCAGCGGTTCCTGTAAATCATGACTCGAAATATGCGTGAAAGCATCAAGTTCAGTGTTTTTCTTTTTTAATTCAGTGGCGTATTTTTCAATCGCAATATACTGCTCGGCCAGTTCTTCATTGGCTTTTGTAATTCGGGCATTGAGTGCTGCTGTTTCTTCTTCTTTAATAATTAATTCTCTGTTTTTTTTATACAATTCTGTAAAAACCATAACCTTCGCCTGAAGTATTTCGGCAGATAATGGTTTTATCATATAATCTACAGCACCAGATTGATATCCTTTAAAAATATAATCTGAAGTATTCATATTGGCAGTTAAAAAGATGATAGGCACATGTTTGAGTTTATCGCTCTGGCGGATGAGCTCAGCAGTTTCAAAACCATCCATTAAGGGCATCTGCACATCCATAAGGATAATGGCAAAATCCTGATTTTTAAGCAGAATTCGCAATGCATCCTTACCAGAAGTCGCTTCTACAAACTCATAACCTCTATCAGCAAGTATAACCTGAAGAGAAAGCAGATTTTCCTTTTTATCATCGACTATTAGTATTTTAACCGAATGTTCTTCTTTGGGGTTTTGGCTTTTCATAATACAAAATTATTTTAACCATACTCTCATTAAAGAGGACAATTGTTCAACATTTACCGGTTTTGTGATATAATCAGATGCGCCGGATTCGATGCATCTTTGTCTGTCACCTTTCATTGCTTTTGCTGTTACGGCAATGATCGTCAGATCTTTATGTTTTACATTTTTTCTGATGATTTTCATGGTTTCATAACCGTCTAATTCCGGCATCATGATATCCATCAAAACAATATCAATTTTTATGTTTTGACTTAAAATATCGATTGCTTCATGTCCGCTTTCTGCACTAATTACTTCTAATCCAAAGCGTTCCAGAGCTGTAGTCAATGCAAATAAATTTCGGACATCGTCATCGACTAAAAGTACTTTTTTATTAATCAAAACATCTTCTTTTAGATAATATGTTTCAATTCTGTCTTTCATTGTTTCTGGAAGATCTTTATGAACACGATGCATAAAGAGCGCCGTTTGGTCGACTAATTCATCGATTGAAGAGGCACTTTTTGTAATAATGCTGTGCGCAAAACGACCTAATTTACTGCGTTGTTTTTTGTTGACATCTCCGGCCGAATGTATAATAATTGCTGTTTCTCCGCTAATATTGTTTTCTAAATCGCTGATTAAATCAAGTCCGTCAGCATCCGGAAGAACCAAATCTAAAATGATGCAGTCAAAAGATTTTTCTTTGATAAATTCTACCGCTTCTTTGGCTGTTAATGCAGTCGAAATTGAAATATCGTCTCCTTTTACAGCTTCAACGATTCGTTTTAAATCAATTTTATTATCATCGACAACCAGAAGATTTTTTTCTTTTTTGTCTTTGAAATCCTGAATGTCATTAAAAAGAGAAGTCAGTAATTCATTTTTGACCGGTTTAACAAAGAAATTTCGTGCACCGCGCTTTAAGCCTTTATTTCTTTCATCTTCGCCAGAAATGATGTAAACCGGAATATGACGAAGCGTAAAATCGGTTTTTAATCGGTCCAGAATTTTCCATCCGCTGGTATCCGGCATATTCAAATCCATAGTAATAGCGTGAGGCTGAAACTGATTGATATAATCAACAACATCATTTCCACGGGTGGTTACAATGGCCTTTATATCATGCTGATGCGCTCTTTCTAATAAAATTTTGGCAAAAGTTATATTGTCTTCGGCAATTAAAAGAATTTTGTCATCAGGTTTGATATTCGTTCGGTCGTCGCCAACTTCATCTACAAAATATAAATCAATATCTGATTTTTTGAAACTTGCTGATGGAAGCGATTTTAAACGGCTTTTTCCGGCGTGAATAACATTTGTTTCTTCGTTAACACTGATGTTTTCTAATTCCGGAATATGAACAAATTTTAAAGGCAGGAATAAGGTAAATTTACTTCCAATATTGGTGTCACTTTCTAATTCGATGCTTCCGCCTAATAAATCAGAAAGTCCTCGGCTGATGGATAATCCTAAACCGGTTCCGCCATATTTACGGCTTGTAGAACCTTCTGCTTGTTGGAAAGCTTCAAAAATGATGTTTTGTTTTTCTTTAGAAATTCCGATTCCGGTATCTGAAATTTCAAAAGCGACAACGGCTTCGGCATTATCCAGACTGCCGTTTTTGGTTTTCCAGTTGTTTTCTGCTTTGTAAATGTGCAGTTTCACTTCGCCTTTCTCAGTAAATTTAAATGAATTTGAAAGAAGGTTTTTCAAAATCTGATTTAGTCTTTGCGAATCGGTTTCCATTGCATCCGGAAGATTATCATCCATAATAATCTCAAATTGAAGATGTTTTGCCTGAGAAATAGGATTGAAGGTAGACTCAACAAATCGGCTGATTTCGGCAAAAGTAATAGGGTTATAATCAACAGAAATATAACCGGATTCAATTTTAGAAAGGTCAAGAATATCGTTAATAAGCTGAATTAAGTCATCTCCGCAGGCGTTGATCGTTTTGGCAAACTGAATTTGTTTTTCGGATAAATTCCCGTCGCGGTTGGCGATTAATTCGTTGGCTAAAATCTGTAAACTGTTTAGCGGAGTTCTAAGCTCATGCGACATATTGGCCAAAAATTCTGATTTGTATTTTGAAGTAAGTGTAAGCTGATCTGCTTTTTCTTCCAAAGCTTTACGGGCAACTTCGACTTCCTGATTTTTAAGCTCAACTTCTTCTTTTTGATTAGCCAGTAGAATAGCTTTTTCTTCCAGTTCTTCGTTGGTATTTTTTAATACTTCCTGCTGACTTTTCAGCTCGCTTGCCAGCGATTGTGATTGTACCAATAATTCTTCGGTTCTTGAATTTGATTCGATCGTGTTTAATACAATACCAATACTTTCTGTTAATCCTTCAAGGAAATCTAAATGTGTCTGGCTAAAGGTATCAAGTGAAGCTAATTCAATAACTGCTTTAAGTCTTCCTTCAAATAATACCGGAAGAATAATGACATCTTTTGGCTTCGCATCTCCCAAACCAGAATTGATTCTGATGTAATCTTTTGGAACATTACTCAATATAATTCTTTCTTTTTCAATCGCTACCTGACCAATAAGTCCTTCGCCCATAGCATATTGAGTAGGGGAGTTTTTACGTTTGATGTAAGCATACGAAGCAATTAAATTCAATTTAGAATCCATGAATTGTTCGCCTTCTTCCAAAATATAGAAAAGTCCGTGCTGTGCAGTAACCACGGCTGCCAGCTCAGATAAGATTTTCATGGTAACAGATTTTAGCTCTTTTTGTCCCTGAAGCATTTGGGTAAATTTAGCTAAGTTTGATTTCAGCCAGTCTTGTTCCTGATTACGTAAAGTAGTTGCTTTAAGATTTGAAATCATTTGATTTATAGTATCTTTAAGAGCTTCAACTTCACCTTTTGCTTCAACACCAATTGTTCGCGTTAAATCTCCCTGTGTTACCGCTGATGCTACCTCAGAAATCGCACGAACCTGAGTCGTAAGATTCGCTGCCAGCTGATTTACGTTTTCAGTTAAATTTTTCCAGGTTCCAGATGCTCCCGGAACATTTGCTTGTCCTCCCAATTTTCCTTCGGCACCTACTTCACGGGCAACTGTAGTTACCTGATCAGAGAAAGTCGCCAGAGTGTCAATCATCTCATTAATAGTATCAGTAAGCTGTGCTACTTCACCTTTTGCATCAATAGATAATTTTTGTTTTAAATTTCCTTTTGCTACAGATGTTACGACTTTTGCAATTCCACGAACTTGTCCCGTTAAGTTAGACGCCATTACGTTAACCGAGTCTGTTAAATCTTTCCAGGTTCCGGCAACCCCTTTTACTTCAGATTGTCCACCTAGTTTTCCTTCTGTACCCACTTCACGTGCCACACGCGTTACCTCCGATGCGAAAGAGTTTAGCTGTTCCACCATCGTGTTGAAAGTGTTTTTCAAATCGAGGATTTCACCTTTTACGTCAACGGTAATTTGTTTTGAAAGGTCACCATTGGCAACGGCTTTTGTTACATCGGCAATATTACGCACCTGTCCGGTTAAGTTAGAGGCCATTTGGTTCACAGAATCCGTTAAATCTTTCCAGGTTCCGGCAACTCCCGGTACGAATGCTTGTCCGCCCAGTTTTCCGTCAGTTCCCACCTCACGCGCCACACGGGTTACCTCAGAGGCAAAGGCACGAAGCTGATCCACCATTGTATTTACGGTTTCTTTTAATTGCAAAATCTCCCCACGAACGTCGGCCGTAATTTTTTTGGACATATCTCCGTTTGCAACGGCAATCGTAACCTCAGCAATATTACGTACCTGAGTCGTTAAGTTACCCGCCATTTGGTTAACAGAATCGGTCAAATCTTTCCATGTTCCGGCAACTCCTGGAACGTTTGCTTGTCCGCCCAGTTTTCCTTCGGTACCTACTTCACGTGCCACACGAGTTACCTCAGAGGCGAATTCACGAAGCTGATCCACCATCGTATTCAGGGTTTCTTTCAATTGAAGAATCTCTCCGCGAACGTCAACGGTAATTTTTCGGGACATATCTCCATTTGCCACGGCAATCGCCACATCGGCAATATTACGTACCTGAGCGGTAAGGTTTCCTGCCATTTGGTTCACCGAATCTGTTAAATCTTTCCATGTTCCGGCAACTCCGGGAACGTTAGCTTGTCCGCCCAGTTTTCCTTCAGTTCCTACTTCTCGCGAAACCCTTGTAACCTCTGATGCAAAGCCTCGAAGCTGATCCACCATCGTATTAATGGTATTTTTAAGCTCTAAGATTTCTCCTTTTACGTCAACGGTAATCTGGAGAGATAAATCTCCTTTTGCTACGGCTGTTGTAACTTCGGCAATATTACGTACCTGTCCGGTTAGGTTGGATGCCATTTGGTTAACGGAATCTGTTAAATCTTTCCATGTTCCGCCGACACCTTCAACCTGTGCTTGTCCGCCCAGTTTTCCTTCTGTACCAACCTCACGTGCCACACGCGTTACCTCAGAAGCGAAAGAGTTCAGCTGACCCACCATCGTATTAATTGTGTTTTTCAGCTCTAAGATTTCTCCTTTGGTATCAACGGTAATCTGGCGTGATAAATCTCCTTTTGCTACGGCAGTTGTTACTTCGGCAATATTACGTACCTGTCCGGTTAAGTTCGATGCCATTTGGTTAACCGAATCGGTTAAATCTTTCCATGTTCCGCCGACACCTTTTACTTTTGCCTGACCGCCGAGTTTTCCTTCGGTACCAACCTCAAGTGCCACACGCGTAACCTCAGATGAGAAAGAGTTCAGCTGATCTACCATCGTGTTAATGGTTTTCTTTAATTCGAGGATTTCTCCTTCGGCTACAGCCGTAATTTTTTTAGAAAGGTCACCATTTGCTACCGCTGTTGTAACCTCGGCGATATTACGTACTTGTCCTGTCAGGTTAGAAGCCATTTGGTTAACAGAATCGGTTAAATCTTTCCATGTTCCACCAACACCTTTTACTTTGGCCTGACCTCCCAATTTTCCTTCCGAACCAACCTCACGTGCCACACGGGTTACCTCGGCACCAAAAGAGTTCAACTGATCCACCATGGTATTGATGGTATTTTTTAATTCGAGGATTTCTCCCTCAACGTTTACAGTAATTTTTTTGGATAAATCTCCTTTTGCCACGGCTGTCGTTACCTCGGCAATATTACGCACCTGACCTGTTAAGTTGGATGCCATTTGGTTTACAGAATCAGTCAAATCTTTCCAAACTCCACCAACACCTCGTACTCTGGCTTGTCCGCCCAGTTTTCCTTCTGAACCTACCTCACGTGCCACACGCGTAACCTCTGAAGAGAAAGAGTTCAGCTGATCCACCATGGTATTAATGGTATCTTTTAACTCCAGAATTTCTCCTTTTACGTCTACGGTAATTTTTTTCGAAAGATCTCCTTTTGCCACCGCTGTTGTTACATCGGCAATATTACGTACCTGACCGGTTAGGTTAGAGGCCATTTGGTTTACCGAATCCGTTAAATCTTTCCATGTTCCACCAACTCCTTTTACCTGCGCCTGTCCGCCTAGTTTTCCTTCCGTACCTACCTCACGTGCCACACGCGTAACCTCAGAAGAGAAGGAATTCAGCTGATCTACCATGGTGTTGATGGTGTTTTTTAATTCCTGAATTTCACCTTTTACGTCTACGGTAATTTTTTTCGATAAATCTCCTTTTGCCACCGCTGTTGTTACATCGGCAATATTACGTACCTGCCCCGTAAGGTTACTTGCCATTTTATTTACAGAATCGGTCAAATCTTTCCATACACCGCCCACACCACGAACTTTTGCCTGACCGCCCAGTTTTCCGTCTGTACCAACCTCACGCGCCACACGGGTAACCTCCATCGAGAAAAGATTCAGCTGTTTTACCATTCCGTTTACCTCTTTGGCAATTCTGAGGAATTCTCCCTGAAGCGGATTTCCTTCAATAGCTAAAGGCATTTCCTGAGAAAGATTTCCTTTTGCTACTGAGGTAATTACGTGTGCTATTTCAATCGTTGGATGAACCAGGTCAGAAATTAATGTGTTGACAGAATCCACACAGGAACTCCAGGAACCACGTGCGCCATCCAGAACTACACGATTGGTTAATTTACCTTGTTTACCGATGCTTTTTCCAACTTTTTGAAACTCAAAAACCATTCTTTCGTTTAGGTCTATGATTTCATTTAAAGTATCACAAATTGATCTTTTTATTCCGTTTTGATCCGTTGGAAAACGTTGCGAAAAATTTCCATTTTTTACTTTCAGTAAAATTTTTAAAAATTCCGCATCGTTAAGAATAGATTCTTCGGTCTCAATTTTTTTTATTTTCGTTCCAGATTTTTTTTGATCTGTTATGATGGGCATTGCGATTAGTGCCTCATTTTGTGACAGCTTATCGATGTGTTTTGCTTTTTTCATAATTAGGCAGGCGAGGTTGGAAATTTTAGATTTTAGATTTTAGATTTTAGATTTTAGATTTTAGACTTTGGATTTTGGATTTTTAATTTTTAATTGATATTGCCATTGGTTTTTTTAACTGCTTTCATTCAATAAAATTTTCCTTAAATGAAACTGTACAAAGGCATCCATAGAATCAGGTCTTTTGGTATTGTCTGTATAATTCAATGGTTTTATGATATATCCTGAAATACCCAGTCCTTCGGCTGTTGTTCTGTCATTACTTTCTGACGATGTGGTCATGATAAATACCTTTAGATCTTTTAGACTTTTATCTGTCCTAAGAATTTTTAGAAATTCAATTCCATTCATTTTAGGCATGTTTATGTCCAGAAGAATAACATCAGGAACAAGCGGATTGTTTTCATTTCTAAGCAGTTTTAGAGCTTCGAGTCCGTTGTAAGCTGTATGCAGTATGTATTCTATTTCTAACTTTTTTAAAGAACGTTCTACCGAAATAGTATCCAGTTCGTCATCATCGATCAGTAAAATGTTTGGTTTTCTCATAATGCTTTATTGTTTCTCCAGGTAAAAGTAAATTCGGTTCCTTCGCCTAGTTTAGATTGAACGTTTATAGTTTCTCCCTGTTCGTCTATTATTTTTTTTACAATTGCAAGACCAATGCCCGTGCTTTCTACTTCATTTTTCTCTCTCAGGGTTTGAAATATTTCAAATATTTTTTGATGGTATTCAGGATCAATACCAATTCCGTTGTCTTTTACTGAAAATTCATAGACGTTTAATATTTTTTCGCATTTTATTTCAATGCGTGGATTTTGATTTTTAGAATATTTTACGGCATTACTAATTAAGTTAGAAAATACTTGTTCCAGTTTTAAACGTTCGGTAAAAATTTTAGGCAGATTGATTATTTCCAGTTTAAATTTTCTGGGAACAATTGACTGTGTGATTTCATGAACCATTGCGTTTGTATCTACTAATTCGGGATTGGTTTTACGGTTTATTCTTGCGTAATCTAATAGACCGTTAATAAGGTCTTCCATGCGTTGTGTTCTTTTAGGAATTATGCTGAGATAATTTTTCAGGGCAGGAGAGAGCTCATTTGATAAATCTTCTTCGATCCAGCTTATAACATTATATATTCCCCGAAGGGGCGCTTTTAAATCGTGTGAAACTACATAAGCAAATTTGTTCAGCTCAGCATTTTTGTTTTCCAGTTCCTGAATATTTTTCTCCAGTCGACGCGACATTATGTTTAAAGAAGATGACAAAGCACTCAGTTCATCATTTCTGTAATCTTCAACTATGGTAAATTTTCCTTTAGAAATAGTATCGGCAACACGAACCATTGAATTGATTCGGTTTGTAATCATTATTACAATATAGGCTGTGCTTGAAATGCCGACAAAAATGGTAAGCGATAAAAATATTAATGAATATGTTCTGGTTTTACGCAGGGATTCTAACAGCATTTGGCTGTGATGTTTTCGGGTTTTGTACTCGATTTTATCAAAACGCTTAAACTTTTTTGTAATGGCATCATTGATATTTTTCCCCACATGTTTTTTTAGTTTATTGTCTAAAAGATTTTGATAAACAACCGGATTTCCATTTCTTGACTGTATTAATTCCGAAGTATATGCGAGCCATTCATGATGAAGCTGACCGATTGAATCGATAATGGACCGCTGTGTATTATTGATTCCGATAAGTGATCGCTGTTCTTTTAAAAATTCAGGAACTTGTTTTATTCCTCTATAATATTCACCTAAAAAAGTAGTGTCGTTTGTCAGGAAATAACCTCGTACAGCACTTTGCATTTCAAGAATGGCTCTGTGTGTTTTGTTTGAATTCCTGATAACTGATTCGGATTTTGAAAGGAATTGAGAATTTAGATGTACTTTTTGAGATAAGGTATAATTGGTATATGAATCTGCAACAGAGAGTAAAATGATAAGCGTAAATGCCAAAAGTATTTGAGTAGATAATTTCATTGTCTTTCTGTTAAGAATACCAAAGGCACCATGATTTAACAATAAAAAAGCGGAAACCGAAAAAAGGCTTACAATGGTAAAAAACAACAATCATTATGACAGATAATGACCTAATATTTTTTTTAATTCATTTAAGTTGTTTGGCTTTGATATAAAATCGTCTGCACCGTAGTTTTTTGCTTTCTTTTTTATTTCTTCAAATTGTGAAGTTGAAAAAACTATAATGGGAATATTTTTAATGCTTTCCTGCTTTTTAATTTCTATTAGAAATTCAAGACCTGACATAATAGGCATATTAAGATCAAGAAAAATTACATCAGGACTAATTTTTTTATGGATTAATTTATTAAGCGCTTCGACAGGATTTTGTATTGATACATATTCTGCTGTTGAAACGGCTTGTAAAGCTTCCATAAAAAATTCGCAATCGTCAATATCATCGTCAATCTGCAATATATTTTTATAAATCATTTTATAACTTTAAGTTTAAGTAATGATGGTTATATGCTTATAACAAATTGAGTACTATATTTTTTCTACTCAAATGTAAAAAAAATATTATAAAAATAATGAGTTTTTAAGTTATAAGCTAAAAGAAATTAAATAAAACTCTTAAAATTTTAGTTAATCAATGTTGTTGTGTAAAGTGTCGACTTTGTTCAGAAAAGCTTCGTTTTGGTCATGTCTGTCACTTTCATCATCACAGGGAATAGACTCGCAGCTGTAATTCAATATAGAAATTATAAGAGCAAGTATTGAAATACGTAAAATTAGTTTCATGGTGTTTTATGTTTTGCTGGTACTTTATTTACTCGAAAAGTATGATTATGCAATAAAATCTACTTACATAATTTTTGGTTATTGTTGTATAATTCTCATGCTGAAAAAAAATGTATTTTTAAATGCTCAAAAGCCGAATACAAAAACAGAATTTCCAGATTTATGAAACATTCAAAAAAGGGAGAATTTTACGGAGATACGAATACAACTATTTATTTTGACGGCATAACTTTAACAGATACGGTTTATACACATCCAAAAGTAGACTGGCATTATCATGAACATGCTTATTTTACTTTTATTCTTCAGGGCCATGTTATTGAAGGCAATAAAAAGGAGGTTTATAACTGTAATCCCGGAAGTCTTTTGTTTCATAATTGGCAGGATGCACATTATAATATAAAACCTGACGGATTTACGAGAGGTTTTCATCTTGAAATCGAAAAGCACTGGTTTGATAATTTGAGTTTAAACAGCGAAAATCTGGAAGGAAGTTCTAAGATCTTAAATCCGGATATTAAACTTTTGATGTATAAAATTTTCAGAGCTTCAAAAATAGACGAGGCAGATTCTGATCTTTCGACACAAATTTTACTGCTTGAAATTATTTCAAAACTGCAGGATAATTTTAAATCTGCTTTTGATAAAAAGCCCAAATGGGTAACAATGATTGATGAAATTTTGCACGAACAATTTACAGAAAATCTTTCTTTAGAATATTTATCGTCTATTTTAGATATTCATCCGATACATTTATCAAGAGATTTTTCTAAATACTTTAACTGCAATCTTGGCGAATATATTCGGAAACTGAAGGTAGAAAAGGCGCTTTCGCTGATGTCATCCCAACAACAATCTTTTACAGAAATCGCGTATCAATGCGGCTTTGCAGACCAAAGTCATTTTAACAGATGTTTTAGAGAAATGAATGAAATTAATCCTTCGGAACATAAAAAACTTCTTTTCGGGAAATAATGTTCATGTTAATTCTGTACAATTTTTTATTCGTTAAGTGATTTAGCTTTGCCATTCAATCATCATAAAAATTAAAAAAATGACACGTTTATTATTGTTTCTTTTATTGACTTTGTTTGGTAAAATTACGGCTCAAAATGATTTGTATACACCAGATGCAATTGTTTATGATATTCACAAAACAAACATTGGCAGAGTGGTGTTTATGAACGGAAATATTTCACTAGATCAGTTTAAAAAATCAGACATTTTAAATTCATTTGAATTAAAACACAGAAGTGATTTGAATATCAGGGTTTTTATGAATAATTCGGTCTTGAATTATCTGCATCAACTGGCTCCGGATCTGTCGACAGAAATACTTTTAAAAACCGGAAATCTTCAGTTTTCATTTTATGTAGATGGAAAAATGATTTACAAAGAAAATATCCATCATGGCTGTAATTTTGGATCTGGAGGTAACAAAAATACGTCAACTACTTTCAGGGTTCCGCTTACCAGTTCTAAAGGCGAAGACTGGTGGGCAATGTATATGTGGGATAGATTTAAAAATAATGGAGGTGATAAAGCTTTGACTGAAGGAAATCATTTGCTTAAAATTGAAATTAGACCTTATATTAAGCTGAGTGAAAATGATGTAAAAACAGGAAATTTAATTGCGGATGGAGAATTAAAGCTGATTATAAAACCCATTGTGCTGACTAAAAAACAAATTGAAGTTCAGCAGATTCAGCCCGAAAGTGACTGGCAAATTTCGGAACAGCCTTTTGATAAAAAGAAAATAGAGTCGTTAAATACTGCTATTGGAAATTATACTTTAAAAGAGATAACAAGTATTGTGGCTGTTTATGATGGCAAATTACTAATTGAGGAATATTTTAATGATGCTGATAGAAATACGCTGCACGATACACGATCTGCGGGGAAATCTTTTACTTCTACTTTAATGGGAATGGCTATTGCGGATGGTTTTATAAAAAATGAAAATCAGACTTTAAATACGTTTTATGATTTAAAAAAGTTTGCGAATTATGAACCTAAAAAAGACAGCGTTAAAATAAGAGATCTTCTTACGATGAGTTCTGCTTTTGAAGGATCAGATATAAACGGTGATTCTCCGGGAAATGAAGATAATATGTATCCTGCAGAAAATTGGGTAAAATTTGCTCTGGATCTTCCTATGGATAAGGCGAAAACAAATGGCAGACAATGGGATTATTTTACGGCCGGAGTTGTAGTTTTGGGAGATGTTCTGGATAAATCCGTTCCTGAGGGTTTAGAAAAATATGCCGATCAAAAACTTTTTAAGCCTTTACATATTACGAAATACCAATGGCAGTACACGCCGCAAAAAGTTGTCAATACGGCGGGAAGTTTACAAATGACTTCTTTGGATTATGCAAAATATGCTCAGTTGTATAAAAATAAAGGCTCATGGAGCGGAAAACAGCTTTTAAATCCGGAATGGGTTTCTAAAACTTTTACAAAACAAATTCAAATTCCGGAGCGTGACAATGAGTTTTACGGCTTTTTGTTCTGGAACAAAACGATTTCTTTAGAAGGAAAAAATTATGAAACGTTTTATTGTGCGGGAAATGGCGGTAATCAGTTTATTGTTTTTAAAGACCTTCCGTTAGTGATTATTATTACATCAAAAGCATTTAATAAACCTTATGGTCATGCTCAGGCAGATAAAATTGTGAAGGAATATATCCTGCCGGCGATTCTCAATTATAAATCTTAAGTTTAACTAGAAACTCCCCTTTAAATGCAGGGTAAAACCATCAAAAACATATCAATTTTGGTATGTTTTTTTATTTTATAATCATTTTTAATTGTTGATAATATGTAGCTAAATAGTTGATAACTAGTGTTCTGATTTATGATTATTTCGGTTTTTGAATGTTTATATTTGATAAAGAAATAGTTAAGGAATTAATTTAAATATTAATTATATGGAAAGAGCTATCAGACTAAAAGTACGTAAAGAATTAGACGGACGTGAACAGTTTAATGTAATTAAGTTAAAAGGCAGTTTAATTTCCAAAGGGTATACTGAGATAATACACATATTAGATCAGGATGATGAATATCATATTAATTCTTTTGAAACACCTGTCGAAAACAGAAATGAGGTAAAAGATTTTATTACAGCTTTTATTTCCAGTCAAAATCTTACTGACGCTGTTACTGTTTTCAAATAATGAAAATTTAATATCATAAAAAAAGCCATCTGGTTTCAGGTGGCTTATTTCTTTTATGTTGGTTGCAATTTATAATGGTCGGTCCATACTTTCCAGACTGTCATCCTGGTAATAATCATCGTCGTCTTCGTAATCATTATCCTGATACAAACTATCATCAAACTCCTCATCATCCCATGATTTAGCACAGCTTTGACCTCTAAAATAGGGAGTAGTTTCATGTTCGCTGCATACTGTTATCGAATCATACAAAGAAAAATAATTTGATTCTTCATTTCTAAATCTTGTTTCGCCATTTTGAAAATCTTCGCCATATCGAAGGTTGTTTTCTCTTTCTTCAAAATTCATGATAGTATTTTTTTGGGTGTTACTATTCTAATTTTTTTCTTCTCCTGCATGCACCAGATTTCTGTGTTTCTTACAGTTTCATTTTTTGATTATGAGAGGATGGTAAAAATAGGACGTTTATTCTGAACAGATTTACATTTAAAAGTTTTGTAATTATATAATTCACAGGTTTTTAAGAATTAAATATTATTACATCTTCGTAATAATAAACTCGCTTCGTCTGTTTATTTGATGTTGCGCTTCGGTACACGGAACGCCGTTTGAGCAATTATTGATAAGCTCGGTTTCTCCATAACCAATAGCACTTTCGATTCTTTCGGGAGCGATTCCCTGAGAAATTATGTAATCGCGGGTGGCTTTTGCTCTTCGGTCAGAAAGTTCAAGATTATATTGATCGTTGGCACGAGAATCGGTGTGTGATTCGATTTTTATGACAACTTTTGGGTATTGACTCATTAATAAAACTACTTTGTTCAATTCTATTGCGGCATCATATCGTATTTCAGATTTATCAAGATCAAAGAAAATAATTCCGATTTTGATTTTTAATACACCCTCTTTTCGTTCTATAAGCGTTGGGTCCAGTCCAACTGGGACTTCAGTTATTCCTGAATTTTCAGATGTCGTAATAGATTTTGAATTTGTGGTAAAATTATCTTTTACAACTTCAATGGTATAGGGCGTATTGCAGGAAATGTTTTCATCAAAATCAAATTTTCCATCAATTCCTGAAACGGCCTCGTTTAGTTTTTGATTTTCATTGTTTTTAAGCGTTACAATGGCTCCTGCAATTTTATTGTTAGAAATGGCATCAAAAACATATCCGGAAATTGATTGTGTACAGCTTCTTTCAAAAGAATAAATATCATCGTCGCCTTTACCGGTTTTTCGGTTGGAGCATACAAAACCTTTGTTGGTTTCTTCATTTACGATATAACCAAAATCATCTCTATTACTGTTTAAGGGTTCACCGAGATTATTTGGAGAATCAAAAATTCCATCATATAAACGGCTTTCAAAAACATCTAATCCGCCTAAACCCAGAAACCCGTCAGAAGCAAAGTATAAAGCCTTATCAGTAATAAACGGAAACATTTCACGTCCGCTGGTATTGATTTTTTCACCTAAATTTTTGGGAGCAGAATATTGATCTTCGCCTAAAATATCGACTACAAAAATGTCTGTAGCTCCTATAGTTCCGGGCATATCAGAAACGAAATATAGTTTTTTCCCGTCTTTGCTTACAGAAGGCTGCCCAACAGAATAATTATCACTATTGAAAGGAAGTTCTTTTATATTTTCCCAACGCACTGTACCATTGCTGTTTTCTATGGCTTTTGCCGAATATATTTTTAAATTATTAACACCCTTGTCGTCTCTTTTTAGTTTTCCGTTGTAATTATTTCTTGTAAAATAAATTGTTTTTTCGTCTGGAGAAAAAGCGACGCAGGCTTCATGATATTGTGTGGTGATTTCTTTTCCAAAACGTTCTTTAAAAGTAACATTGGTTTGTGTGGGGCTAATTTTACCCAATTGCATGTTTAAATAAGGCTGATTGTTCCATCCGTATTTATTTGTTTTTATATAAGAGGAATCTGAAGTGGTTGAATAAACTAAATCGCCTTTATAAAACATAGGACCAAAATCAGAATAGGCAGAATTTATTTCAAGATTTTCTAATATAAATTGTGGTTTGATTTTTTTAATATCTTCGAGTGTAACTGTTTTAAGTGAGAAATTTTCGGCTCTGGAATCAGATGATTTTTGTTTTTCAGAAAATTTTTTCATCCATTTTTTAGCCAGATCATAATTCTGAATTCCCTGTAAAGATTGCGCGTAACGGAAATAATATTCAGCCGAAACTTCATTTGGATATTCTGCCAGAAGTTTGCCGTACCATTTGCTGGCACTTGTCATTTGAGTATTAAAATAATGTGCATCACCCACACGCTGCAGCATTTCTTTTGAAGCATCGCCGCTTTTTATTGACATTTCATACGACTTTGCGGCTTCTACATAATACATTTTATCAAATAGAGCATCGGCCGTTTTGTTCTTGGTCTGCGAGTAAACCATTTGCACGGTGAGTAATATCAATATGGTAATTCTTTTTTCCATAAAATAAAATTTAAAAGAATCTAGGTGATTTTAATCCTTTTTTGCGGGATACCAATTCAAATCGAAGCATGATTTCGTGTGTGCCGCTGTTGTAAGTCTGCAGATCAGTTGTGGAATAATCATAGGCATAACCCGCCAGAATTTGCGGCGTAATTTGTAAAGTAGCCATGGCACTTACAGAATCTCCTGTTCGATAGGATGCGCCCAGTGTTATAACATTATTAAACATAAAGTTGGCCGAAAAATCTGCAATTAAAGGAGCTCCGGCAACATATTTCACCAAAACAGCTGGTTTGAATTTTGTATGTGCCGAAAGATCAAAAACAATTCCTCCAATCAAATAAACGTGAATTCTTTCGTTTACGAGATCTTCGGCTATATCGTCATAATCATATCGTTCACGTGTCATAAAATTTGGAACAGATAATCCGATATAATCTCTTTCGCCATGCCAGTATAAACCGGCTCCCACAACGGGTAAAAATTTGTTGGTAACGTTTTCACGAAACTGAACATCCGGATCTTTGTAACTTCCTTTTGTCCAGTCTATATTGATAACTCTGCCGCCTCCTTTTATACCAAAGGATAATTTATGGGTTTCTCCGGATTGAATGGTATAAGAGAAATTAGCATCAATATATTGCTCTTCCGATGGTCCGATTTCTTCACTAACTACTGATAAACCTAAACCCACTCGTTTGCCAACAGGAGTGTCTAAAGTAAAAGATTGTGTACTTGGAGCTCCTTCAAGACCTACCCATTGCGTTCTGTATATTCCGGTAATAGTTAAATGTCCCAGCGAGCCGGCATACGCAGAGTTTACACTGAGTGTATTATACATATACTGAGTGTACTGCGGATCTTGCTGTGCCAGTGCGCCAACGACAGAGAGCATTGTAATGATCGTGAAAATCTTTTTTATATTTTGAATCATAGCCAATTGTTATTTTGGTTATTCATTTTATTTTAAATAAAGCCATCCGGAGGTTTTTGCCGAACCATTTCCGAGATCCAGAATGTAGAAATAAGTACCTTCCGGAAGTGTTTTGGCTGATCCGTTTTCTTTACCATCCCAGGTGTTGTTGTATCCTTTTTTATAATAAACCAAATTTCCCCAGCGATTAAATACCTGCAGCTGGTTGTCAGGATATTGTGTTATACAATCGATGTAGAAAGTATCATTTTGTCCGTCGTCATTTGGAGAAAACTCATTATAAATTTTCAGACAGTTTGGAGAAACTGTTGCACTGTCCTGATTGTTTGCACTATTGGTATCTATCTGATCCATTTTTACAAGATGTGCCGTATTTAGGTAATCATTAAAATCGATCACTTTTGCTGTTATGGTAAGAGTTTGTGAACTTCCTGCATTTACAGCTGGAATAGTCCAGTTTCCGGTTGTGCTGTTATACATTCCTGATGTTACCGTAAAACTATCCAGAGTATATCCTTTCGGCAGAATATCCTGAACCTCAACATTTGTAGCGGTAAGATTTCCAATATTTTCGGCAGTTATCGTAAATATTATACTGCTGCCCATCGGAACATCGGTTTTATCAACTTCTTTGGTTATTGCGATATCTGTTGAAGGAATATTGATAAATTCAGAATCTTCGTCGTCTTCGCTCTGATCGCCATTGTCGTTATTGGGTTTACTGTCCGGATCAAATTGATTACTGGCTGTTACCTGAGTAATATTAAGATAATCATCACTGTCAAGTCCATGCGGACTTGCAACTGCTGCCTGATAACTTAAGGTGATCCCTCCAACGGGCACCGTTAAATCAACCCATTTTATTTTATTATTACTGAATATTCCCCCATTGTTTATACTGTTGATGTTATAATATCCCAGAGGAATTATGTCTTCGACAGCAACACCGCTTGCTGCGCTTGGTCCGTCATTGTTAAGTTGTAAAGTGAAATTAATGACTTCTCCAACATTTGCATTTTTATTACTGACCGTTTTTTCTAAACTTAAATCAGCAATAGAAACATTGATTTGAAGGCTGTCGTAATCATCTTCAGTTTTTACGCCATTATTGGGTGTTGAATCCGGATCAGGAAGATTACTGGAAATAATTTCTGTTTCGTTTGTGTATTCGCCGGCTGTTCCCGTAGGCGGATTTACTCTTGTGTAGATATCCAACGACTGATTAGCGCCATTTTGAACAATTCCAACATTCCAAATACCCGTTGCATAATTATATAAACCACTTGTAGGGCTGCTTGTTAAATAGGTGAAACCCGGTGGAAGTAAATCTTTAACAGATACTCCGCTCGCATCTCCCGGACCGTCATTAGTTACGGTTACAGTAAAAATAACCGTTGAACCCACATCCATTGGAGTAGTACCATTTAATACTGTTTTGTTTATAGAAAGATCGGCCATAACAATAACGGGAGTAACAGAAATGCTGTCATAATCGTCTTCAGTTGCAACTCCATTGCCCGGTGTACTATCGGGATCAAACTGATCAGAAGTCATTATTTCGGCAATATTTAGATATTCATCTGCTGTACTGGTTGGTGTTTTTACGTTTGCATTAATTAATAATGTATGACTGTTTCCAGGCAAAATGATTCCAGGATTCCAGATTCCGCTTATATTATTATAACTTCCTGAAGTGGCATTATAAAACACATACTCATAACCAGATGGCAGGACATCTCTAATTGTTACACCTGTCGCAACACTTGGCCCGGAATTGGTCACAGTAATCGAGAACGAAATTTGAGAACCAACGTCGGGAGTAACATTATTGTTGACTACTAATTTTTCTATCGAAAGATCAGCAATTGCTGAAACCGGAGTAAGTGTTACCGAACTAATATCATCTTCGCCATTAACATTGTTATTTGGAGTAGAATCAGGATCTTGTTCATTTGATGCATAAATTTCGGCAGTATTTACATAATTACCTGAATTGTTAACAATGGCAGTAATTAATAACGATTCAGAATCTCCTGATGCTATTGTTCCGATAGTCCAAATTCCGGTTGTGTCAAAGTATTGTCCGGTTGTCGAACTGTAAACAACATATTGAAGACCGCCTGGCAGCTGGTCTATAACCTGAACGCCTGTAGCTGTTTGCGGCCCGCTGTTTTGTACCGTAATTTCAAAAGTAACGGTTGAACCAAAAATTGGACTTAAATTATTTCCAATTAAAGTTTTGGTCAATGATAAATCTGCTAAGGCACTTACTGGAGATGTACTGGCTTCAGCATAATCATTTTCTAAAGGAATACCGTTATTAGGTGTTGAATTTGGATCAGGTAAACTGCTCGCTGTAACTTCTGCAGAATTGGTATAATTTCCTGTTTGATTTACAACAGCTGATATTTGCAAAGTTTCAGATTTTCCATTTACTAAATTTCCAATATTCCATAATCCTGTTGAGGCATTATAAGTTCCTGTGGTAGCCGTAAAGCTATTAAAAGTATAACCCGACGTCAGTAAATCTGTAACCTGAACATTAGTATTGTCTTGCGGGCCATTATTAGTAGCTACAATTTCAAAAGTAACCTGAGAGCCTACTAATGGAGTAGGATTATTAACTGTTTTGGTTAATGATAAATCAGAAGATTGTTGTACAGGTGTTGTTGAAACAGATGCGTAGTCATCTTCTGCAGGCACTCCGTTATTAGGAGTAGAATCAGGATCTGGAAGATTAGCGGAAGATATTTCGGCAATATTCAAATAATCTCCAGCTGAGTTTACTATGGCTATTATTTGTAAAGTTTCGGATTTTCCATTTACTAAATTTCCAATATTCCATAATCCTGTTGAGGCATTATAAGTTCCAGTAGAAACCGTAAAATTATTAAAAGTATAACCTGACGGCAGTAAATCTGTAATCTGAACGTTTGTATTATCCTGCGGGCCATTATTGGTTACTACAATTTCAAAAGTAACCTGAGAACCCACGAGCGGAGTCGGATTGTTAACAGTTTTGGTTAATGATAAATCAGAAGATTGTTGAATAGGTGTCGTTGAAACCGATGCATAGTCATCTTCCGCAGGCACTGTATTATTAGGAGTAGAATCAGGATCTGTAAGATTAGCTGAAGATATTTCTGCAATATTCAAATAATCTCCGGCTGAGTTTACTATGGCTATTATTTGTAAAGTTTCGGATTTTCCATTTACTAAATTTCCAATATTCCATAATCCTGTTGAGGCACTATAAGTTCCTGTAGTAGCCGTAAAATTATTAAAAGTATAACCTGACGGCAGTAAATCTGTAACTTGAACATTTGTATTATCCTGCGGACCATTATTAGTTGCTACAATTTCAAAAGTAACCTGAGAACCCACGAGCGGAGTCGGATTGTTAACAGTTTTGGTTAATGATAAATCTGATGATAACTGAATAGGGGTTGTTGTTATTTCTGAATAATCATCTTCTGTTGTGATTCCATTATCGGGAGTTGAATCAGGATCAGGCTGACTGCTTGAACTAATTTCGGCGCTGTTTGTGTAATTTCCAGCTGCATTAACCACAGCAGTTATTTGCAAAGTATGATATGTTGCAATTGGCATGTTTCCAATTATCCAAAAACCGGTTGATGAATCATAAGTTCCTGCTGTTGTAGTGTATGATACAAATGTATATCCGGAAGGAAGTAAATCAGTTACCACAACAGCATCTGTTTCCTGTGGTCCCATATTGTATATCTGAACATTGAACGTTACTTGAGAACCAACCAGCGGAGTACTATTACTTACACTTTTTGTCAACGATAAATCAGCCGATTGGGGAATAGGTATTGTTGAAACCTCAGCATAATCATCTTCTGTTGTAACGGCATTATTTGGTGTCGAATCAGGATCAGGCTGACTGCTGGCAGTGATTTCGGCATTATTAGTGTAATTTCCAAAAGGATTAACCACAGCGGTTATCTGTAAAGTATACGAGTTGGTTACAGGAATATTTCCAACGTTCCAGATTCCGGTTACCGGATCGTAGCTTCCAGTTGTTGCACTGTATAAAACAAAACTATACCCTGATGGCAGTAAATCTTTGACTGCAACTGTGTTTGCATCTTGTGGACCTGTATTTTCTATCTGAAGACTAAATGTTACCAATGACCCAACAAGCGGAGTAGGATTGTCAACCGTTTTAGTCAATGATAAATCTGCTGATTGCGGAATCGGTGCTGTTGAAACTGCTGCATAGTCATCTTCTGTTGGAATACCGTTGTTTGGAGTAGAATCAGGATCAGGAAGAGCGCTTGATAAAATTTCAGCAATATTGGTATAGTCTCCAGTTGCATTTACTGTAGCTGTTATTTGTAAAATATGCGAATTTAAGAGTCCAATAGAACCTGTATTCCATATTCCTGTTACAGGATCATAAGCTCCCGAAGTGGTGTTATATGAAACGTAAGTGTAGCCATTTGGCAATAAATCATTTACTGTAACACCAGCTGTATTTTGAGGCCCTGCATTACTTACTTCTAAAGTAAAAGTAACTTGAGAACCAACCAGCGGAGTGTTATTATTTACGATTTTAATAAGTGATAAATCTGCTGATTGCGGAACTGGAACTGTAGTAGCTTCTGCATAATCATCTTCTGTTGTTACTCCATTATTTGGAGTCGAATCGGGATCAGGAAGTGAGCTTGCAGTTATTTCAGCAGTATTGGTATAATTTCCAGCTGTATTAACAGTTGCTAATAATTGTAATGTTTCTGAATCTCCATTAACTAAATTACCCACCGTCCAGACACCTGTAACCGAATCATAGGTTCCTGTAGAAATTCTAAACCCGTTGAAAGTATATCCTGATGGAAGTATATCGGTTACTTGTATTCCGTTATTATCCTGAGGGCCATTGTTCGTAACTACGATTTCAAAAACCACTTCAGAACCAACTATAGGTGCAGCGTTATTTACTGTTTTAGTTAATGTTAAATCTGATGATTGGGGGATAGGAATCGTTGATACCTCAGCATAATCATCTTCTATTGTGATTCCATTATTTGGAGTTGAATCAGGGTCAGGAATATCACTGCTGGTTACCTCAACTTTATTAATATAATTGCCCGCTGGGTTTACAGAAGCAATAATTTGTAAAGTTTCGGATTCGCTGCTTTCTAAAATATCCAGTGTCCATAATCCGGTTGTACTGTCATAGGTACCGCTGGTTGCATTAAAACTCACAAAAGTATATCCTGATGGCAGTAAATCTGTAACGGTTACGTGTGCAGTATCTTGCGGACCGCTGTTTGTAGTTATAACCTGAAAAGTAACTAATGATCCCACTAAAGGCGTTGTATTGCTGACTGATTTAGTTAAAGATAAATCTGCTGATTGTTGTATTGGAGTAATGACTGCATTTGCTTCATCATCTTCACTTTGATCTCCGTCATCATTATTTGGAGTACTGTCAGGATCGGGTAAATTACTGGCAGTTACTTGTGTAATATTAAAATAGTCTCCCGCAGGCAGTACTTTTACATCAAGAATAAGCGATTCTGAAACTCCGCTATCAACTGTTCCTACACTCCAAATTCCGGTTGTATTGTTATAAAGACCTGCAGAAGAGCTGTAATTTACGTATTCATAGCCCGATGGAAGTAAATCTGTTATTTGAACTCCGGTAGCATCGTTTGGTCCATCATTAGTAATAACAAGTTCAAACGAAATTACACTGCCTACAACGGGACTTGTATTTCCTGCCACTACATTTTTAACTAATGATAAATCTGCAGATGGGCCGATAAAAGTAATTTCGGCATCGTCCTGGTCATCCTCAGAAGAAATATTATTATTGGGAGTACTGTCCGGATCAGGTAAATCACTGGCTGTAACCTGAGCTGTATTATGGTAATCGCCTAAAGGATTTACAAGGGCTTTAAAACTTAAAACGAGAACCGAATTATTTCCTATAAATAAATTCTTCCATTCAAGGGTTGCTGTTGCTGACTGATAAGTTCCGTTATTCGATACTGAGCCCGGAATTAAAGTATATCCAACAGGTATTATGTCCTGTACACTAACCCCAGTTGCATTTCCGGGACCTCTATTGAATACATTTATAAAGAAATCGACTTGCTCTCCTGCAGCTGCAGCTGTGGGTGTAACTGTTTTTGTAAGTTCTAAATCAGCAAATTTCAAAATGATATTTGCACTTGCCATATCATCTTCAAGAAGTCCGTTACCGGGTGTACTATCAGGATCAAGCTGATGAGCGGTTTGTATTTCGGCAATATTAGAATAATTGGCAGATGTGGCAACATTTACTTTTGCTGTAATTTGCAAAGCTAAAGAGTTTCCGTTGTTCAGGTTGCCCACATTCCAGATACCCGTTGTGCTGTTATATTTGCCTGCACCATTATCACTAACATATGTATATCCGGGTGGAAGTTTGTCTGAAACAGTTATTCCAGTGGCATTATTAGGTCCGCTGTTAGTAACTCTAATCGTAAAAATCACATTATCATTAATACTTACATTAGTTGGCGAAACTGTTTTTTGAAGCGATAAATCGGCTACATCCAGTACTACTGCGGCATCATCCATATCATCTTCAGCGGGATTTTGATTGTTAGGCGTACTATCGGGATCAAACTGATTTGAAGCAATTATTTCGGCAGTATTTACATAAGAACCAGCAGCTATAATTGTTCCTTGAAAAGTTAAGGTCACTTTATTTCCAACCGGAATTGTAAGATTGTTCCAGGTTATGGTATTATCACCAAGATTATATTGTCCGGCGTAATTTGCAGATCCGGGAACTATATTTATTCCTGACGGAATATAATCTCTTACCGATACCCCCGTGGCAGTTACGGTTCCTCCCAATGAATTATTATTAAAAATCTGAATATTAAAAGTGACAATATTTCCGGCACTTCCCGTGGTTGGAGTTACAGTTTTGATTAACTCAAGATCAGCAACCGAAAGTATTATAATTGTTATAGTATCTGATGAAACAGTACAATTTCCGTTACTAACAGTCCATTCAAGTACATAAGTTCCGGAAACGGTTCCGGTTACGGTTGTAGTAGGAGATGTTTCATTTGTAAAACCGACTATTGTAGGACCAGAAATCTGAGTCCAGATTCCGTTACCTACACTTGGTGTTTCCGCATTCATAATTACAGGTGTAAACTGAGGTATTGTCTGATTTGGTCCCGCATCTGCTGTAGAAGGATTTTCATAAATTGTTACAAGAACAGAATCTTCAGAAATACAGCCATTTGAATTTAGTGTTGTAACTGTCCAAAGAAATTCATAAGTTCCGGGTATGAGACCAAGCATTAAAGAATTCCTTAAATTAGGTGAAGCAATATTAGCTGTATTGGGTCCTGATACCTGAGTCCACGTTCCTAGTCCTGAAGTCACCTGAGCAGCGTCCATTGTAGCAAAATTAACCCCGCATAATTCCTGATCAGGCCCAGCATCTGCAACAGAAGGAGGGACGTCATTAAATGTAATTTCTACTGTATCTGAAGAAGGCTGACATAATGATGGACTAGTAAAAGGGCCATTTGTAACAGTCCATGTTAATCGGTAAGTGCCGAGAGTAGTAATATTGGATAAGGTTGTCACGGGACTATTTGGACTGTCAATTACGACAGCTCCTCCCGAGGGATCATCCGCAGGGCTGGCAAAAGACCATGTTCCGATTCCTACTGTGGGTGGCACAGCTGCCGTTTGATACGTTGTTTGGCAGGCAACGGTATCATCAGGACCGGCATTTGCAGCGCTTGGTTCTGCATTCATTTCAATACGTACAATATCTGATAGTGTTCTGCAAGATGTACTTTCAAAAACCCATTCTAAAATATAAAGTCCCGGAACAGTTAATCCGGTAACAGTTGTTAATGGAGCGGATGGAGTAGTAATTACGGCTACACTGCCTGCAGGCTGATCAACAAAACGCCAAACTGAAACAGCAACATCAACTGGAGGTGTGTTTCCCTGCAGGGTAGTAACACCGCTGACATCAGAAATACATAAGGTTTGGTCTGGTCCGGCATCAGGATCGATACTCGCTCCGCTGAAAACCTGTATATTTACAGAATCTGATGACCCCGGACAAGTAGAACTATCGGGAAAAGTTGTTGTACTGGTCGTATACGTAAAAACATAACTATTACCGGGAACTACAGTGGCATTTGCAATATAACTATTAGGCGGAGATTGCGAAATAACCACATCTGCCGGATTTCCTGTCGTACTGGTAAGTGACCACGTTCCTGTTGAATTTTTATTTGCCATGAGGGCAACACTTGTAACATCACAATAACTTTGATCAGCGCCTGCATTAGCAGTTGGCGTAACGACTACTGTTATGTCATCAAATGTACCTGTACATAAAAACACACTTTTGGCTGTAATAGTCCATCTAAAGGTATAAGTACCGGCAACAAGCCCGTTAATTACTGTATTAGGATTTGACGGATCTACAATAGTGGGGTTATTAGGAGCTCCGGTAAGAACTGACCATTGCCCGGTTTCAAAAAAACTATCATAAGCACTTCCGGCCATTGTAACAGTGGTATTGTTACATACATTCTGATCGGGCCCTGCTAAGGCCTGATGAGGTGGAATCCCTATAGTCAAATTAATATCATCAAAAGCAGAACCACAAACAGCGGCATCTACTGTCCATCTAAAAATATAATAACCGCTATAGTTAAAAGTAAACACAGCATTTGGATCATGCTCATCACTAATCGTATAGTTTCCTAGACCTGAAATTCTGGTCCAGGTTCCCGTTGCTCCGCTGCTGCCAGATGCTGCCATAGTAATTGTTGTTCCACATATTTCCTGATCCGGTCCTGCATTTGCTGCGGGAGGAGTATCTGCAATTGTAACTGAGACACTGCTTTTATTAGGTTCACAAAGACGTGCAAAGGTTTCAATTGCCCAGGTAAAAGTATAAGTTCCGTTTCCGGGAACAGTCACTAAAGTATTAGGATCATTTACATCTGCAAAAATGACTCCACTGGCAGGAATTACAGTCCATGTTCCGGTTTCAAAATTTCCAGGGGTATTTCCGCTGAGGTTAAAAGTTGTTGTTCCCGTAGGATAACAAGCATCAGGCCCGGCATCAGAATTAGAAGCTGCACTAGAATTATTAGTTAGTATTGTAACCGTATCCGAAGCAGCCGCATTACATAATGGGCCGGGGTGCAGGTAAGAAACAGTCCATTGTAATTGATAAGATGACAAATTTGTTGCAAATCCGGTAGCTACAGCATTTGGATCATTGAGATCAGAAAAGATAATTGTATTTGGACCTGAGATTTGGCTCCATTCGCCAATTTCTCCTTCATCTACAGGAGTAGCAGCCAGATTTACCTGAGAGTTAGCGCAAACCACCTGATTAGTACCGGCTTCAACATTATTTAAATCACTGTCAGATACATATATGGTTACCGTAGCAATAGAAAAACCACAGGTTGCACCGCCGCCTTTTGTTATATATTGAAATACATAAGTTCCCGGAACAAGACCTGTTACTTGTGTATTTACAGCAAAATTATCTGCTATTGTTGCTTGATTAGGACCGCTTAGCTGGCTCCAGAAATGCATTCCGTCATCGGTTACGACTCCTGATAATGTTGTGGAAGTATCTCCACAAGGTAAACTCACATCAGATCCGGCATTTGACGGAGTAGGTGCACCTGAAACTAAAATACTCAATGTGTCAAATCCATAGTCACAGCCAACAGGTAGAGTTCCGTTTTGACTTCTGATAAATTCAACATTATAATTTCCAGATGCAGTAAGGGTTAATGTTAATGAGTTACCTACACTTTGTATTGCCGTTGGAAATGGTGCTAGAGGAGAACTGGCAGGACCGCTCACAATTCTATATTGATTAACACCAGTACCCGTTACCGTAAGCGGAATTGTAAATACAGTAGCATTACAACTCCCCACAATATCGTTGCCGTTATTAGCAGCTATAGTTCTTACAGCGCCATTATACTGAACATTATAATCTTTTGTAAAAATACAGCCAGTATTAGTATTCGTAAGTGTATATCTAAATTTATAAGGATCGCCAGAATCTGAAATATTAGTAACTAATGTGGTAGGGTTTGCAGGCGAAACAATGACAGCTCCGGTATCTCCTGAAATTTGAGTCCACTGTACCGTTTCTCCTGCATATAAAGGCGTTTGAGCTACAAGCGTAACTTCTGTAATGGTGTTGTCGCAAAAGAAAATATCTTCATCACCGCCCGGAAGAGTTGTTACATCCTGCGTTGCTGGCGGAACTGTAATTACAACCAAATCATTTCCGGAAGCACATGGACCGTTTACTGTCCATCTAAATGTATATGTTCCTTCAACAAGATTAGAAACGGGTGTAGTATTAGAACCCGGATTGCTTATCGTGGGCGTATTAGGACCGCTTACAAAAGTCCATTGACCGCTTTGACCATTTAGTCCGCAACCACCGTAAGTTCCCGTAAGATTTGTAGTTTGCGTTGTAGTATAACAATTACTCAAATTTTGATCAGGACCTGCTGAAACGGGTTTTGCGCCGCCATAATTGGTCACGGTTATTTGTGATGTTGTTCTGCATCGCTGTCCCGGAGCATACTCTTCACCTTCAATAACCCATTGCAGAGTAGTAACACCGCAGCTTTCGGCCGGTAAAGTTATAGTTGAGGTAGGCAAATCAGGAAAATTAATAATTACTCCGGCATTATTATCGCCTACAATTTCCCAATATCCGGTTTCTCCGGCATTTTGGGGAGTATTAGCCGTAATACTCAAAGTTCCTAAATTATTAGGACAGCTGGCAATGTTTCCTCCGGCATTGGCAATCGTAATAGGTTGTACGTTTACCACTTTATCCTGATGAGCAGAAACCCCGTCACCGCAGGTGGCACTGTATCTAAAAATATAAGTATTTCCTCCCGTATATCCTGAAATGGTGGTGCTTGAACTAGTAGGGGAATTAATTACAACAGCAGGTCCTGAAATTTGAGTCCATAGAACAGTTCCTATAATCGGAGAAGGATTATTTCCCGTTAAAACTAAAGCATCGTTTTCGCAAATAGTTATGTTTAAAACTCCTGCATTTACAGTACAATTTTGCCCATATAAACTTATAGAAGAAACTATAAGCAGAATGAAAATTATCTTTTTTGTAAAATTTTTTAATAGTACAGATTGTTTCATAGACATTCGGGGATTGAAAGGTGGATATGAACAATTTACCTGATCTCGTCTGGCAATAAATCAATTGGGTATAATTTAAAAAAGCAGGTGCTGAATTGTAGAATGGGAGATTATCAAAATTAAGGAATAATAATTTCGGCAGGTGAAATTATTAGGTTTCAAGTTATAATATGAAACTTCAAATTTTAAAATGAAACAAGATTCTGGCTCATTTTTTTTAAGAGATTTACAGGAAATTGTATTAATAAAACCTATTGAATTAGATTTTTATATAATTGAAGTAAAACAACTTAAAAATAGTTTTGTAAATTGGTTTTGTAAAATCGATATTTCCCTAATCTATGCCCCACAATCCATCTCCGGAAAATGTAAAGAAGATTTTTGATTCCTACTATGTTTCAGATACCAATATCTGGGATGCCTTTTCAGAAAAAATTGAAATCAGAAAATTCAAAAAATCACAAATAATTAAAGAATACAACGAGGTCGAGAAATATCTTAATATTATAATTAAAGGTTCGGCGGGATTATTTGTCTGGGACGGAAGCCGTGATATCTGTATAAATCTGCTTTACGAAAAATCATTCATAAGTGATTATTTGTCTTTTCTAAATCAGCAGCCTACTGTTATAAAAGTAGAAGCTCTGGAAGACATTACTTTATGGTCTATTACCCATAAAGATTTGAAAGAACTTTACAGTCGTTCAGAATCTGGTTTGAGAATTGGAAAAGCAGTTTCAGAAATGCTTTATATTCGAAAACAACAGCAGCAAATAGATCTTTTAACACTTTCTCCTCAGGAACGTTATATAAAACTTATAGAATCAAGTCCTGAAATATTTCAGCGTACACCTTTAAAAGTTATTGCCTCTTATTTAGGATTGACAGCAGAGAGTTTAAGCCGAATTCGAAAAAGAATTACAGAGAAGTGATTTCTTACCCAAAGTCAATTTTTTTGTTGTATTTGATTTCTAAGTTTGTCTTACTAATCAAACAAACAACTTATGAAACGTAACATTAATTATGGGGCAATTGCAGTTTATTATATCATTGCCATTATTTGCAGATTTATTGCCGTTAAAACAAATTTACTGTCTGGTGTTAGTAACGAATACCTAACAATTCTGCTTCGCGGAGTTGGTCCGGCTTTAGGCGCTTTAGTTGCAATAAAAGTTTTTTCTCTTGATACGCCTCTTTCTTTAAAAGGAATCTATAAAACATCGGCTTTGCCATTTGCTGTTTACTGGCTGCTTCCGGCATTTTTAATTTCGGGAGTTTATTATGTCTTTACAGGAAAATTTCCTTTGTTATTAATGTTTACAGTTTTGGTATATGGTCTTTTAGAAGAAATAGGGTGGCGAGGATTTTTACAAGACCAGCTAAAAAGTCTTCCAAAGTTAACTTCAATCATAATTATTGCTCTGCTTTGGTTTATCTGGCACGTAAATATTGGATTAGACACTTCTGGATTGATTTTCTTAGGAATTATCTTTTTTGGTACCTGGGGAATTGGAAAAGTATATTCAAAAACAAGTTCGCTGCTTGCTGTTGCTGGAGTGCATTCACTAAATAATTTCTTTCGCGAAGGTTTACATGAAACAGAATTGATACTAATTGCTGCTCTTTTAGTGATCTGGATTGGATTTATAATTTTGTATAACCGAAGACTTAAAACAAAATTAGCTTTAGAGAGTTAAATCGTATTTATTTTGAGATATTAAAAATGCCAATGAAAATTATCATTGGCATTTTTTGTTCAATTTATTAAACAATCATAAACAAGTAATTGAAGAATGCTGGTAAATTGATAGTAAAAAAATCTATTGAATGTAGATTTTATACTTCTGCAATTCAGATTATTTTTTGAAGTTTTAATTAAATAACTTTGCATTAGTCTTTTTATTAATGATAGTAAGGCTTCCAAAAATTTTCTATAAGCAAATGAGTTACGAAGATCAGCCAATACCACACAATGAGCTAGAGCGTTTAGCAGCATTAAAGCGTTACAATATATTAGATACACTTCCGGATCATGCTTTTGATGATGCAACAAAATTAGTTTCTTATATATGCGGGGTTCCCATTGCCCATATTTCTTTTATTGATGAAAACCGACAATGGTTTAAATCTGAAATTGGCATAGGAGTATCTGAGGTTCCAAGAGAAATTTCTTTTTGCAGATATACGATAATGGAATCAGAAATGGTCGAAATAAACGATACATTTTTGAACGAACGTTTTAAAGATGACCCTAATGTTACCGGAGGTTTTAAGGTTCGGTTTTATGCCGGAATTCCGCTTACAACACCGGATGGATTTAATATTGGTACTATCTGCGCTATTGATCATGTTGCTAAAGAACTAAATGAAAATCAGCGTAATGCACTTTCTATTGTTTCCAGACACGTGATAAACCAGCTGGAACTGAGCAATAAAAACATGCAGCTGGATGCACAGAAAAAAATTGCCGAAAGGGCAGTACTGGCAAAAGATAGTTTTCTGGCCAATATGAGCCATGAAATTCGTACGCCTTTAAATGCCATAATTGGTTTTACAGATCTTCTGGCTCAAACCAAACTAGATGTTGTTCAGCGTGATTATATTGACAGCGTACAAATTGCGGGCGAAAATTTACTGCTTATTATTAATGATATTTTGGATCTTTCTAAAATTGAATCGGGAAATTTAACAATCGAAACAGAACCATTCAATTTAAAAAATACACTTAAACATGTTTATGCTTTACTAAAAGTAAAAGTACCTAAAGATGTTGAATTCAATCTTTTTCTGGATGCCGATATGCCGGAAATGGTAATTGGAGATCAGGGAAGGTTAAATCAAATATTGGTAAACTTAATTGGAAATTCGCTAAAATTCACAAATGAAGGTGATGTTACTGTTTCTGTAAAAAAAATAGACGAAACAGAAAATCATTATTCGCTTCGATTCTCGGTTAAAGATACCGGTATTGGTATTCCTGAGAAAAAACTTAAAACTATTTTTGATCGATTTACTCAGGCGGAAGACAGTACAACAAGAAGATTTGGCGGTACAGGACTTGGTCTTAATATTGTAAAACAATTAGTTGAATTACAAAATGCCGAAATTCATGTAAAAAGTAAAGAAAACAGAGGATCTGAGTTTTATTTTGATATTAATTATAGAAAAGCAGATTATAGTGAAGAAAATGAGAAAGCGATAGTATCTGAAAATTTAGGAAAACTTAAAATATTGCTTTGCGAAGACAATGTTTTAAATCAAAAGCTGGCAAAAAATGTGATTCAGAATTTTGGTTTTGAATTGGATATTGCCGAAAATGGAGAAGAAGGAATCGAGTTTTTATCTAAAAATGAATATGACCTCGTTTTGATGGATCTTCAAATGCCTGTTAAAGATGGTTACCAAACCACAGAATATATCAGGAATGAAATGAAATCGACTATTCCGATTATTGCCATGACGGCTCATTCTTTAGTGGGAGAGCAAGAACGATGCTACAATGCCGGAATGGACGGTTATGTTCCTAAACCATTTAAACAGTCTGCTCTTTTAGAAGCTATAAAAACGGTATTAAATCCAGATAATAAACTACACCGAAAAAGAAGAGTAGACTTATCATTTATTGATGAAATGTCAGGAGGAGATCTAAACTTCAGACAGGAAATGGTAAATCTTTTTATAGAAAAAATCCCGGGAGAAGAAGCTCTGCTCGAAGAATCATTCAAAAAAAAGGATTACGACACAGTAAAAAAAATGGCTCATAATATGAGATCCAGTTTAGATATGTTTCTGCTTGATGATTTAAGTAACTGCCTTGCTGTTATTGAAGAAGAAGCCAGACATGAAAAATTTACATCTGAAACCGCTGACAGAATCCATATATTCCATTGCGGCATAATTGAAGTAGTTAAATATCTAAAGGAGCTATGATAAAAGAGAAATAAGCTTTAGCTTTACATTAAGTTCGAATATTCTATGGCATAATAGAATTTGCCCCAAAGACAAATATTATATAAAATGAGAATAGTTTTAGCCGAAGATAATGATATCCTACGCAAATCGTTATCTTTTTTCTTAGAGTCTAAAGGATTTACAGTTGACCAGTTTTCAGATGGTAAAGATGCATTAGAAGCTATTGAAAAAAATAGTTATGATCTAATCCTTACAGACATAAATATGCCGGGGATCAGCGGAATGCAGATTACGCAGCATGTTAGGCAGACCATTAATTCTGATATTCCAATAATTATACTTACCTCTTCTGGTGTAGAGCAGACAGAGCTGGATTCGTTTGACATTGGCGCAAATGAATTTATTGCAAAGCCAATAAGTCCGGCTGTGCTTTTAGTAAGAATTAATAAATTATTAAATACCCGTGTTTAATGAAATTTATATATTATTCAATCCTTCTGTTATTTATTTCTTCAGCAGCAATTGGTCAGGAAATTAATGTTGATGAAGCTATGGCAAATGCTAAGCGCGAAGTTGAGAAAGGCAATTACGATAAAGCATTGTCAATTCTGAACCCTGTGCGGGCAAAATTTCCAGAGGATGAAGATATAAAAACGTATGCTGGACGTATTTACAGCTGGAAAAAGGACTATAAAACCGCCATTGAAGTATTATCACCAATGGCAGACAGAGTAAATCCATCGCCAGATGCATTACTCGCTATCATTAATGTTTATTATTGGTCTGAGCAATTTGAGAAATGTATATTTTATTGCGATAAATATCTGGCTTTAGATCCAAATTCAATAGACGTATTAAAAATAAAAGTAACCTGTCTCGAAAAACTCGATCGCGATCAGGAAGCATTAGAAATAATTGATAAAGCCTCTGTAACAGAAAACAGTACGCAGGCCTTTAAAGGAATACGAACACTTATTGGCCATAAAACAAAAAATGCCATTTCTGCATCATACTTAAACGTATCGACCTCAAATCCCGGACAGTCGCCGCTGCATTACGGATATGTGGAATATACACATAAATTTACAAAGTCGGCACTTGTAGGCCGTGCCAATATTGGTCACGTAAACGACGATACGCAAATGCTTTTTGAAGCAGATTATTATCAAACTTTTGCCAAAAAAGATTATTTATACGTAAACGCCGGAGTTTCTACAGGCGAAACAATTTTTCCGGTTGCAAAGGTGGGTGTCGAATATTATTTTAGACCCGGAAAAAGATTTGATTACGCATTAGGAGTTCGATACATGCATTTTGAAACCGATGATGTAACCTTGCTTACGGGACAGCTTTCATATAAAACAGGAAGCAATACAATTGCATACCGACCTTATTATGACACAGGAAACGCTTTGTTCTCTCATGTTTTAAGCTTTCAGCATACCAATGAAGAAAACGAAAACCTTATTCGATTTGAGCTGCAATACGGAAACGTTCCTTATCTCTATTTATACAACAATTATACACAGCCTTTAAAAGCTTACAGAGCAGGAATACAGTATCAGCATCGTATTGGCGATTCATTTTTTGTCCGCCCGATTTTTCTTTATGAATATGAAGAATATCTGCCTGGCGAATACAGAAACAGATTTAATGCACAGATAATTATAACTAAACGTTTTTAAGATGAAGAATCTTTGGGAACTTTACAGAAGTGGTACCTGGGTCGAGCCTTTTCTTATGATCTCAATTTATCTATTTATTGGATTATCGCTTCTATTGTACCTTTTAATTGTCTGGAGCAGAAACCATAATATCAAAAAAGAAAAACTCAGAATTGAGTATACGGCTTATATTGATAAACTCCTGTTTTCGGTAGTTTTTGAAGAAACCTTGTTTTCGACCATTAATGAAAATAATGAATATAAAGTTATTTCAGATCTTGTTTTTTTTAGAGAAGTAATGACAGCATCTATTATCAATCTTCACAAAAATTATGACGGTATTTATGCAAAAAAACTAGAGCAGTTTTATAAAGATTCCGGATTAATGAAAGATTCATTAAAGAAACTCAAAAACATAAAATGGGATGTAAAGTGCAAAGGAATTACAGAACTTGCCGAAATGAACATAAACGAAGCATTTGATACTCTGGTAACTCTTTCTAAAGCCCGAAAAAAAACACTGCAGATTACAGCTATAAATGCCTGTATTAAACTGGAAGGAACAAAAGGTATTGTACATTTAACAGAACACACAAATCCTATCGACGAGTGGACTCAGGTTAATATCATACATGCTTTTAAAAAACACGATGTAGGAGATACTAAAGGCATCGAGCTTTTACTTGAATCAGAAAATAGTACAGTCGTAACACTTGGTTTAAAGCTAATAAAAGAACTTAAACTTACACAAAAACTTCGTTACGTAGAACAACTGGCTGCACGTACTCCAAACATGATAATAAAATATAAAGCACAAAATCTGTTACAGACATTAACAGTTTAACAAGAACAGAAGATGACATTTTTTAATACTGAAATAACCCTATTTACCCATATATACTTAATACTCATACTTGCTTATGCAATTTTGATTATGTCTTCGTATTTGGGTTTAGCTTATTTATCAGTAAAAGAACTTAGAAGTTATCTTAAAAAAAATAGTTTTGTAGATTACGAAGTACTCTTAACAAGCGAATTTGCACCAAAACTGTCTTTAATCGCACCCGCTTACAATGAAGGTTTTACCATTGAAGAAAATGTAAAATCTTTACTTTCATTAAATTATAACGATTATCAGGTAATTGTTGTAAACGACGGAAGTAAAGACAACTCAATGGAAATTTTAATTAAAACGTATGATCTGGTTCTCACAGAAATTGATTTTCACGCCCAGATTAAAACAAAAGAAATTAAAGGATTGTACACCTCAAAAAACGCTGCTTTTAAAAAACTTATTGTAGTTGACAAAGAAAACGGAGGTAAAGCAGATGCGCTTAATGCAGGACTAAACATTGCGCAAAATCCTTATGTGGTATGCATCGATGTAGATTGCATTCTGGATAAAGATTCATTACTAAAATTAGCAAAACCATTTCTTGAATCACACGGAGAACGCATTATTGCGACGGGTGGCGTCGTTAGAATCGCAAACCAGTGTATAATTAAAAACGGACGTTTGGTTGAAATTAATGTACCCGATGTATTACTGCCAAGAATACAGGTATTAGAATATTTAAGAGCTTTTCTGTTAGGAAGAATGGCTTGGGGAAGACTCGACGGATTGTTATTAATCAGCGGTGCTTTTGGTGCTTTTGATAAAGAAATTGCATTATTGGCGGGCGGTTACGATACCAAAACCGTTGGAGAAGATATGGAACTCGTGGTAAGAATGCGCCGTTATATGCTCGAAAACAAACTGCCCTATACAGTTCGTTATATACCAGATCCGTTATGTTGGACAGAAGCTCCGGAAGATTTTAAAATATTCAAAAAGCAGCGCAGCCGCTGGATGCGAGGAACAATTGAAACACTGAAATTTCATAAAAAAATGTTCCTTAATCCAAAGTATAAATTATTAGGAATGTTGAGTATTCCATATTGGACTTTGTTTGAATTTCTGGCTCCCGGAATAGAATTTATAGGTCTGGTTATTACAATCGTATTTCTGATTATAGGACTTCTTAACTGGCATTTCTTTCTTTTACTGCTGTTGTTTGTGTATACATTTGCCGTTTTCTTTTCGGTTATTGCTTTGTTTAGCGAAGAACGTACTTTTCATAAATATCCAAAACAAGCCGATTTTTTCAAACTGCTTTTAGCCGCTTTTATTGAGCCTTTCTATTTTCATCCGCTAACCGTTTACTCGGCTTTAATTGGTTACAAAGAAAAAATAATGGGAACCAAGGGATGGGGTGAAATGACCAGAAAAGGGTTTACGAAAAAATAACCAACCATTTTTTAATTCCATTGTTTTTACACCAAGTTTATCATTCCGTAGGAATGTTTCGTCGGTAGAAAAGAATATCATTCCGTCACATTTACGTTCCGTAGGAACGTTTGATTTTGATGTCAATTTTAACGATCACGTATATCAAACGTTCCTATGGAACGTAAAACCACAATAATTGTAATAATTTTCTACCGACGAAACATTCCTATGGAATGATAAACGATTAATTTAACCGCTCAGAACTCTCTATTCTCAAACAATGCTCGGTTCCTAAATAAAGCGGATTCCCGTGTTTTTCAGACCAAAAACCATCCAGCACATCTTTAGTAATGCATCTGTAAACGGCAACTCCTTTATAAGTTTTGTTATCGTCTCCTTTGTAGCTAAAATTGATAACCAAAATATTATCCTTAAAAAAACCGTGTCCCTTTTGCACTTGTGAGTTATTTATAATCCATTTGGCAATAATTCGGTTATTCAAATCTAAAGTTAGACTCAAAATCCCTTTATAAGTTATTTGATTGCTTTCATCCTGATTACTTCCTGAAATGGCATAATCGCCAACTAAATCTTGTATTATCATTTTGCAAATTTAAAACTGAAATAATAATTGATTCAATAAAAGCGGCATTATTTTATCTCCACCAAAAAGTTTTCAATTCTTATGTTAACCGTATGGCGAATTTCAAAACGAAATGTTAATACAATGTTTCATAATCCTATGGTTTTATTAATGTAAAGGTAACCTAAACGACCTACCCTCATTTCTAATTTTGAAGACATATTATAAAACAAACTATTGTAGTATATGTCATTTTTCAAACTAAGAATACTTCACGAAATAAATGATTTCACAACGCTCATTGATTTGACTAATAATAAGGTGAAGTATTATGTATAAAGGTTACACTGATGAACAGCTTGTCGAATTATTGAGACAGGGAAAAGATAAAGCTTTTGATGAATTGTATTTCAGATACCGTGATCCGCTTGTACGTTTTGTATATATAAGAATGAAATCGATTTCCGTTTCTGAAGAAATTGTGCAGGAAGTTTTTACCTCAATCTGGGAACGAAGAAAAAAGATTTTACTCCAAAAAAGTTTTGCGGCTTACATATACACCTCTGTGCGTTATACAACGCTGGATTATATTAAATCCCACACAATTTCAGATCAGTACATTCAGGAAGTTTTAGATAGAAATACGGTTTCTTTAAATAGCTATAATGGAACAGAAGATTCCATTTATTACGAAGAACTCCAGATTGCAGTTGACAAGGCAGCATCATTACTTCCTAAAAAATCAAAAGAAGTTTTTATTCTCAGCCGGATCAAACATTACTCCAATAAAGAAATTGCCGATGAACTAAATGTTTCTATCGAAACAGTAAAGTATCACATTACGTATGCACTGAAATTTATGCGTACCTATTTAGGCGAGTTTAACTGATAATGCAGTTTCTAAAATTAAGGCTGATGCTTTTTCTTAACAAAAGCGTAACCTTTCATGCCTACCTGAATTTTCAATTCCCAAGACATACTATTAAAGACATAAAGAAATTATAATGCCTGAAAAATTAAAACAAGAAATAAAACATTTTTTAGAAGGAAAATATTCTCCAAAAGGACAAGAAATGTGGAATAAATGGTATGACAATACCGATGAAATTTTTGAGAATACTGAAACGATTAAATCAAATCGGCTGAAACTAAAAAAAGAATTAAGACAAATTAAAAAAACAGATAAAGTTATTTTTCTTCAAACTAAATATTGGGCTGCAGCGGCTTCAATAGTATTAGTCTTGGGATTGTCATTTTTCATTTATCAAAAATCAATTGCAATTGAAACCAAACAATATACAGTAAAATTAGGCGAACACGCAAAAATTACCTTAAGCGACGGAACGCAGATTTGGCTCAATGCCGGCAGTTTTTTAAAATATCCAAAAGAATTTAAAGGAGATACGCGCGAAGTTTACCTTACCGGAGAAGCTTTTTTTGATGTGGCCAAAGACAAAAAACATCCATTTATAATTCACACTGATAAAATGGACACAAAAGTTCTGGGAACCAGCTTTAATGTTCAGGCTTATCCGGATCAAACCACACAGGAAGTTTCGGTTTTAACCGGAAGAGTAAATGTGAAATCGACTGTTACTGAAGAAAATGTGTATGTAACGCCGGGGCAAAAAGTCATTTTTAAATCTAAAAACAACAAACTGCAGGCCTTTAAAGATGTTCCTGTAAATACCATTTCGCTGTGGCGTAAAAATATAATTGTTTTTGAAGATACACCGCTTCCGGAAGTGATTTCAACTTTAAACCGAAATTTTAATGTCGCAATTGAAATTAAAAACAAAAATCTAAACTCTTTAAAAATAAACGGCTATTTCAAAGAACTCACAGCAGATCAGGTTATAGGACTGGTGTGCAATATTATAAATGCCGAATATAAAATTGAAGAAGGGGTTTATAAAATACAGTAAGAGTTATGAGTTATGAGTTATGAGTTATGAGTTATGAGTTATGAGTTATGAGTTATGAGTTATGAGTTATGAGTTATGAGTTATGAGTTATGAGTTACAATTAAATACCCAAAGTAAAAATCTAAAATCTGATTTCTAAAATCTAAAATTAAAAGCCAATCTAAAATCTAAAAACTATGAATGAAAAACAAAAGCGGTACGTCGTAAAGTTTCAAAGCATTAAAAAAGCTGTATGGGCAAAAGCAATCCTGTTTATTGCTTTGTTTTTTACCGGTTTAATAAACGCAAAAAACATTGATTTTGACAAAAAAGTAACTTTAAAAGTTGAAAATGAAAGCCTGAAAAATGTTTTTCAGAAAATTGAAAATCAGGCTAATGTACATTTTATGTACGAATCAAATCAGGTAAATACCACTCAGAAAATTAGTTTAAAACTCACTAATGTTACGCTAGAGCAGGCATTAGATAAAATATGCGGTAACTTTTTATTACGATATGAAATCATCAATAATAATGTTGTGATTAAGAAAAGTTTAAAAGTTTCTGCAGTCGATCAAAATAAAATTATAGTTTCCGGAATCGTTTACAGCAGTGATGATAATATGCCATTGCCGGGCGTTGGAATTAAAGATAAAAATTCAAACGCCACTACAGCAACAGATTTCGACGGAACTTTTAAAATGGAAATCAATGCTTCAGAAGCTGTTCTTGTTTTTTCATACGTAGGTTACGCAACGCAAGAAGTAAAAGTAACCCAATCAGGAAACATTACTGTAAAATTAGCTGCCGATATGAAACAGCTTCAGGAAGTGGTAGTTATGGGGTATGGAAGCGTAAAAAAGAATGAAGTTTTAGGAGCTGTAGGTTCTGTTTCTATGAAAGAAACTTCAAGCAGAACCTATAACAATGCCGGCGAATTATTGCAGGGAACGGTTGCAGGTGTTACGGTTATTAATGATGGAGGAGACCCAACAGCTTCACCAACAATCAATATTCGTGGAATTGGATCTTTAAATGCCGAAACGCCTTTAATTGTTTTAGACGGAATTATTTACAGTGGTTCATTAAATACCATAAATCCAAATGACATTGCTTCGATAAGTGTTTTAAAAGATGCGGCTTCGGCGGCGATTTATGGAGCGAGAGCTTCAGGAGGGGTAATTTTAATTACTTCTAAAAAAGGAATCTCAGATAAAATTAATGTAAATGTAAATTATCAGGGAGGTTTTCAAAATGTAGCAAAAAAGTTGGACGTTTTAAACGCTGCTGAATATGCTGACGCCATGAATACAGCCAGAGATAATGCAGGTTTACCAAGAATTCCGGCTTTTGATACGGCATTTGAACCAACAGCCCGAACAACAAAAACAAACTGGATGGACGAAATTTTCCGTACAGGAGAAATTCAGGATTTATCCCTTTCTATCAACGGAAAAACAGAAAAATCAAATTTCTTTCTTTCAGGAAGTTATAGAAGAAACGAAGGAATTTTGTTAAACACTTTCAGCAACCGTTATACGGTAAGAGCCAATTCTTCTTTTAAACTGGCAGATAATTTTACAATTGGAGAAAACTTATCATATTCTTTAACAGACGGGCAGACTGCTAATACAGCAAGTGCGTATACAGGAGCCATTTTAGGAGCGATTTTCTATCCGCCAAATGCTACAATTTACAGAGAAGATGGTTCGGGACAATTTGGAGGAGTTCCTGAAAAATACATCGGTTCTTATGGAGACGTAATTAATCCGGTTGCGTATTTAAAAAGATTAGACAACAGAAACCCAATTTCGACCGTTTTAATTAATCCTTATGCAGAATGGGAAATTGTTCCGGGTTTAAAAGTTAAATCAAACTGGGGTTACACAAGAATTCAGGATAATGCAACTGATTTTACAGTAAAAATTACAGAACCGGGAAAAATATTCGACTTTAACCGTTTGACTAAAAAGTCGATGACCATTACTGATTTATTGAGTGAACAGACAGTTTCTTACGAAAAGTCATTCGGAAAACACAATTTCAAAGCTTTAGCCGGATATACGTATCAGGAAACGAAAAGAGATTATTATACCATTGAAGGAACTGGTTTTGACAACGAAGATCCGTCTCAGCGTTATTTATTAAATGCAAAATTAATTCAGCAGACTGGAGCAGGTTTATCTGATGAGATTATTTCATCTTATGTTGGAAGGTTAAATTACGATTTCAATCAGAAATATTTATTATCAGGAATTGTACGTCGCGACGGAACATCAAAACTTTTACAAAATAATCGTTGGAAAGTCTATCCATCAGTTTCGGCAGGATGGTTAATTTCTGAAGAAGAATTCATGAAAAGCATCAACCCGATTGTAAGCACTTTAAAACTTCGTGCAAGCTGGGGACAAATAGGAAACTTAGGAAATCTTGGACCATATCAGTTTAGTGTGCCTCTTACTCAGACTCAGGCTTTAATTGGTGCTACTCCGGTAATCAATTACGGTTATGCCGAAAGCGAATTATCAAATCCAAATTTAAAATGGGAAAGTTCTGAGCAGACTAACATAGGTTTAGATTTTGCCATGTTCAACAATACTTTGTTAGGTTCTGTTGATGCTTATGTAAAAACAAACAAAGACATGTTAGTTCGTGACCAGTTACCGGGAGTTTCAGGAACGCCTCTTGGCCGAATTGTAAACTCTGGAGATGTTGAAAATAAAGGGATCGAAGTAAGTTTAACATACCAAAAAACTCGTGGCGAATTTAAGTTTGATGTAACAGCAAACGCAGGATTTTTGAGCAACAAAATTGTTTCTATTAAAGATGATTTAACTTCATTAGAACCATTAAACCTTAGCAGAGTTCGTAGTTTGCCTTTAGCGAATATTTATCAGGTTGGAAGTCCGGTTGGTGCTTTCTACGGATACAGAACAGACGGTTTATTTCAAAGTAATGAAGAAGCAAAAGCCTATGTAAACTCAAATGGAGTAGCATATCAGCCAAATGCTGTTGCCGGAGATTTTAAATTTAGAGATGAAAACGGAGACGGTGTAATCAACAACAGCGACAGAGTAGTATTAGGAAGTCCTTTTCCAAAAACAACTTACAGCTTAAACGCCAACTTCAAATGGAAAGGTTTTGATATGAATATCTTTTTTAACGGAGCAGCAGGAAATAGTGTTTTCAATGCCGTTAAACACACAGGTTTAAATGCTTCTTTCCCAGGATATAATTTATTGGCAGAATCTAAAAATGCATGGTCGCCAACAAACAGAGATACCGATATTCCGGTATTGTCATCAACAGACAACAATAATAATTTCGGAAGAATCTCAGACTTTTATGTTGAAGACGCTTCTTTCTTAAGATTAAAAAACCTTTCTCTAGGCTATATAGTTAAAGAAAACTGGTTAAACGGAAAAGCAAAATTAAGATTCTTTGTTTCTGGACAAAACTTGTTTACCATCACCAAATACTCAGGAATGGATCCGGAAGTTGGTCTTAAAAACTTCGGAATGGATTTAGGTAAATATCCACTTTCCCGTATTTATATGACGGGTGTAAACGCAACATTTTAAAAAAATAAAACTAACAAAATGAAAAAAATAAGCTTTTTAGTATTGAGTTTTGTGCTTTTAATAAGCACTTCGGCTTGCGAAAGTGAACTTGACGTTATTCCGCAGGGAGCACCGTCAAGCGGAAATTTCTGGAAAACTCCGGCAGATGCACAGGCGGGAGTAAATGCCATTTATGCTTTGTATTCTGATGATAATATGTACGGACGTGGTTTCTTTTGGTTAAATAATGCCAGCGATGACATCGGAACAAAACCAAGACAAAATGCAGAACGTATCAAAAATTTTATTGTCGACGGGTCAGAATCGGATACAAAAGATATCTGGAGAATACATTATGAAATTATGAAACGTTGCAACGATGTAATTCGCAATATTCCGAATATTCCTTTAGACGAAAAAACAAGAAACGGAATGTTGGGAGAAGCCTATTTTAACCACGCTGTAATGCACTTAGAATTAGCTTATCGTTATGGAGATGATCGTGCAGGAATTCCAATTCAGGACAGAGCAAACTTCACAAATGTTTACGTACCGCGTGCTAAAAATGTTGCCGAAAATTATGCGTACATCGCCGCCGATTTAATTAAAGCTGCTGATTTACTGCCTTATTTTAATGAAATGACACCAGATAATTACGGACGTGCACATAAAACGGCTGCCTGGGCTTATTTAGTACGTACGTATTTGTATGCAAAAGACTGGGACAATGCCATTAAATATGCTAATATGATTGTAGCCAGCGGAAAACACAAATTGCTTGACAATTTTGAGGATGTTTTTAAAATTAAAAACAACTGGTCATCAGAATATATCTGGTCTGTTACTTCAAGTGCTGAAAATACAGGTTTGGGTTCTATTTTTCCGGGAGTTTGTTTAGAAGATAAAGGCTGGGGAGCTTACAACGGCTGGGGAAATTTTTATCCAACAAAAGAATTGTTTGACACCTATGATCCAACAGATAAAAGGAGAAGCGCTACGATACTTCAAAAAGGAGACAAATTCGTTTATTTTGGACAGGAAGTAACTTTTAATGAAGGAAATTATATTGTAAGTTCAAGTAACAGAACAGGTTATCAGTTTAAAAAATATATGGAACCGTTTAGTTATCCAAAAACAAATTCGGGAGCAGTAGATATTCGTTATGTAAATGCTAACGGAGACAAACCTTCTACAGCTTTAAATGTTCCGCTTTTACGTTATGCTGATGTTATTTTAATGCTGGCAGAAGCTAAATTAATGAAAGGTCAAAATGCTGATACCGAAATTAATATGATTCGTCGTCGTGCTGGTCTTACCGATATTTCAGGAGCTACTTTAACTGATTTAAAAAGAGAAAGACGCTGCGAATTAGCAGGCGAATGGACAGATCGTCATTTTGATTTAGTTCGCTGGGGCGATGCAAAAGATACTTACGCAAAACCGCTTCACCATTATAACGGAACTGTAATTTATCCGGGTCGTAATTTTAATCCGGCAATTCACCACGTATGGCCAATTCCGCCAGATGAAATCGCAGTTAGCAAAGGTGCTCTAACTCAAAACCAAGGATGGTAATTATTAATTATTAATTGTTAATTATAAATTATGAGTTATGAGTTATGAGTGAACCATCAACCATTAACCATTAACAATTAATGTAGTTTGTTTGTTTTTTTACGCTGCAGGCTTGTTGTGGAGTCTGCAGGCAGTAAAAAAATAGCAGTTTAAATATTATAAAACCAGTCTTTTTTTGAAGGACTGGTTATTATTGTTTTTTTAGCCACAGATTTAAAGGATTAAAAAAGATTTTTTTTGTCACGAATTGCACAAATTTCCACAAATTTTATTCGCAGGAATTAAAAATAATTCGTAAAAATTCGTGCAATTCGTAGCAAAGCCTTCTACACAAAGTAATTCAAAAATCATTTTAATCCTTTTAATCTGTGGCAAAAAACAAACAGCATTAATAAAAAAACATTTTCTATGAAAAAAATATTTACCCTTTTTTGCCTTCAGTTTTTCCTGTTTGTGCAGGCACAGGAATACAGTTCTTCAAACATCCATTCGCATAACGATTATGCTAGTCCGCTTCCTTTTTATGGAGCTTATTCAAATGAAGCCGGTGTTATAGAAGCCGATGTTTTTCTGGTAAATAATGAGTTGTTTGTAGCGCATAATTTTAAAGATATTTCGCCAGACAACACCTTAAAAAATATGTATCTGGAACCGCTTTCTTCAAAATTAAAAAATTTAGGAAGTAAAGCTTATCCAAGTAATAAACCGCTGATTTTAATGATCGATATTAAGTCAGAAGCAAATTCGACATTAAAAGTAATTGCCGATCAGTTAAAAAACTATCTGCAAATTATATCCAATCAAAATATAAAAGTGGTCATTTCCGGAAACAGACCAAATCCAGCAGAATGGAAAAATTATCCGTTGTTTATTTATTTTGACGGAAGACTGAATGAAGAATATTCACCAGAGCAATTGGCACGCGTAGAAATGATCAGCGAAGATTTAAAAGAAATTACGGTTTGGAACGGTAAAGGAGTTTTAACTCAAACCGATCTGGAAAAAATCCAGTCTATTATTAAAAAAGTTCACAATCAAAACAAAAAAATACGATTTTGGGCAACGCAGGATAATGTAAATACATGGATGACGTTGATGAATTTAAAAGTTGATTTTATAGGAACAGATAACGTTTCGGAATTGACGCATTTTATCAAAAATATCAAATCAACATTCTATCAAAACACAGAATTTCATCAGGCGTATGTTCCTAAAAATGTTTCGGCTTTCGCCAAAAAGAAACCCAAAAATGTTATTCTGTTAATTGGTGACGGAATGGGATTAACACAGATTTATTCGGGTTATACGGTTAATAAAGGGCAGTTAAGTCTTTTCAACATTCCAACTCAGGGATTATCTATAACCAAAGCATCTGACAGTTATATTACAGATTCGGCAGCCGGTGCAACAGCAATGGCAACGGGACATAAAACCAATAACCGGTTTATAAGTGTTGACGAAAACGGAAAACCTCTGGAATTAATCACACAGCAATTAGCTAAGAAAAATTACAAAACGGCTATTATTTCTGCAGGAAATATTACAGATGCCACTCCGGCCGCTTTTTATGCACATCAACTGGAAAGAAGTTTAAGTGAACCTATTGCCAATGATTTTTTAAGCAATCTGTCGGATATTTTAATAGGAGGTGGAACTAAAGAATTTAATGCCAGAAAAGATGGAAAAGATTTATCTCAAGCATTAGTTGAAAAAGGATATACGTTTGCAGATAAATTTAGCTCTTTGGATACTATTAAAAACAACAGATTTGTAGTTTTAGATGATGCTGCGGTAGTTTCTATGAAAAATGGAAGAGGAGATTTTCTAACCAAATCTTTTATAAAAACGGTTAACACTTTTTCAAAATCTAAAAATCCGTTTTTTATTATGGCCGAAGGAGCACAAATCGATTACGGCGGACATAGTAATAATGTAGAATACGTAGTGCGAGAAATGCTTGATTTTGACAAATTAGTGGGGCAGGCAATGGAATTTGTGGATAATAATCCGGAAACCCTTTTGATTGTAACAGCCGATCACGAAACGGGCGGACTTTCATTAATTGACGGAAGTATTACAAAAGGATACGTTCAGGGAAGTTTCAGTACAAATGATCATACAGCGGTTCCAGTTCCGGTTTTTGCGTATGGAGCAGGGGCACAAAACTTTTCAGGAGTTTATCAAAATACTGAAATTTATAAAAAAATTCTGGAAGCGATTTCTAAATAGAATTTGCATCATTTTTATAAATGGCCTCTACAATATTGTAGAGGCTTTTTTTTATGAATTCACTTTTCAATTGAATTTTTTTTCTATTTGATTAAAAAAGATGGGAAACAGAGAGCCAAATGAATGAATGTAAATTATGAATAGTATAGTAAAAAAAAAGAATCCTGCTTTTTTTTACTAAAAAAAATGAAAATATTGAGATAAAAAGCCAAAACAGTATTATTATGTAGAATAAATAAAAATAATTTGGTTTAATTTAACACAACACATACATTTGCGTTATTAAAACTAATTCTAAATAACATGAAAGTAAAAATACTATTACCGTTTTTAAGCTGCTGTTTTATGCTGCTTACGGCTGCAGCTTCATTTGCACAAACAACAGGTACTATAAAAGGAACTATTACTTTGTCTAATGATGAAGCAGCAGATAATATTTCTGTAACGCTGAAAGGAACAAAAGTTGGAACTCTTACAGATGCTCAGGGAAATTATGAGATTAAAAACATTAAACCGGGTAATTATACATTAAGAACATCGGTAGTAGGATTTTCACCTAAAGAAAAATATATTACAGTTACTGCCGGACAGGATCTGGTAGAAAATTTTACATTAATTACTACCTCTGAAGCGCTTACAGAAGTATTTGTTAAAGGAAACGCTAATAAGTATACTAAGGCAGAAAGCCAGTATGTATCTAGAATGTCAATTAAAAACCTTGAAAATTCTCAGGTATATAATGTGGTAACTAAAGAATTAATTAAAGACCAGCTAGTTACAAATCAGGATGAAGCGTTGAAAAACGTTCCGGGTTTATATCAACTTTGGGCAGCTACAAACCGTGCGGGTGATGGAGCTTCCTGGTATTCTCTACGTGGATTTACAACTCAAAGTTTGGTAAGAAATGGTCTTGCAGGAAAAGTAAACAGTAATACTGATGCTGTAAACCTTGAAAGAATTGAGGTTATAAAAGGGCCATCCGCTACACTTTTTGGTAATGTGGTTTCTTCATACGGAGGATTAATCAACCGTGTGACTAAAAAACCTTATGAAACTTTTGGTGGAGAAATTTCATATCAAAACGGAAGTTATGGTTTTAACCGTTTAACTGCTGACGTTAATACGGCAGTTAACGATGACAATACAGCTTTATTTAGACTAAATGCTGCTTTTGGTAACGCAAATACTTTTCAGGATTTCGGTTCTTCAAAAAGCTTTTTCTTAGCACCGTCTTTCTCTTATAAAGTAAACGATAAACTTACTATTTCTATTGATGCCGAAATTGGAAATCAGGACAACTCTGGTATGCCTTTAATTTATCTTCCTTACGGAGTTTCAATTGCCCAGTTAGGAGTTAATAATGCTAAGGATCTTGATATCAACTTCAAAAGATCATTTTTAGGAGATGAATTCATTATGAATACTAAAACATTAAATGTTTTTGCACAGGCTTTATACCAAATGTCTGAACAATGGACTTCTCAAACTGTATTTAGCAGTGGTTCTAATAAAGCTACGGGTTTACAAACATGGTTTTACCTTTTACCAAACCAACAATTATCAAGAAATGCATGGGATGCAAACGGTAGAGATAATGCTATCGAATTCCAGCAGAACTTCAATGGTGATTTCAACATAGGATCTATGAGAAACCGTTTATTAATTGGTGGTGATATCTATTATGGTACAAATAACTTAGTATTCAAAAACATGCTAAATTATGCTGCCTATGATGTAGTAAATTACACTGGAACGGCTGCAAATTATTATGATTTTAATCCAACCAATGTAAAGGATGCACTTGCCGGAAATGGTAATAATCCATACACTAGTACAAGTTCTGTATCAACTTACAGCGCTTATGTTTCTGATGCACTTAATGTTACAGAAAGATTAATTCTTTCAGCAGGGGTACGTTTTGATCATTTTGAAAATCAAGGATCATTTGATCCTGCTTCAAATGCTCAGGCTGGTAAATTTTCTCAAAATGCATTTTCTCCAAAATTTGGTGCAGTTTTTCAAATCTTAAAAGATCAGTTATCTGTATTTGGTAACTACCAAAACAGTTTTAAAAACGTAGGATATGCAAGTGCAAATGTTGGAGGTAACCTTGAATTGAAACAATTTGATCCAGAAAGAGCAAATCAGTATGAATTTGGTATTAAAGCGAATGCTTTCCAAAACAAATTGAGTGCTACAGTGAGTTACTATAACATCAAAGTAAAAGATATCGTAACTGCTGATCCAAATTTCCCAAATGCAAGCATACAAAATGGTACTCAATTTAGCAGAGGTTTTGAATTAGAAGTTACAGCAAACCCAATCCCGGGATTAAATTTATTAGTAGGTTATGCTAAAAATGATTCTGATTTAAACGGATCACGACCTGTAACTGCAGGACCTGAAAATTTAATTAACTATTGGTTCAGCTATAACCTTCAAACAACAAAATTGAAAGGTTTAGGTTTAGGTTTTGGAGGTAATTACGGAGATGCTACTTATATTTACAATGCAGGACCGGGAGAAACTTTCGAATTACCATCTTATTCTGTGGTAAATGCGGCTTTATACTACGATCAGCCGAAATACAGAATTTCATTAAAAGCAAATAACTTAACAAACGAATTGTATTTCAACGGTTATACAACAATAAACGTTCAGGCTCCACGTACTTTTATGGGAAGTGTTGCATATAAATTCTAAGTTAGTTTAGATACTTCTTTAAAAGGCCCTAACATTCCGTTCGGGCCTTTTTTGTTTTGATAAAGTTCATCAATAAAAGCTCTTTATTCATCAATATTAACAAATCATTAAATGACCAAATCGTAAAAAATATCAATAAAGGTTTATCATACTTTTGTAAGGGTCTTCTTTAAACATTTAAAATTGCATTATGAGTTCTAATTTAATATTAAGATTACGTGCAGGAGATGATTCTTGTTTTAAGGAAATTTATGATTTGTATCATTTTAAAGTTTTTTGCTTTGTAAAAAAATATACAGCTCAGCTTGCTGACTCAGAAGATGTAACGCAGAATGTATTTATTCATCTTTGGAAATACAGAGCTAAACTTGATCCTAATGTGAGCTTAGAAGCCATTTTGTTTAAAAGCTCGAAACAGGAAATATCAAAATGGTATAAAAAGCAAAACCGAATTTTTTCTGTAGAAGATGAAAAGCTGATCAAAGAACTCGACACCGCATCTGAGCAAGAAGAAGATATTAGTTTACAGTTAGAACGAATTGAATATCTGCTGAACAAAATTCCCGAAAAAAGAAGAAAAATATTCAGTCTGCATAAATTCGAAGACCGCAGCTACAAAGAAATTGCCGACGAAATGAATATGTCTCCAAGTGCTGTTGCTAATCAAATTTCTAAGACGTTGCAATTTTTAAAGAAAAATTCGGTAAAGAACCATGAACTTTATTGGTTTGCTTTATTTTTTATAAGCCAGACGGAATTTATTTTTTAAAATTCGAACCTTAATTATTTTATGCTTTTTGACTGGATTAAAATCCAGCCCTACAATATGGGGCGAGCCTTTGGCTCTTTTTTTGTATTTGTTTAGCCTTTGGCTTTTTTTTGTTTCATTTTAATGCTGCCAAATCTTCTCTCAGATTAAGAAAACGTTAATAGTGGCAGTACCCCGTGATATTTAAAACATTGAAAATCTAATGTAGTTGAATCGGGGAGATTCGCGCACAAATTTTCGATTCTAAATAAATCTAAATGGGAAATAAAAAATTAAAAGAAGAATGGAATGCAATACCAAACAGAGGTATTCTTCCTTATGAAACTGAAGCCAGAATGTGGAATACTATTCGTAGAGCAACTATTCATAAATATAAAAACGTTTACAATTGGACAGCTGTGGCCTGTGCCGTGATTATTATTTCAATTGGCAGTTATTATTCTTTTAATCAATACAATTTATCTCAGCCTAAAATTACTTCAACCATAACATATAAAAATGACATTCGATTGATATCACTTCCGGATGGTACAAGAGTATGGTTAAATCAAAATACAGAAATCGATTATCCGGCCAGATTTTCAAAAAATGAAAGAAACGTAACCTTAAAAGGCGAGGCTTTTTTTGAAGTGAAAAGAGATCCATCGCGTCCGTTTATTATTACGTCGGGCGCCGTAAAAACAACTGTTTTAGGAACTTCTTTTAATGTGAGAGCTTATAATGACAATGATGCACAGGTAAGCGTAAGAACCGGAAAAGTAAAAGTAGAAACCACACAAAATACGGTTTTTCTTGAAAGAGGTTTCAGAGCGGTTTATGCTGATAAAACTTCAACAGTAAACAAAGAGAAAACATCTGATTTTGAGCCAGAATGGAAAAATGTTCTGCTGTATGTTGATGGTTTAACTTTAGAAGAAGTGATAACGATATTAAAGCGTGATCATAAGTTTTCTGTTCAATATTTGAATGAAGATTTAAAGAATCTTAAAATTCAGGGAACTTTAGATACCAGACAAGGTTTTTATGAAACTCTGCAGACTATTGCTTTTGCGCTAGAAATTAATATCAGTCCGGCAGGAAACAGCACTTATATAATCAGCAGATAGTTTTCAAACTTCGTTTTTTTGATTAGCAGAAATTATTTTGAAATGATAAAATAATTAACCCAAAATATCTCATTAAAATTTAATCTATATAACTAACAATTTCAATTATGAACAATGATTTTTCCAGGCCGTATTTTGCTGCCATCTGGATTTTGCTTTTGGGATTTTTTCTCGGAACAAACACAATTTATTCGCAAACCGGAACCGTATCGGTTGATTTTAAAAACTCTTCGCCTCAAAAAATCATTGATAATTTAAAATCGCAGACACCATATCAATTTGTATATCAAAAAGATCTGGATTTGAGTTTTCCTCTTGTTACTTTAAAAAAAGAAAATGTAACCATTGATGAAGTCTTAAATGATCTGCAAAGTCTGACCAATTTAGATTTTAGAAGAACGGATAATAATATCGCAGTCAAGAGAAATGAAACTGCGAAAAAAAAAAGGAAAGGGAAGATAACCGGAAAGGTGGTTGACAATAACGGACTTTCGCTCCCAGGCGCTAATATAAAAGTAGTTCAAACAGGTTTTGGCACACAATCAGATATTGATGGAAACTATGTTTTAGAATTAGAAGCCGGAGAATATACAATTGAAATCAGCGTCATTTCTTTTCAGACTCAAAAAATTACCAATGTAAAAGTGGCTGAAGGTGAAGATACACCGCTGGTAGTTTCTTTGCAGGAAGATGCACAATCGCTTAACGAAGTAATCATTGTACAAAACTATAAACAAGCCACAGCTTCGGTAGAAGGAATGCTGTTGCAGCAAAAAAAAGCGGCTCAGTTTTCTGATGGTATTTCGGCAGAACAAATTGCCAGAACACCAGACAGAGATGTAGCGGCTTCACTAAAACGCATTACCGGAGTTACTACTGTAAACGATAAATATGTGGTGGTGCGTTCGATGGGAGAAAGATGGAATCAGGCTGTTATGGACGGAATCGCCCTGCCAAGTACAGACGCTTATCAGCAAAATTTTTCTTTTGATATTATTCCAACGGCAATGGTAGAAAGCATTGTAGTAAGCAAATCTGCCACTCCGGATATGTACGCCAATTTTGCCGGAGGATATGTAGAAATAAAAACAAAAGACATTCCGAAAGAAAACTTTACTAATTTTTCTATCAGTAATTCATACAACAGTAAAAGTACTTTTAAGTACAGACTTACCAGACAGGAAGGAGATTATGATTATTGGGGATTTGATGATGGCAGACGTGACTATCCAACAAATCATACCACAATTGACCCACCTAAAACAGAAGCTGAATCAGGGCCGTTTATCGCATATTCTAAATTATTTACTCAGGACAATTTCAGTACTTATAAAACGTATGGTGCGCCGGGAACTACGCTTCAGTTTGGCATAGGTCGTACCTATAAATTAAAAGACAATAATAAATGGGGGTTTGTAGGTTCTTTTATTTTTAAAAACACACAGGAAACGTTAGAAATTGAGCACACAGAAAGAGGAAGTTACCAAAAGAATACTGAGTTTACTCCGGAAGACGATAAAACGGCCTATTCAACTTTTACCAAATATGGATTTAGAAATTCAGGAAATAACTTCAATTACAATTCTACTTTAGGCGGAATGTTTAATGCTGCGATTCAGCTTGACAATCATAAAATTTCGGTGCGTAATACGGTTATGCATATTTATAATAATCAGCTAACGCAAATTACGGGCTGGGCTGATGGAGCCGTTTCAATTTCAGAAATTTTAAACGGAAACAGTCTTCCTTTTACTTCAGAATCTAATTATCCGGTTTACACCACTTTTATTCAAAACAAAGTTGAAGGAAATCACAAGTTTGATAAACTCGAAGTAAACTGGTACGGCGCTTACGGAAACGTTACTAAAGATACAAAAGACGCCACTTTTGTAAACATTGGAAGAGCAAAAGTAGGCGATGATATAGTAACTGCATATAGTGTAAATAACAATGGAAACCGATTTCCGTTTAGCAGAAGTTATTTTACAAATGATGAAGTAGACTATAACTGGGCTGTAAACTTTAAGTATACTTTTAATTTTAATGATTCTTTTACAAATGATATTAAAGCAGGTTATTTTGGTACTTATAAAAAAGCAACCAATCAGCAGGAATCGGCAAAATTAATTACTGTTGGACAAACTACAGAACTGGCTACCATTTATGAACCGCTTCCGGAATTCTTAGACGGATCAAATTATTATTACGGAGGTTTTGGCTGGCAGAAATACGGTATTTATGGAAATAAATATGTAGGAGATGTAAAAGTACATTCGCCATATTTAATGCTTGATGATAAAATAGGACAGTACATACGTTTGGTTTGGGGAGCAAGAGCAGAAAGTTATGTTTATACACAAATAGAAAGTCAGTCTGAAACTCCGGATGGTTTTTCTGAAGAACAGGGAGATGATAAAAAATGGCAGTTTCTGCCTTCAGCAAGTTTAATTATCAGCCCAACCAATAAAACGAACATAAGACTCGGGTACAATAAATCGGTTTTGCGTCCGCAATTTGCAGAACGTCTGGGAATTCCGTATTACGATCCGCTTCGTGCCGCAAAGATTTACAATTATACAAGCGGATTGGTTTCGAGTGTTTCCAATAATTATGATGTAAAATTTGAATGGTTTCCTTCCGGAGGTGAAATTTTATCTTTTGGCGTATATCATAAAGATATCGACAATCCAATTGAATCTGTTGGTTTTCTTAATCCATCAGGCGTAAGGGATATTTACAATGTCAATTCGAATAAAGCCAAACTTTGGGGAGTTGAATTAGAATTTTATAAAAGCCTGTCATTTTTGGGTGAAGGTGATCTTTTAAAACATTTGTTTGCTTACGGAAATGCCTCTGTAAACGATACAAAAGTTACTTCTTATGTTAATCTTGACGGAACCGGCGGACTTTATGAAGCTAACAGACCGCTTTATGGCCAGTCTCCTTATACTTATAATTTGGGCTTAGATTATATAGGCGAACGCTTTGGATTCAGCCTTAGACATAATGCAATTGGTGATCAATATATTTTGGTAGGTTTTGATTATTCTGCAGAAGAAATACGTATGCCTTATGCACAGACCGATGCACAGTTAAGTTATAAATTCTTTGAAAAGAAAGATTTACAGGTAAAATTCAGCATTAAAAATATGTTCGATGCCGGAATACTAACTTATAATAATACAAATAGTTACAGTAAGATAGAAGATGTTCCGGTAGGTTCTAACCCAAGATCAAGATACAGTCTGGGAGCAAATGCCACAAATAAATATGATCCGGATATCGATCAGGTTGTATTCAAATCATTTGCCGGAAGAACGATTAGTTTTTCTATGACGTATGACTTTTAATATTAGCTATAGTTAATACTAACTTCATAAACATAAGTATTTTCCTGCTGAATATTAAGAAAAAGTTAACAATAAAAAAGACCCATGATATTTTGTCTTTTTGAAATCTAATACTAATAAGCAAAGCGCGAAAGGCTGGAAACCATATGCTTTTGTTTACTAGTTGTAAAACGTTCTTAGAAAATTTGAATAAATAAAAGAATAAAAACTGCAGATATACGGAATCTTCAATATGAGCCAAAAAAAGACAAAAAAATTAAAGAAGGCATCAGGTTCATCATATCCAAAGAAATTTATCTTTTGAATATTGAAATTTAAAAAGAAACGAACCCTTTCATTAAAATGCCAGTTAATGAAAGATCGAAAATCAGGCACCCCCGAACGGTAAAACGGATAGTTTGAAAAAACAAATTTACCAAAAACGAGAAAGACCTAAGGAAAGATTTTTTGCTGCTCTCTCCAAAGGCCTAGTTTATTAGCGGCAAATATAGCAATAATTAAATTATTATGAAAAAATTTTTTATGTTCGCAATTGTAGCTCTGCTTGTGAGTTCTTGCCAAAATGATGATTCTTCTGCTGATTCTTCTTTTTCTATTAAAGCTGCCGGGGCTGACTACAGCGGATATCCTGCAACAGTACAAACTGTAAGTGGAGATATTACTGCTAACACAACCTGGACAAACGACAAAGTTTGGGAAATTAACGGAGTTGTACGTGTAAAATCCGGAGCTACATTAACAATTCAGGCTGGAACTTATATTAAAGCAAAACCACTTGCTGCTGGTGTTGCTACAGGAGTTTTGGTTATTACTAAAACTGGTAAAATCAATGCACAAGGAACTGTAAACTCGCCAATTATCTTTACAAGTTATAACTTGTTAGACGGAAATGCTTCTACAAAAGCAACTCCTGGAGATTTTGGTGGTCTTGTAATTTTAGGTGACGATCAGGTAAACAACGGATCTACTACAAACATTATCGAAGGATTAGGAGATCAGCCAAACGTTTCTGATTTTTACTATGGAGGTTCTAACGCTTCTCACAATGCAGGAACAATTTCTTATGTTCGTGTTGAATTTGCTGGTAGAATCTTAGATGCTGCAACTGGTGTTGAAATCAATGGTGTAACTTTTGGTGGAGTTGGTTCTCTTACAACTGTTAACCACGTTCAGGTTTCTTACGGAAGAGACGATTCATTCGAATTTTTCGGAGGTAGAGTAAACGCTACACATTTAGTTTCTTTTGCTCCGGATGATGATAACTTCGATTTCGATTTAGGTTACACAGGAACAATCACAAAAGCTATCGCACTTGCTGATATCAATTCTACTCATAGTACAAGCGGTACAGCACCAAACTTAAGCCCTGATTCTAACGGTATCGAGTTAGATAACAATGCTGGAGGTACTTCTACAACTATTATTACTCGTCCTGTTATTTCTCAATTATCTATCATTGGTGTAAGCTCTGCAACTAATGCTAATTCATACGAAAACGGAATCCACGTTCGTAGATTAGGACAAATCAGTTTAACTGACGCTACAGTTACTGGATACAACAGAGGAATCAACTGGGAGTCTCCATCTTTACCATCTGCATCTTCTTGGTCAGGTTTATCAATCCACGGATATGTAAACCCAGTATTGCCAACAGGTACATCTTTAGGTCTTGGAAACACTACATCAACTGTTGCTCCAGGAACAAAATGGTCATTAACTCAGCCATTCTTTAATGATGGAGCATTAGACTTTACAGGTGCTACAGGTGCATTTAAAACAGAAGCACTTTGGACAGCTACCTGGACTAAGTTTACTAGTTTCTAATTACAAGAGGTTAAGCAATATTTAATTCAGCATGGGCAGTATTCCTGTCCATGCTTTTATAAATTAAACATGAAAAAAACAATACTATTATTTTTATTATTAATTATTACTACTGCATCATCAGCACAGTTTACTATTTGGGAAGATGATTTTGAAGATGGCGACGTTTCAGACTGGGTTTTATTAGACAAAGACGGAAACAATAGTAACTGGAAAGCCGGAAAAAATATTCAGCTTGATGAAAACGGAGCAATTGTTGGCGGAAATGTAAACATTTTAGGAACTTACAATATCGACTTCACTACAGGCGCACCACTTGAAAATATAGAACAAAACTGGGCAGTAACAGCACCAATCGATTTATCTTATTATGATGGAAAAATCGAATTGAATATTACGGCTCAAACCTCAATTTATGACGGAACCCGAAACCTTTTAGTTTACGGATCTACTTCACCAGACCCTGAATCGGCAACACTTTTAGGAACTTTAAATTTAGTAAGACAAACTATGCTCGATGCAGAATTTAAAGATTATACAGTAGATATTGCCTCACTTGTAGGCAATCAAACGGTATACATTTCATTGGTAAACGAAAATACCGGCTTCGTAGGATATGAAGTTGACAAAATATGGATCACTGCCGAAGCACTTTTAGGCGTTGATGATTTCGAAAAAAGCAATTCAATTCAGTTGAAACAAAATCCAGTTGCCGAAAATTTAGAATTGCAAATAAACGAACAGCTTATAAACGAAGATTTTTCAATGAAAATTTATAATTCGGCAGGATTATTAGTGAAAACCAATGCCGTTTTAGAAAAAAATATTTCAGTAAATGCACTTCCGCAGGGAATCTATTTTCTGGTCGTATCGGATGGTACTGTTTTAAAAAAAATAAAATTTCTAAAAAAATAAATAATTATTTCCAGCAAAACTTCAAAATAATTAGCAAGACAAAACCATAAACATGAAAACTAAGATTTCAAAAATACTTTTATTTTCAATTGTACTTATTCTCTTTCAGGCCTGTGTAAATGAAGATATGGTACCTTATTACGAAAAACAACAACCGGGAAAAGTAGTTATACGAGGATACAATGCCCAAAAAGATTCCATTCAGATTGCTGTAGACGGGAAGATTTTAAAAGATGGAAAAATCGACGCCTATATAAAGAAAATTTCAAAAGATCATGAATTTGTATTTTATGGAGATAAAACAAAAGTGGTCGAAATAACGAATAAAATTAGCAAAAAGCTTATCTCTTCTTATACACTCACAACCGAAAAACCTATTGACACCATTTCTTTTTATACAAAAGAAGAATTGCTGATCGAAAATGTTTTAGCCACAAAACCCGGCAAAATAACAAAAACAGGTAATGCAGGTTTCAAATTTATATTTCCAACACTAAATAAATATTCTGCAAGTGGTTATACCGGAAAACTAGACGGAATAATGCGTAAAGTAAATGGCGAAGTTGTGGGAACGGTTAAAAATATTGGAAAAGATACTTACAGTGATTTTATAGAATTTCCGGCAAGTCTTCCGCCAATTATTAGAATGGAACTGGTAAAACACAATACAACTGAATCATACATAAACGGAAAACAAGTAATTACCATTATGCTGATGACTGCCAATAAATCAAGATTAGTGGTTTTAGACGAAAGAAAAGATGAAAACGGAAAGTTTTTAAACGTTGATGCAAGTTTGAATCTGGTTGATTATTTTGATTTTTAATTCTAAAAAAGATTTTCTGTTACCACATATCTATAAAAGAATTCCATGAAAAACCATTTACAAATCAGGCTGATTTTACTCTTGCTTTTTGCTCAGTTTTTTATTTCCTGCGAAAACAATGATGAACCGATGGTGTCTGATGAAAATTCGAATGAATATGTAAATGACTGGATGTATCAGCAAATGAAAAGGTATTATTTATGGAACGATGTTATAAAAAATGAAGGCAGTTTAGCATTAAACCCCAAAGATTATTTTAAAACATTATTGAAATCTGAAGATATTTACTCTTATGCGCTTCATCCTGAATTATCAGAAACGGCTCCCAAAAGTCTGAGAAGTAAATTTGGATTTGATATGTCTTTTGTTGAATTTGAAGGAAAATATTATGGCGTAATATTATATGTTTTAGAAGATTCACCAGCAAAAAATAATGGTTTACAAAGAGGACAATTTATCACACATATTGACGGGAAGGAATTGAAATTAGATAATTATAATGCGCTGTACAGCAGTTTAGTTTCTCAAAATCAAATTAATATTACAACCGTAACCTATTCAGTTCAGGAAGGGTTTTCAAATTCTAAAGAAGTTTCAATATTACAGGGTTTTACATTTTCGCAGCCCATTCATTATAAAATTATCGAAGAGAAAAATACAAAAATTGGCTATGTAGAAATTCCGCATTTTGATGTTGGACAAGCGCAGACATATCAGCAGATTTTTCAGGAATTAAAAAATAAAGCCATAACAGAACTGGTTTTAGATTTAAGATATAATGGAGGAGGAGATATCTCATCGGCAGCGGCACTCAGTATAATTTTGGCATCTAACATAAAATCGAGTGATTTATTTGTAAAATTTGAAGGAAATGCAAATGGCGGAAAAGTCGATCAGTCCTTTTTAGAAGCATTAAAAAGCAATGAATCAACAGTAACATTTGAAGCGCTTCGTAATGTGCATCCTTCAATTAATAAAGTTTATATTTTATGCGGCAATCGTACTGCATCAGCATCAGAATTAATTATTAATAATCTTAAACCGTATCTGGAAGTAATTACGATTGGAGAAAAAACATTTGGCAAAGACGTTGCAGGATTTCCAATAGAGGATGACCGAATCGCTTCAAAAAGAGGCTGGATATTATATCCGGCAATTTACAAGTTGTTTAATTCTAGGCACGAAGGCAATTATTCAAAAGGAATCGAACCGGTTATTTATAAAGTAGAATTTAATGGACCTGAAATTTTTCTGTTAGGAAATCCTTCAGAAGTTTTATTAGAAAAAGCCCTAAATCAGATAACCGGAAATACAAATAAGAAAATTGTAAAATCTCTGCAAACTTTACCAGTTTCAGTACTACACGGAGACGTCGATCCACTATTGCAGTTTAAACCCTAATAAAATTTTGATTGTTATTTATGAGAGGAATTGATAACATAGAACACCGTAAATTAATTCAAATATTTGAAAAATATAAATACGAATCTGTTGCCGTAAAAACAGCATCAGAAGATGATTTGAAGATTTATGAAAACATGGAAGAGCTGGATGTGCTTTATACCTGTTTTAAAACTTTACTGCTGGAACTTCAAAGATGTGTTAAGGATTATGAAGTCAAAAAAAGATCAACTCAAAGTATCATTCATAAAAAATTAAGAAGAATAAAAAACGATGGCGATAAAAAGTAAACCTTCTTACATTTGAGAATTTACATAAGGAATAATAATAGAATTTATTTGTCGGGCTTTTATATTGCGAAGCGGTCTTTTAAGTTTATTATTTCTGGGTTTTAATTTTTTAATCTGCTGAAGACAATCGCTGATTACTGCTTTTATTTCTGCGTAAGAATTATTGTGAAGCAAACTGATATTTTGTTTTAATCTTTCGATATGATTTCCGGCAGTAATCAAATCCGTTTCGAGTTTTTTTAATAAACGGTTTTCAATGTTTTTGTTCTTTTTATAATAATGAATACAATTATGAAGATCCTCGATTTGTCCGGTAAAATCATAAATAGCTTTTTTAGAAACCGCGCGGCTGTAGTAATAAGAAAATTCCAAAGGATTCAGTTCTATAACTTTATCAAAATCTTCGATGGCTTTGTAATGATAATCTAATTTTTGAAAACAACTGGCTCTTAATTCATAAACAGTCGAATCAAATTCAGAATTAACAGCATTATCCAGATGCACAATAGCTTCCTGAAACCTGCTGGTTAAGTAAAGTTCTTTTCCTTTTTCTAAATTAACTAAGCTTTCTGTAAGAGGCTTTTTAGAAAATTTACTCGTAAATCCCGTAATTAAAGTCGTAAACCATTTCATAAATTTAAAATTTAGGAGGTCAGATTATTAACTGTATGTATTTCGAGTTGGGGATGTTAAAGTTAAATTAAAATTTTGAAATACAGCTATTTAAAACAAAATTTCTCGTCATTGAATAAATCAAATAAGCTCCGGAGGAGTGACATATTTTTTTAGAATCTTACTATATGCCGCTCCTCTGGAGTTTTACGTTGTAAAATTTATGCTTTCTATAAATATTTGGCTTCTCTGAAGCATACAAAAAGAGCAGCCCTTTTGAGACTGTCTCTTATAAAATATTCAGTAGATTTTATTTATAAAAAATCAACCTTTCCGGTTTGCATATTATAATAGGCACCTACAATTTTAATTTGACCTTTATCTTCCATTTCTTTTAAAATCGGGCTTTTCTCTCTAATCGTTTTTATCGTATTAATCACATTATTTTTTGAAACATAGGCCACAAATTCTTTATTGCTTGAAGTTTTGTCTCCGGAAAAGTCCTGTGAATTTAGTACAGCAGGTCTTATATTGGCAAGCATTGCAGGAAGATTACCTATTGTTACATTATTATTGATAGCAGATGTTATGGCACCGCACGATTCGTGTCCTAACACAAGAATCACTTTTGCTCCCATAACTTTACAGCCAAATTCCATACTGCCTAATAAGTCAGTATTGGCAAAATTACCCGCAACACGACCTACAAAAAGATCGCCGATACCATTATTAAAAACATCTTCAACAGGTATTCTGCTGTCCAGGCAAGAAAGAATTACGGCTTTTGGAAACTGTCCCTGAACCGCATTTCTCACCATTGCCGAATGATCTCTGGCTGTAACATTATTAGCAACAAAATGCTTATTGCCATCTTTAAGACGTTTAAGAACTATATCTGGTGTTAAAGAAGCCTGCTCTTCGGCAGTTATAATTCGTTCTCTCAATGGAGGAGGAGCATCAGGACAGTCTTTTTTATTGCCTGAATCATTACAAGAAAATAGCGTTAATACTGCGCTGGCACAGATTGTTAGAATTTTTGTTTTCATTTTTTTTTGGATTAAATATTAAATAATGAATTAATGAACACGGATTTTTGGGAGTGATTTGCGTGTACGATTCTTAAATAAATAACCATCTGATTTTCAATCAGGTTATATTAGGCAGAGAGTCTCAAAAAATCTGATTTAAAATTATAAACTCATTAAAAATAATAAGAAAAAACGTTACAAAACGGCTTTTTTTTGTTATGAAAGATATGTATTCGTGCAGGGAATTTTTAATTTACATCTAAACTTATGGTAAATTAAAAAACAGCAATCTTACCAGTTTGGGTTTCTCCGGAACCAGAAACTATTTTATATAAGTAAATGCCTGATGCTGTATTTTTTAGATCAATTGTATTGGTTTTAGATAATAGAGGAGAAGTGATTGTATTTTGTCCGCCAATAGTATATAAAAAGAAAGTAGCGTTGCCTTCATTTTTGGCTTCAATACTTAATTCCTGATTTCTTTTTAATAAAGTAGGATGCACCAAAAACAATGTATCACCCAAATAGGTAGCATTAAATATAGAAGAACTAATTACGTTATTGTTTTCTAAAATTAGGTTTATCTTATAACTATTACTGCCTTTTTCGGGAGCCGTATCTAAAAATGAGAATGTTTTAGAGCCGATATCATTTATAGTGCTAATAACGGTTTCTTCGTTATTATGTATTTTTAATAACTCAATTTTTTTAATGTTGTACAAACTGAAAAGACTCGAGCTGACTTTTATTTTGTCTTCTTCATAAACCTCAGCCAAAGCCAATTCAAAATAACAATTAGAGTTTTGGGCATATTGTAAAGTCGATTCACTTTTTATACCTTCATTAGTATCAAACACAGGAACAACCGTGTAAATTTTTCCATCGGTATAAGTATAATGGGGATTTGTGGTTTGTTCTTTAAATTCTAAATGATCTGTTGTCATTTGATAAATATTAAAAGAATCAACATCAGCAGGTTTGTCCCAATTAATTTCTGTAGTGCCATCGCAAACTAAGCTGCTCGTAATGTTTAAATCATACGAAATCGTAAAACTATCCGAGATATAATCAACATTCCCAATCGACATTTTTAATCTAGCTTTTGAAAATTTTTTCTCAGGAGGCGTATAACTAAATTGCTCATTATTAAGATTGATATTATTTGCGATAATTTCCCAGGTTTGTCCATTATCGTAACTAATAGATAATTTTCCGGAAGTACCTGAAAACGAAGAATTCCATTTAAAAGGTGAAATCGTTTTGCCATCATAAGGAAAATTATCATTGTTTACAGGATAGTTCCATTCAAACTGATTTTCTAATTCGTATTCATAAGCGATGCCATATTCCTGAGAAGACTCTGAAATGTATGAACCCGTAACCTTAATAGTATAAGAACCAGATATTGGGTTTTCAACCGTAATTTGTTCAATATTATTAATGTGGTCTTTTCCTCTTACGGCTAAATCTTGTGGAATATCAGGATTAAGAATCCACGGTAAAAAAGCAGTGTTGTTTGCAGAAACAAGTTCCAGATCTAAATCGTTTATCAAACTTATATTGCTGTTAATTGCGGCAGGCAAATCATTCCACACTAATGTGATTTTTAGATTTTTTGCATTTGACGGAATTGTAATAGTATGTGAATTTGTTTGACCCGATACCACATTTCCGGATATAATTCTGTTATCGCTGATCGTTTTTAAACTTTTATCCGCATTGATATTGCCATAACCGTAAGTAAAATCCGGACCTGTGCTGCCCAAATCTTTTGCGCTATTAATTAAAACGGCCTTTGTCAGGGCATTCGTCAAAGAAGCATTGTGTATTGTTTTATAATGCTGTTTAAGAAGCGTAATAATTCCTGTAGCCAAAGCTGTAGAATTTGAAGTTCCTTGTGTGCTAAAAGCTACTAACTCCGGTTTTATCCGGCCATCATAAGCCGGACCTTTTGACGAAAACGGCATAATTACTTCATTCTGATCAATACATCCCAGAACAATACTATTTTTAGATTGCTTGAAATTTCCGGTAATAGATTTATATCCCTGAAAGCCAATATTTCCAGAAGAAAAACAATGAGTCAAATTTGTATTTAAAAATAATTGCGAATCATAAGCATTGGCGAGCGAGCCATAAAAATTCTCAATTTCAGTACCATAAGAATGATTTTGAGTAACAGCACCTTGTAAATCGGCAGTATCATCAGGATAAATATTAGAAAAGTCAGACGAGAGTATTTTAGCTTTTTGAGCAACTCCCTTCCCTAATGCAGAACTGTTTCCTAATCCCGAAACGATAGTTGCCATTGCGGTTGCATGACTTGATATTGTAGAAGATTGTAATGACGACGCAATGAGTTTATTCGATAAATCAATATCGTTTACATCAAAAAGATCATCTTTAATAGATACGATTTCATTTTCGCCTGTTAGTTGAGGGAAGTCAATATTGGCTTTGTTTATATTGTTAATGCTAAAATTTTGATCGATTATTTTTGATTCGCTTTTTGGCTGCAGTGATTCTCGGGAAATTGCAGTCACAGTATTTAAAGCAATAATCTCATTACTAATTTTTTCAGAATCAGTTTTTATGACCAGAAGGTTGTCATTTAAAATTTTGATTTCAGAAATGTTTATGGACTGTAAATCAGTAAGAAACTTTTTTATACTATCAGTAACTATTATATATTGTTTTGGAGTAGTATGACTGGAAAAATCAGCAGGTAATTTCCATAAATTGTTTACAGGAAAAGTTTTTTGAAGCTGTTTACCGGATTTTGAGTTTCTATTTTCAACAATACAAAAATGGCTATCCAGCTTTTTTACAATGGTAAATTTATTTTGCCGGGCATTTTCTAAAGATGTAAAATAATATTTCTCAAATTTTATATTGTTCTCTTTTTTTAGGTAGTGTTTCCATTTTTCTGAATCCTGAGAGAAACAGACAGCTGTTACCATAAAAAGTAGAAAAGTAATTCGCTTCTTCATTTATTTTTAGATCTTAAGGGGGCAGTTATAATCGTATTATCAATGGTGCAAACAAGGCAAGGCAAGATGTATTACTTTCTAATTCATATACAAGAATGATGAAATGGATTTTTAATGATTTCTTTTTGAAATATTTATCTGATGAGATGAAATCAAAGTTAAGAATTTATTAGTAATAATTTTATGATTTTTTTACAGTAACTATTTTGCGTCAATTCTCCCTTTTTTAAAAATCAGATTGAATCTTAAATTTTACGAAAATGTCATCATTTTTTTCTTTTAGGCACTTTTTTCGAAATAAAATATTAGAATACAATTTGTTAGCTGCAAAAAAATAATTTTTTCGTTGATCACTTATCCTGCTTGGGATGAAGAAGAAAAATAAGATAATTAATACTAAAAAAATCACAGTAATAATTTTAAATAAAAGTGTTAAAAATGTTAAAATTGTTATTTATAAGTATTTTAATATTAAAAAATTACTAATTTAGGTTAAAATATTATTAATATTTTGTAAAGACCCCTATTTATCAACTTAATTTAAAACCCCCTAAAAAAGCTTATTTATGAAAAAACTAAAATCAATTTTGGTCTTCTCATTTGCAGCGCTTGTACTAGTGTCATGTAATAAAGAAGATGAAACTGTAGATCAATCAAGTAATGGATCTCTAAAAGTAACACAAGACGTGTTAGATAAAATCAGCTCACTTTCATTAAATAATAAAGATGTACAAGTGATCAAAAATACCAGGTTGGATGGTACCACTGAGGATGCCTACTTGATTGAAGGATGCATCGTCATGACAAAAGATCAATTAAGCAAAATGGATCTTCATGGAGGTATTACAACCGAACAATACCGTACAACAAATTTAGTATCAGCGCCAAGAACTATAAAAGTTGTTGGATTATCAGGAACTGGTACTACAGCCTTGACTACCAATATGCGTGCAGGATTGCAGGCAGCAATTAATAGATATAACAATTTAGGATTATCTATCAACTTTACATTAACATTTAGTTCTAGTACTTCTGGCGCAAATATTGTGGTAAGAAGACAAACCGGATCTGCCGGTGGTGTAGCCGGATTCCCTTCTGGTGGTGCACCTTATAATTCAGTTACTTTATATTCTGGATTAGATTCTTATTCAACAGGAGTAAATGCTCACGTTGCAGCACACGAAATCGGACACTGTATTGGTTTACGTCATACAGACTGGTTCAGCCGTCAAAGCTGTGGACAAAACTCAAATGAAGGAACAGCTGGCGTTGGAGCGGTTCATATTCCGGGAACACCTACAGGATATGATTCTACGTCTTACATGAGAGCTTGCTTTAGCTCAAGTGAGACAGGAGCTTTTAACTCAAACGACGTTACTGCTCTTAACTATTTATACTAGAAACTATTAACTTATTTTAAAAGTTGATTTAGGGCATCTTTGCAAAATATAAAGAGGCTGTTTCATAATCTATGAAACAGCCTCTCTTTTTTTAATTACTTTTCTAATAAAAAGTTAGTCTGGCAAAAAACACATAAATGTTTTCAATAAACTCATTTATTGAGCATCCCAAGACGCGCTAGGATAGTAGATAGAGCTTGTAACAGGAGCTGTCCAGTAACTTTGGCTTCCTCCACGGAATGTGTGTAAACTTACTGCATTTACATTACGCTTTGCATCGTTAGTTACCCAGCGAATTTTTTGATTTAAGATTTCAGTACCGTTTACATAATATTTCACATATCCGTCAGTATTAGATCCTGTGTTTAGCTTAACAGATATCTGGCAGTTGTAAGTAACATTTTCCTGAATATAATATTTTTTTCCGAAATCATTTCCATATTGTCCAGGCTGATCTCTGTAGTAAACGTAAGGCTGTAAATAAGCCCCGCTTCCTTTAGCAGTGTTTGATCCATTTGGACAGTACCACATAAATCTTGCACTACCGCCATTTCCGTCCCATCCTGGGTCACCTCCTGTGTTTTGGTCACCAATTAAGATACCGTACCCACATTTACCGCCACGGCTCCAATAAAATCCAGAATTAAATCTCATTTGAAACCAAACTGTGTAAACGCCCGTAGACCAAACACCATACGATGTACATAAACCTCCAGGGCATGATAATGTATTGGTTTGCAAAGTAATAGTTCTCGCTCCGGCACTTCCCAATGCAGCAACAGCACCATCTGCAGCAGCGGCAGCGGCCTCTTTGTTAGCATTTTGCTGAGCAGCTCCTTTGCTCACGCTTTGCGTTTCACTGATTTCTTGTTCCTTTTCGCAGGAACTAAACACTAATACTGCAATAAATAACAAACTTGTTAATTTTAATAATTTTCTCATTTTGTAAAAAATTAAAGGTTAGTAAATAATTAAGGGATTGGTAATAATTAATAGTTAGTGTGTTTTTACCTGACACATTTACAATAGGTTATGTGGCAAGTAAATAACATTACAAAGGTGATTAATAAGAATTTACCTAAGGTGGAATAAAGTACGTTTTTGGGTACAAAAAAATCTGTACTATGTATTTTTTATAATTTTTTCAGGCTAAAAAAATCATATTATTAAAAAAACAGCAAAAAAATATATGTAATTCAAAAGAATAGAATTGTGCACAAACACTAGTATTTCCTGTTCCACCTGAAAGTTTTGGTTTTAATCTTTTATAACTTTTATATAATTTTACAGTATATGTATGAAATATTCCAAAAATATCTAGACGATAAGGTAACACTGACACAATCAGAGTCTGATTATATTCAATCTTTTGCCATTATTAAAAAACTGCGCAAAAGACAATATCTGCTTCAGGAAGGCGATATCTGGAAATACGATGCCTTTATAACCAAAGGCTGTCTGCGAACTTATACTGTTGATGAAAAAGGAGGCGAACATGTAAATAGTTTCAGTATAGAGAACTGGTGGACAGGCGACAGAGAAAGTTTATTATTACAGCAGCCGTCACGTTTTAATATTGATGCGATTGAAGACAGTGAACTTGTATTGTTTACGCATGAAAACTTTGAAATGCTTTGCAACGAGATTCCGGCTTTTAATAATATGGTAAATGTCATTCTGCAAAAAAGTTTTATCGCAGCTCAAAACCGAATTCAGGCTTCGCTGAGTTTTACGGCAGAAGAAAAGTATCTGAACTTTATCACTAAATATCCGGGATTTGCGTCACGAATTCCGCAAACTATGATTGCCTCATATTTGGGCATGACACCCGAAACATTAAGCCGTATACGAAAACAAACCGCAAAAAAATAATTAAGGAGCTTTTAAGGCTCCTTTTTTTATGCCTTTTCAAAACACTTGATCTATATCAAGTTTTTACTTATTTCTAATCAATGTACAGGATTTGCACTTGACGCAACTTTGTAATGTTCAAAAAGAACAAATTTTATAACATTTAAAAATTAGAAATCATGTCAAAAACAATTTTCATTACAGGTACAAGTTCAGGATTCGGAAAACTTACAGCTATAACATTGGCAAATGCCGGTCATTCAGTAATTGCAGGAATGCGTAATACAAAAGACAAAAATGCAGAAGCAGCTAATGAGCTTTCGGCACTTTCAAACATTGAAGTAGTAGATATTGATATTACAGATGATGCATCTGTAAATAAAGCTTTTGAAAAAGTACTTATCAAATACGGAAAAATAGATGTCCTTATTAATAATGCAGCAGTAAGCGGTTTTGGTTTGCTTGAAGGTTATTCAATCGATCAGGTGCGTAAAATGATGGATGTAAATGCTTACAGTGTTCTTCGTACTTATCAGGCGGTTCTTCCTTCTATGAGAAAAGAAAAAAACGGACTTATTATCAACATTACAACCGGAGCAAGCGGGCACACGCTTCCTTTTATGATTCCGTATATCGCTTCAAAATTAGTAGTAGAAAGTTTTACAGAAGGTCTGCAGGATGAACTTTCCGAATACGGAATTGAAAATGTGAGCATCCAGCCGGGAGTATATCCTACTGAAATGAACAACGGTTCAAAAGCAGGTATCAATGCAGATAAACAAGAGATTGTAGACGAATACGGAAGTGGTGCAACAAATAAATTCAATGCGTTAGGCGCTGCATTATTTGGTAAAATGGCTCAATTCGATATGAATCCGCAGACAATTGCCGATGGAATTTTAGAATTGGTAAATATGAAAAAAGGAGAGAGACCGCTTCGTTTTCCGCTTGATGCTATTGCGCAGGGAACCGATAAAGAATTTATAGAAGCACGTGCCTCTATTAAAGCTAAATGGTTAGCAGCTTATAGTAATTAATTTAAAATCAATTGTATAAATTTAAAAATATATCATGAAAACATATTCTAAATCAAATCAAAAAATACAAACTTCAGCAATAGCTTTATTGAATTTGTTTTTTTTCTTTTCAGCTTCAGAGAAAACAGGCGCTCAAAATAATGCAGGAATACTAGGAATCGATCACGTTGGGATTAATGTCCCTGATTTAAATCAGGCAGTTGCATTTTTTGATACGGTATTAGGTTTTACACCCGTAACACAAATTGGTCCAATACCGCTTGATGCGGGCTGGAAAGAAGCAAATCATATAAATCAGCAAACGGGAGCAGTAACCATAAAAATGATAAATGCCGGAACAGGTGCAAGCATCGAAGTATTTAGTTATGCTGATAACAAAGGAAGTAAAGTTCATCCCAATTCTGATGATATTGGGGCTTCGCATGTTGCTTTTTATACCTCGGATATTAATGAATCAGTAAAATATCTAAAAAGTAAAGGGGTAAAAATATTAGGTGAACCGTTTTTAACACCATCAGGTGATACTGCTGGTGAATCATGGGTGTATTTTGAAACACCATGGGGATCTAAAATGGAACTGGTTTCGTACCCAAACGGAAAAGCATACGAAAAAGCCAATCCAAAAACAGTGTTATGGTCGCCAAAAAATGCTTCTGTTAAAAGAACTTCAGCTGATGATTTTGACGAAAAAAAGAATACCCAGATAATCGAAAATCATCTTAAAATCTGGAATGAAAAAGATCCGGTTAAAAGATCTTCTTTATTAAAAGAATTTTATGCGAATGATATTGAAATGGTTGATCACAATTTTATTGCTGCAGGGCAGGAGGAGATCAGCAAGTTTATTGTAGAGCTTCATAAAAAAAATCCTGATTTCAGTTTTAGTGCAAAATCAATAGAAACCAATCATAATATAGTGCGTTTGTACTGGCAGTTTGGTTCAAAAGCAAAACCCGCTGTAGTTTCGGGTATGGATTTATTCGTAATAGAAAATGGAAAAATACAGAAGTTATATGTATTTCTTGACGACAAAAAATAAATTTTAAAGACCATAATTCCTTTTTTAAATAGGTGCTAAACAAAATACTCTGATGTAAATCACATTTAGATTACATCAGAGTATTTGTTATTAAAGTTATCATTAAAATAATGTATCTTAACTTTATATTTAACTGATTCTTAACGATTCTATTTTTTCATTTTGAAATTTAAAATCATAAGTAAGTATCAAAGGGCTTCCGGGAAAATTTCCGGAAATTTCTGCTTTTAAAATCCCTTTTTCAGCATCTCCTTCAAAATCTACAGGTTTCATGGAAGCACTATATTCTTTCATTGCTTTTTCTATCCAGTTTTTTATGTCTGCTTTACCTGTATGGGTTTTGCCTTCGTCAAATGCAATTGCCGTTTCAGAAAAACAGTCTGCAAAAGCTGTACTGTCAAAATCGTTATTAGCGTTTACTAAATCTTTTATTACTTGTGGAAAGTTCATAATTTGTCTTTTTTATAGTTCATACTTTTTTAAACTGTCGGAATTGTACCGCCATCAATTATATATTCTGTTCCGGTTAAATAACTGGCTCTGGACGAAACAAGAAAACCAACAAGTTCAGCAACTTCTTCCGGTAAAGCAGCTCTTCCAAAAGGAATTCCGCCTAAAGCATCTATTACGCTTTTTTCAGCTTCTTTTACAGAAATTTTATTGCTTTCAGAAATTCGTTCCATCATTCTTTTAGAAGCTTCCGTCATAATCCATCCCGGAGAAACGGTTAACACGCGAACACCTTTTGAAGATACTTCTTTAGCCAAACCTTTGCTGTAATTAATCAATCCCGCTTTTGCAGCTGCATAGGGCAGCGTAGAATCGTATAAAGGCAATTTTCCCTGAATAGATGCAATATGAATAATTACACCGCTTTTGTTTTCAAGCATTTGCGGAAGAAAAGCTTTGTCTAATCGAACAGGTGCAAGTAAATTAGTCTGAATAGTTTCTTCCCAATCTGTATTTGATAATGCAGCGAAACCACCTCCGGGAGTTTCAGAGCCTCCAAGATTGTTTACGAGAATATCTATTTTGCCAAATTTTTCAAATATTTCATGAGCCGTTTTGGCAGCACCTTCGGGTTTACTTAAGTCTGCCGAAATAAAATAAAAATCTTCGTTTGGTATTTCAGGGGAGTTTCTGGCGCTGATAATTACTTTTGCGCCAGCATTTTTTAAACGTTCCGCAATGGCTTTTCCGGCTCCTTTTGTTCCGCCGGTTACTAAGGCAATTTTGCCTGATAATTCGTTCTGATAATCTAACATTTGTTCCATTTTTATTTGTTTTGTACAAATTTCAGAAGTATGCAACTTTCTCACAAGTACGGAATTACGATTCAGATAGGGATAAATTTTTCCCCTATTGTACAAATCGTAACATAGGCTTATTTTTGTTATATGTATGAAAGAAAAATAATCCCGAACCTAAACTGCGGACTTGACCTGATAGGTGAAGTGCTGTATGGAAAATGGAAAATACGTTTGCTTTGGTTTATTAATGAAGGTCATAAAAGGCCAAGCGAATTACAGCGTAAAATACCGGATGCTTCACGAAGAGTTTTGAATATCCAACTGAAAGAATTGGAAGATCACGAACTTGTTGTGAGGAAAATATATCCTGTTGTACCGCCAAAGGTTGAATACAGTCTTACAGAATTTGGAGAAAGTTTGATTCCTGTAATTGGTACTTTAGGACGCTGGGGAGATGAAAACCAGGATCGGTTACGAAATTTAATTATTAAAAAGTTTTCCGGAACAACTGATTCAGAAAATATATAAAGAGATATTTGATAATAGAAAAACGCGTCATTAAAAAAGTATTAGTGACGCGCTTTTTTTGAAGAAATATTTGAAATTATAAAGAAGGAGCCAGAGGAAAATCTACAGGAATTTTAGTATTTACAAAAACATAATTGGTAAAACTTCTTAAAGCAATTAAGGCATTAAGCTCAATTAAAGCTTTTTCGTCGTAACCCGCTTCAAAAAAACGTTCCAAATCATATTGATTCGCTTCTCCTTTGTTTGAAGCAATAGATTTTGCCAGTAAAATAACGGCATTAAGTTTTGCGTCATTGTATTGCGCTTTACGAATCGCAATAGTATCTTCTTCGCTGTAACCTCTCATTTTTGCCATCATCGTATGCGCTGCAAGACAGTAATCACAATTGTTTATTTGCGAAGTAATTAAGTTTATGGCTTCTCTTTCTTTTGCTGTGAAAGAAGAATCAGTTGCAAGCGTTGCTTCTGTATCTAATAATGCTTTTAAAGCTGATGATGAATAACCGATGGTCGCATACAGATTTGGAATTTTTCCCATTTTTGACTGTACAGCTTCTAAAATAGATTGTGAAACTGGATTTAATTGTTCTTTAACTGGTACTTGTATTGTTTTCATGATATGTATTGTATAAAGTTGATATTGAGTTTTTTAATTATTTAATTGAAAGTATTCTTCTGGCAGAATCAGAAGCGGCAACCAGACCGCCGGCCATCATTATTATATCTTTAATTACCAGTCTGCCGGCAGCAGAAAGAAAAGGAAAACCGAAATGTTCAGTAGGGAAGTCGCCGCCTAAATTGGGCACATATACCTCGGGAGTAGTAATTAAAAATGAAAGCGTTACCAATGCCATTCCAAAAGTTAAAAGCCCTCCAGCCAAACCAATTTTAGCATAAAAAATACCCAATAAGTTCATAAATCCGATTAATGCAATGACCAAACCCAGACCTATTGAAAACGCATAAGTGCCATTTTCCTGATTCCAGGCAATATTTTTAGCTATTTCCTGACCTTCGAGATTTTTATATTGTTTGTATTCCGGAGCTTCTTTAGTATAGAAAAAACTCATTAACGGACTATTGGCAACAAAAGGAACAATTCCGTCAGCTTCATAATGAAAAGCTTTGAGTCCGCCAATCCAGATCATTACAATCGCAATAGAGATTCTGATGAAATTGATAAACTGAAATTGGGCATTTGCTAAAAATTCTAACATTCGTTTCATAATAAATGGTTTTAATTATTTGATGAAACAAAGTTATAGCGGATATAACAGCCCTAAAATGGACGAAAAAGGATATTACTTGGACAAATATGCCACTTTAGAAATGCCGCCCTTATTTCTGAAGGTTTGAGGTGAAATCTGTGTATATTTTTTAAAGAAACGGCTAAAATAATATTCGTCATTAAATTGCAGCTGATAAGCAATTTCCTTAATGCTGAATGTCGTAAGATGAAGCAGTTTTTTAGCTTCCAGTATCAGCCTGTCCTGAATTAACTGAGTGGGTGTTTTTCCAAAATATTTAACGCTCTTTTTGGTAAGCGTATTTGGAGAAATAGCAAGTATTTCGGCGTAATCATTTGGTTTATGCAGAACCAGAAATTTTTCATCGAGTAAAAGTCTAAACTGCTCCATTTTTTCATCTTTGGCTAAAACTACAGTTTCCTTTTCCATGGTTCGTAATTTTGCAGTGCTGCATTTGGCTAAAATTACCTGCAAATAGGATTTTAAAATCATTTCAGAAGAATCAGGATCGGAGAGTTCATCTTCTAAATTTTGTACCAGTTTACAAAAATCATTATGCTGCTGTTCTGAAATAAGCAAAGAAGGTTCTAAATAAATGTTGTTAAAAAGAAGTCCGTTGCAAGCCACTTCTTCGCGATGTGCCTCTATACAATAAAAATCTCCGTGAAAATGTATTATGGTATATTCCAGATCCTTAGACTGATCTATAAATATAGTTTGCAATGGAGTAGAAAACAAGATTGTAGGCCCGGAGAAATTAAACGATGCAAAATCAGCATGATAGATTCCTTCTCCTTTATGAACTAAAATGATCGAATATTGAGATAACTGAACCGGAGATTCTAAAGAATAATTTTCGCTTTTGTTAATGCTAATGAGATGCTCACCGTTTTCACTCAAAATATTTTTCATAGCAGGAATACTTGTTGTAGCAAAACTATTTAAAATTTATTAAATAAGGATATTGATCGTGATTTTTAAATAATGATTTGAATTAAACAGTTTCTGAAAAGGTACTAGATTCACTCAATAATGATGCGTATATTTGGGATTAATAAATTATCTATAATATGAAGAAAATAGGATTTTTATCGTTTGGACATTGGGCCAATCATCCATCCTATAAAGCTCGTACAGCTGCTGATACACTCCTTCAGTCTATAGATTTGGCAGTTGCTGCCGAGGAAATTGGTATAGATGGCGCTTATTTCAGAGTGCATCATTTTGCCCAACAGCTTGCATCACCATTTCCGCTGCTTTCCGCAATTGGTGCCAAAACGCAAAAAATAGAAATAGGAACAGGAGTTATCGATATGCGATACGAAAATCCGCTTTACATGGTAGAGGATGCCGGTGCCGCTGATATAATTTCAGAAGGACGTTTGCAATTAGGTATAAGCAGAGGATCACCGGAACAGGTTATAGATGGCTGGAGCTATTTTGGTTACGAACCCGATCAGGGTGAAACAGATGCCGATATGGGGCGTAAAAAAGCTTTAGAGTTTTTGGAAAGATTAAAAGGTGAAGGATTTGCAGAACCCAATCCATATCCGATGTTTCCAAATCCGCCGGGTTTATTACGACTTGAACCACATTCTGAAGGCTTACGCGAGCGTATTTGGTGGGGAGCTGCCTCAAATGCAACTGCTGTATGGGCAGCCGAAAACGGAATGCATCTGCAGAGTTCTACATTGAAGTTTGACGAAAATGGTAAGCCTTTCCATATTCAGCAGGCAGAACAAATCAGGTTGTATAAAGAAGCCTGGAAAAAAGCCGGACATGATCGCGAACCGCGAGTTTCTGTAAGCCGTTCGATTTTTGCATTGGTCAACGATCAGGATAAGTTTTACTTTGGAAATCAGGGTAAAGAAGCTGATAGTTTTGGTTATATCGAAAGTGATAAACGAGCCATTTTTGGAAAAAGTTATGCTGCAGAACCGGAAAAACTTATAAAAGAATTAGCTCAGGATGAAGCCATTCAGGAAGCGGATACGTTATTGCTAACCATCCCGAACACTTTGGGAGTTGAGTACAATGTGCATGTACTTTCATCAATATTAAAATACGTTGCTCCTGAATTGGGCTGGCGTTAATCTCTTTTAGCACTTAATAAAAGGGCTGTTTCGAATTATGAAACAGCCCTTTTTTATTTAGATTTTATTTTTCAGAAAGCATATTTGACTGAAAGAAATTATATGTTTTCATTCATAACATAAAATTTCTCTTTCATAACACTTTTAGGTCTGTTTGAACCATCTTTTTTATTTTCTCTAAAATCAAAAAGTAGTTTTATCAAAAAATAGTAGACTATGTATGATATTAAATTAAACTTCATCAATAAATCAGAAGTTCTTAATAATAAAAGTGTAGTAATTTTTCAAAAAAATGCCGCAGAGAATTTTGAAGAGAATACTGTTGCATGGAAAGTGATTAAAAATTTAGCTAGATTTGAGAGCCATCCTTTTGTTTTACCGTTAAATTTTGAAGTTGCAGGACAAGATTCTTATGGAAATTATTCCACTAGATTGACTACCCGTATAGGCGAAGCTTATGAAATAGTGCCGGATTATTCATTAAGTTTACATACACGATACTCAGGCCTTTCAGTAAATAACACTCAAGTTGAAATAAGCAATAAATTACCTCATGGGGTATTGAATGTTTACTGCTATAAAGGAGGCAAAATAGTAGCGACTAAAAATAATTTAGCTTCTGGCCAAAAGGCTGCATTTAAGTTTCATCCTCGTATTTATATAGGTGTAGTTTCTCAGGTTATGGAAGGAGGAATAATGAATTCTGCTATTCTCTCGCAAGTTAATACCGAAATTAATTTATTAGGTATAAGTGAAGCTGATATTATAATGACAGGCGGCGGGCTAGGTGAAGATGCTGAGCCATTCAATTTTACTTTAGAAAATGTCGTAAAAATTTGATAATATTAATTAAAGAATAAACTTCCATAATGGTTTAATTATGGAAGTTCATTATGTTTAAAGTAAGAACGAATAATTTTTTATGTTAAGGAGTTTCTGCCATACGTTTAGATACTATCGAAGCTATTCTTTTATTTTCATTGTTAAAAGAAACTTTTTTTAAAGGATGGCCCACATACAATTCATATTTAGGAATTGAATCTCCTGTAAATGCTACTTTTTCTACACTAATTATTTTATCCGGAATATTAGCGCCATACCATAGCGAATCTGGTTTTTGTTTCCAGTTAACTTCATATAAAACAGATCCTTGAGGATAAGAACTGTCTACTCTCGTTTTTGCATACTGAAATGCAGTAGTATTTCCGTATAAAGTCGACATAGTGCCTTTTTTTGGATTAATAGAAAATGTAATGGGAGACAATAATAAAGGATTTTCAGGCAGTACATCTAATGCTGATACAGAAGCTTTTTCGTTAATGTTGTGTTTACTATTTTCATTACAACTTAAAAGTGTAATAAAAAGTACAATTGTGATAAAGTGAAATGGTCTCATATTTTTTTGTTTTGATTGTAGATATTAAATTTATTGATATCGAGATGAAGCGGAGTTGTAAAAACATAATCGTTATTCTTTACAGGATTATGGCACGAAATACATTCCTGATCAAAACTGGCATTATCTCCGTAAGGTTTTAAATCATTTCCTTTCCATCTTGCCCATCCCCAGCCTTTAGTCGATTTATATTTCTCAGCATCTTTTATCATAAATTCGACCTGAATAAATTCTCCGGCAGATATGGTTCCATCGGCTTCAGTTTTTTGTTTCCAGGCTGTTTTGGCAAAAATTGCACCGTCGGGCCAGGGGTTGGTTTGATGTTCAGCAATAGCTTTTACGGCAATTTTGTTTCCGTAAATAATGCGCATACTGCCGTTATCAAAACGGTCAGATGTACTAACAGCTTTCCAGTTTCTAAAGTCGGGTATGTATGAAATATTATTTAGAGTAGGTTTTACTTTCGTATAATCAGTTAATTTTTTATTTGGCAGTTTTTTTCCATCAGTCTGAGAAATAGGAGTAAACGAAATATTCTGATTTGGTTTACGGACTGCCCTTGTAGTTATATAATTTTTTAAAACAGCGATGGCGTTATCATTCAATTTTGCAGAAGGATGTAAAGCAGTATAACTCTTAAGAGGCATTTCGCCGGATAATATTTTATTGAAAGCGTAAAAGAGTAAAGCATTTTGTTTGGGTTTCTCCAGAGAATCCCAATTAGAGAAATTAAGCGCTTTTCGTCCATCTTTAATATGAGAAGCTACCAGAAAATTAGCAGGCGTAATTTTGTCAAACCAGGCAAGATTGGCTGTATTTGAATGACAGTCAAAACAGGAATTTCTTAAAATAGTATTCACATCTGCCGGAACATTAGTTAAGTTCTTTGTTGGCGTGGTGTATTTAATTTCTTCAGGTTTCCAAAATTGTAAAGCAATAAATGCGAGCAGTAAAATTGCGATGATTTTAAGTCCTTTTCTCATTTGTTTTATTTTTAAGTTGAAATAAATAATGAAATCAAAATTAGTGTTAACCCCAGTGTTTAAAAGATTTAATTACTCCAAAGGGAATTTTTAACCCGTAAAGCCGAATAGTGTAAGCTAAATAAATTGCTTATTTTAGCCTAAGCAAAATTTTCTAAACTGATTTCGTTTTAAGGCTTACCAAAATTTATGAAAAAAGCAAAGCTCTATACTTTGACACTAATAAGCATTAGTATTGTTGTGCTGATTATTAGTATAATTTCCAGTACTTATTTGTATCAGTCAGCCAAAGAAAAATTATGCAATAGTAAATTAGAATCTGGGGAAAGGGAAGTTAGGGAAATTTCCCGACTTTTAGAACAACAGCTTCGCAGTGGTTTATCTCAGGAACAGGTAATTCGCAATCTTCAGGTAAGCATCGAAAATACAGATATAAAAAGTGATTTTATCTGTATGTATAATCAAAAAGGAATTGAACTCTGTCATCCTAATCCGGCATTAATTGGACTTAAAATTCAACAAGACAATTCTCAGGTAAACAAAATAGGAAATAAAGAGTTTAAACCATTAAGCACGGTTCTGGAACAAGGAGAAAAAGCAGGAGGTTTGCGTACATTTCCGAATAATCCGGAAAGAAAATCAGAAATAATAAATATAAATCCTGTTGCCGGAACAGACTGGATGGTGGCTTCGCACGCTAATTTAGCTGTTTTAGATGAGGAACTATCAGATTTATATCTGCAGTTTATAGTAAGCCTTTTTTTAAGCACAATATTTATAAGCGTTTGCTGCTATATAATCATACGACTTATTTACAGAAAATACGAAAGAGTTTTCGATCTTGAAAAAGAAGACCTGAATTCAAGAGTAAATGAGTTGCGAATACTGAATCTGCAATTAAATTCAAATCAGCAAAAACTACAAAATCTGGCAGATGTAAGTGTTCAAAATGATGCAGTGAAAGATTCTGAAATACCAAAGAAAAGAATTCTCACTTATCATAAAGATGAATTGATAAAGCTGAATATAGAAGATATTGCCTATATTTTACTCGACACCGGAATTACATATATCTATACTTTTGATAACCGTCAATACAACAGTAACAACAGTCTTGATGAAGTTATGAAATGGCTGGATCAAACTACTTTTTACAGAGCAAACAGACAAATTATTGTAAATATAAGTTCTATTAGCAGTATATTGCTTTATGGCAAAAATCAGTTGAAACTCATTATAAAACCAGACCCGAAAATAGATATTATTATCAGTAAAAATAAAGTGGCAGAATTTAAAAACTGGCTGGATCAGTAAATAAAAACTTTCTGTTGTAAAGGCTTTAAATAATTGATTTATGTACTAACAGTTTGTACTTTTGCCTTTATGAATGATAATTTTGTAAATGAATATTTCGGGATAGGAATACAGAATGGTAAAACTCCTGAAAACCTTGGTGTTTTATGGCGATCGGCTCAAAATTTAGGCGCTACTTTTATATTTACCATAGGTAATCGATATGCCAAACAAGCTTGTGATACTCACGATGCAGTAAAATCAATTCCATATTTTCATTATGAAACCTTTGAAGCTTTTTTTGAAAACTTACCAAAAGGAGCAAGATTGGTTGGAGTTGAATTAACAGATAAAGCCTCTGATTTAGAAACATTCGAACATCCAAGACGCTGTGTTTACTTATTAGGTGCCGAAGATCACGGCTTATCTAAAAAAGCAATGGATAAATGTCATCATCTGGTAAAATTCAAATCAGAAAAAAGCTTAAACGTAGCCGTGGCAGGAGCCATTATTATGTACGACAGAAATTTGTCTAAACGACGATCTTAAGAAAAGAAATACAGCAATATACAGTACTGCATTATATCTTAGTAATCATCTGGTTTTCTTTTTTCAGATTCATTTTGAATTAACTAATTGGTATTTTTATAGTAAAGACTGCTCCTTGTGGAAGATTATCTGTTACGGTTATTTCGCCATTATGACTTTTAACAATTCCATGAACAACACTCAGTCCTAAGCCGGAGCCGGTGTTTATTTTTTTAGTTGTAAAAAAAGGTTCAAATATTTTATCCTTAATTTCGTCGGCTATTCCGTGACCTTCATCTTGCACAATTATGTATAAGTAATCAGAATCATTATCGATAATTGTTTTTATGATGCTTTTTGGCGGTGATGCATAAATTGCATTTATTAATAAATTGAAAAAAACCTGTGTAATTTGAACCGAATCAACTTTTGCGGTCAAGTAATCATCTTTAATAATTAACTCGCTTTTGATATCTTTTTTTTGAAAGTTTTGTTTTAAGAAAGATAAAGCAAATGTTGCGATGGGTTTAATTTCTTCAAGCTTAGCCTGATGCGGCATTTCAGAAGCAAAAAACATTAATTTTTTTACTACTTCACGAGTATATATAGTGCTTTTTATAATTGTAGATATATCAGAATCTATTTCGGGATCAGTGTTACTTAATTTAATCAGTTCGGCATATCCTAAAATGTTTCCAAGCGGATTATTGAGCTCATGTGCAATTCCGGCAGTCATTTCGCCGAGAGTGGATAAACGGTCCATTCGTTCAATTGTTCTGCGTAAAGACTGTTTTCTTTCTAATATTTGAAACTTTTCAATATAATTGCCAATTTCGACAGCAGCGGTATTCAGAAGTTTTTGTTCGTCTTCAAGAAATTCATCCTGAGAGTATTTCTCTTGTGGATAATGTACCTTAATATATTCAGAATTGCTGTATGCAGTATTTATTGTACAGATTTGAAAAACGGTTTTTCTGGGTACTTTTGATGTCGTTAAATAATAACCTGCAATATGAAGTTCTACAATAGCATCATTATTAAATTTCCATGCATTTTTAATGGATAAAATGATTTTTTTCAAAACCTTTTTTTCAATAGAATGTGACTGCGATATTGTTTTAGAAATTTCGTAAAGACAAGTTAATTCTTTAATGCGTTCTTTCAATTTTTCTTCGGTTTCCTGAAATTTCATTTGTAAGAAATGTTTTAAAATCAGGCAAAAATAATTAAATAATCGAGTTATATCTCTTAAAGATTAGTTATTAATTAACTATTTGAAAACAAAATAAATAGTGTTTGTTTTTATGTCTTATTATGATATTTTTTTAATTTATTAAGGCTGTTTTTTAATGATAATTATTGGATAAAATTTGCTGTTTTTTGAAAAATCTATTTACACAATTTTATTTTCGATTTTAAAATTAGAAAATGTCTTATTGTGGTAATATTTTGACTTAAATAGTATATTCGAAATCTTAATGTTGAAATAATTTTGTAATTGTAAAGTGCAAAAACAAGATTTTAATACATTAAAAAAATGAATACTACTAATTTTTCATTGGAGTTTGGATTAAGTGTACCAGAAATTCAAAAACTAAATAAGATGTATTTTAAACATCTTTTTAAAGAAAGGGTTTCAGCCCTGCTTGGCGTTTTTTTATTCCTGTTGATTTTTATCAATTTAAAAAGTGATAATGATTTAATAGACTGGGTTATAAAAAGCTTAGCACTCATAATACTTTTTTTAATGATTCAATATTCGATTGTAAATTCAATTTGCAAAGCCATATTTTATCTAACAAACAAATTATTAAAATCAGGAAATTTCATCAATAGATACCGGTTTAATTTTACAAACTCTTTTCTTTATGTTTATTCTCCTTTAGGAGGTTTTAAACACAAATTAAGTAAGATTGAAAAAGTGATTTTAACTAAAGACCTGCTTTTGCTTTACATTAAAGAAAGAAATGGATATATTATTTCGATTTCAAATAAAGATGCTGAAAGTAGAAATATAAAGGAGTTAATTGTATTTTTGGAAAATAATGTTATTCCTGTTTCAAAAGTATAATCATGTAGCTTTCAGAACCAACAGGGAATCTATTTTAAAATATTTTTTGAACTTATTATTGTTCTAAAATAATTTACAATGGCGAACCAATTAATAAATTACTTAGAGTCTTTTGCGTCGATTGAAATAAAGGATCAATTACTTATAACTGATTTACTGGAAACACGCCAATACAAAGAAGGAGATTATCTTTTTTATCCAAATAATATTTGCAGAGAGCTTTTTTTTATTTGTGAAGGAGTTTCAAAAATTACTGTTCTCAAAGAAAATGGAAATATTGTAACTAACTTTTTTTTTAAAGAAAACCAGTTTTGTACAATTTTAAAAAGTTTTACAAATCAAGTAGAGGCTATAGAAGCTATACAAGCGGCTTCTTCTCTAAAAACCATAGTGATCAGTAAAGAGAATTTATTGTTTTTATACGATAATTTACCGCATATAGGAAAGCTCATAGATCAAATTATACAAAAAGCAGTCCTTGACAAGGTAGAATTAAGAAACAGTTATTTAGGTCTTGATTCGTTATCTCGATATCAATTATTTCTTAAGCAGCAGCCACATGTTGCTAAACTTGTTTCCTTAAGCAGTATTGCTTCTTATCTTGGTGTTACTCAGCAGTCATTAAGTAGAATTCGCAGGAATATTCACTAATTATTTACTTTACATTTACCACTCAGCGTGTAATGAATTTTATCCTTGCTGGATTCTCATTACGCATTATTCATTTTTAATAAAAAATCTATTCCGTACAAAAAAGAATTTTTTTTTGGACTATTCGTTTTTACCAATTGGTAAATGCAATAATCAATACGCCCAATAAATTTGTGATATAATTTTAAAAAATATATCATGGAAAATGAGTTAAAAACAAAAGAACCGTTAAGCAGCAAAAAGATTGTTATTTTAGGTGGAAGTTCCGGCCTTGGATTGGCAGCAGCAAAAGCGGCAGTAAAAGAAGGTGCAAGTGTTGTTATAGTTTCGAGTAATCCCAATAGATTGTCTGCAGCTTTAGAATTACTTTCTGATAAAAGCACAGGATTTTCCGTTGATTTAAGCAATGAAGAAAATATAAAAAATCTTTTTAATCAAATAGGAAATTTTGATCACTTAATTTACACTGCCGGTGAAAACATAAACATGAGTATGATTGACAATATGGATATTGAAGAGTCTAAAAACTTTTTTATGATTCGCTTTTGGGGTGTAATTGCGGCAATTAAATATGGAAAAAAATACCTTAATAAAGGTGGTTCGATAACATTAATGAGTGGTAGTTTTGGTGAGCGTCCTGCTACGGGCTACAGTATGGGAGCCAGTATTTGCGGTGCGATGAATGCTCTTACAAGAGCTATGGCGGTTGAACTTGCGCCAATAAGAGTAAATAATATTGCAGCCGGCGTTATTAAAACAAATTTATGGGACAATCTAAGTGAGGAAGATCGCCTTGGATTCTATAAATATATTGAAGATAGTTCTTTATTAAAAAGAGTAGGCGAACCTGAGGATATTGCGCAGGCTTTTCTTTATCTAATAAAACAGCCTCATGTAACAGGGCAATCTCTTGTTATAGATGGTGGAGCTGTATTAGTATAAAAAAGATACATTTAAAGTCCCGGGAAAATAAGAATTGCCTTTAGATTTTACCATTAAAATAAAAAACCTGCAGATCTTTTGATTTGCAGGTTTATTCTTTTGTAGAAATAACTTATAGTATTAAAGCGGTCTTTTGTAAACCGTTACATCATCTACCCACATCATTACAGTCGAAAATAAGTTGATTTTATTAGGGTCAATAAAATTAGAATCTTTTGATCCAACATTCAGATTAAATATAATAGAGTGTGGTCCAAAATTGTTTAAGTTAAGATTGCCTGCACTGCTGTTTGTGTATGTTGAAACCGTTACATTGTCAACTTTTATAGTTACGGTTACTACATTGTTTTGCATTTTCCAAAATGATTCATACAAGTGCCATCCGCCGTTTCCGTTAATATTAAAATTCCCAGGATAGTTTCTTTCAGCAGCGTTTCCTAATAAATTTGTTCCCGAAGAAGTTCCATAAAAAAGATTTGAAGTAAAACGACTTGCATTTGGGGCAAATGAATAACCTTCCATAATATCTATTTCTCCTTTGGTTGGCCAGCCATTTTGCTGTACGGACCAAAAAGCAGGCCACGCACCGTAAGTTTCCGTGAAAGACTTGTAAGTTCCGCCATCCATTGCTATTAATTTAATATTGGCGGAAAGCATATACTCTGTATTGTTTTCAGGCTTGTATTGATAATGAGAAGAAATGAACCCTGATTGATACTTATATGTGCTCAATTTTGTAGTCTTGATTTCCAAACATTGTTTTCCGTCTCTCCATTGTGTAGTAGGCACTGAACTGGCATAGTCGCAATACCATGAATTATAATCTGCACGCTGTTCTTTTGTCCATTGTGACAAATTGGAGCCTACATCAAATGTATCTTCAAATTGTTTAACCCAAGGTGAGCCGGCTACTTTGCTTGTACTGTTTTTTGTACTTACACTTGCCGATTGATCTTTGACAGTTGGATTTGTGTCTTCTGCACAAGATGCAAACCCTAAACCTAATACACATGTCACTGTTAACGCTAACAAATTTAATTTTTTCATAATTTAATTTTTTGGTTATTAATAGTTGAGTAAAGTATTATAGTTTTAAAAAATTTAATCTAAACCTTCCAGAAAGCCTGTATGCGAACTTTTAACTGCAAAATTTGAATCGTACAATAAAGGCCAGTCATTTCCGGGATGATTTAATTCTGCATTAAACGGAATCCAGGATTCATTATCCTTCATTCCCCAAATGGTTAAGGCGTATTTATTTGCTGCCGGAAGCGCATTATAAATTTTCACCATTTCTTTGTATTTTTCTTTTTGGGCTAACCTTCTTTCGTTTGTAAAACTCGAGATATCATTAGATGGATTTACTTGAATATCCAATTCAGAAACATGGATTTTTAAGCCTTTTGATACCGCTCTGTTAAGATCAGTTTCTATTTGAGCTTTTGTCGGACTTAAATAAGTGTTGTGCATTTGGAAACCAATTCCATCAATCACATTAGCTGCTTTTAAATCATCGGCAATACTAAAAACTTTATCTTGTTTGGCAATATTAGTTGAAGTTGCATAATCATTGTAGAATAATAATAATGATGTATCGCCAGCAGCAGTTGCGGCAGCTCTTGCCCATTGAAAACAGTCTTTTACATAATTAGGTCCCATTCGCTGCAAGAAAATAGTATTTCGCATTGCACCGCCATTGTCATCTACAGCTTCGTTAACCACATCCCATGATTTTACTTTTCCTGCGTAATGCGTAACAACATCTGTAATGTATTTTTTAACTTCTGCAGCAAATTCCGCATCCGTACCAGAAAAATCTTTTAACCATTGTGGTACCGAATTATGCCAAACTAAAGCATGTCCATGAACATTGATATTATTGGCATTTCCGTAAGCCACAATTTTGTCGGCAACCGTCCAGTTGTAAACACCGCTTGCCGTCGAAATTTGATCCATTTTCATTTCGTATTCGGCAGAAATACTGCTGAATTCATTTTTCAAAATAATATCATACGGACTTCCGTTTGTCAATTGTGACGCTTTTATCGCCATACCTACAAAAAACGGATTGGCTAGCTTATTTACTTTTACTTTTAAAAAAGTAGGATCTTCAGGAATACCGCTTGAACCTGTTGTTACAACACTAATTACATTCGAATAACCTGAAATTTCTGTTTCATTTTTAGCTCTTACCCGGTAATAATATTGAGTTCCTCCGGTTAAGCCTACGACAACTTCATTTAAATCAGTAACTTCTTTTGCATTGTAATTTGGGACAAAAGTGGTAAAGTCTGCTGTGGTTGAAACATCCAGAAGATAGCTTTTTGAATAGGAAACATAATTCCATTTTGCTTTAAAACCATTATCATTTACATCTTTTGGAGCGTTTGCAACTGGCGTTTCTAAAGTTTCAGCAGCTTCATTGTCGTCTTTTGAGCAGGCATTTAAAAAGAAGACGACGCTGGTCAGCATTAGTAAAAATTTAATTTTCATACTGTTTTTTATTATAGGATATTCTTTTAGAGAAAATGTCCTTATTTATAGTTATTTATTTGGTTTACTTTTAAAAGAGGCTGTAATTGAAACAGCCTCTTTTTTTAGTTAAAGACCAATCAATTATTGGTAACGTATCTTGATATTATCAAATTTAATGGCACTTGGATTAGGCGAATCTCCCTGAGCAACTCCAACTTTAATTTCATTAATTTTAGAAGGATTTAAATTGACAGCAGTGTTAGAACCAAAACCGTAATTATCTTTAAAATCAGCTATTGATATGGTTTTGGTTGTCCAGTTTACATCGGTGATTTTAAAATTATAACCATAGTTTACACCGTCGATAGTATTTAACTGAATGGCAAAATTAGCCCCAACAACATTTGCACTTACATCAATATCAATATAAGCTTTTGTTGCATCTGTATTAGAAGCACTTAAGAAACTTGCTCCACCGCCGGCACTGCTTCCGTTATAACCATTTGCAGTTGAACCGCCCCAAACTAATGTGGTGTAATTTCCTGTTGGCCCACCTGTAGTACTCGCATTAAAACTTTCAATATCGCCATAAGAAGTCCATTCGGTTCTTACGCCATTTCCATCAAAATCAGATACTAAAACAATGGTTGCAAAATTTATTGTTTGTTTGGCAGCACCTCCCGGTGTAGTAATTACCAGTTCAGATCCTGAAACGGCATTGGCAGGTAAACCGATAATAACAGAAGTAGATGATTTTAGTGTATAACTTACTGTTTTTCCTCCTAAGGTTATCGATGAAATATTATAAAACCAAGTTCCTTCAATTTCTAACGGAAATCCCGGAGTTGCTACTGCCGGAATTGTTTTTGTAATGGTTGGAACAGGCTGTAAAATTTCAATTTCTTTAGTTACAGACCCCGTTCCGGTTATAAATGTAATGGGCTGTTTTCCAAATCGGCTTCCTAGTTTTTCATCAAAAGGAATAGTGAAAATAAACGATTTATCTGAATTGTAATTGGGATTGAAACTGATGTCAATTTTATTATCCAGCGTAATTTTTTTTAATCCTTCTAAACCTTTTCCTTCCACTCTCACTTTGTTTAATGGAAAAGCCTGATTAAGTAAATCTCCCGGTTCTGCAACCATAGCATCTACATTTGCAGTAACTGCATCGTCGTTATCGCAGGCTGTAAAAGCAGTCAATGCGAAAAGAATTAGAATTGTATATTTTATTTTATTGATCATGATAAGTTAGTTAAAGTTAAAAGGAACTGGAGGCTCTAATAATGACGGGTTAGTATCAATAGCAGACTGCGGTAACGGCAGTTCAAAATAATTGCTTCCCGGAGTTATCTTTCTGGAAATCAATTCTGTTCGTGCGTCATCAGAATAAAAACCAACTTCTTGCTGTGAAATGATTGCTGTTGCTTCGGCCAGACCGCGGCGTTTCAAATCGAAGAAATATTGTCCTTCCAATGCAAATTCAATTCTTCTTTCATTAAACAAATCGTCTCTTGTTAAGACTGTTTTAGCTGGCAATCCGGCTCTTGCTCTTACTTCATTAAAAGAACTTAAAGCAGATGCAGAAGCAGTGGAAGGTGCTCCGGCCAAAATCGCTTCAGAATTCATCAATAAAATATCAGAATATCTTAAAATGATCGTGTTCTGAGAAGTTCTCATAAAAAACACATCGTTTCTTTCGGCTGCAGAACCTACAATGTATTTTCTGAAATTAGCTGCTGTAGAAGAGTATATTTTTTTATACGTAAATCCACCTTGGTTTTTTAATAATTCAGGATAAAAGTCACCATCTGTCATGATTGTACTCTTTTTTCTGGTATCTTTTGGTTCAAATCCATTTTGTAAAGAGATAGAAGGAAGGTAAACTCCCCATCCGTCACCTCCGCCAGTAATTCCTGTACCTCCCGGAACTATATATGCCTGATTGGTATTTTGTGTTCCCCATTCTGTAGCAATCGCTTTCCATTGTAAAGCGAACATACTTTCGGAGCTGTTGTTATTTTCAGGACTGCTGAATAAGTTCCCGTAATCCTGAATTAAAATGTATTGGTTACCCATAATTTTTTGGGTTAAAGCGGCGCATTCTGCATATTCATTTAAAGTCAAATGCACTTTTGCCAAAATACCCATAGCCACATATTTAGTAACGTAGCCTTTTTTGGCAGCTCTTTCCGGTAAATTTGCCACAGCGTATTCTAAATCCTGTTTGATGAATTTATAAACGTCTGAAACAAGGTTTCTTTTTGGCTGCGCTGCAGAACCTGCTTTATTGATAATTGGCACGGCTCCAAAAGTTCTCACCAAATAGAAATAAGCATTTGCTCTCATAAAACGAGATATTGCAATGGCATTTTTATACGATGCTTCCGGAAGTTCACTTTTTCTCTCTTCCACTAAACTCATTAAATTATTCGATTGATCGACAACCGAAAACAACGAAACATATCCTTCTGTCAAAATTGGGTTTTGTGATGTTACCTGAGCATCTTTAAACTGAGCATAAGCGCCGTCAAAAGTAAAAGCGTTTCCGGCGTACATATCACCAACAGCAATCAGGAATTTATCATTAAAAGTAAACCACGGTTTAAAGTACAAACTCTCTGCGATTCCGTCAAAAGCGGTAACTCCTTCGGGTAAATCAGCTGGTGTTAATTGATTTTCAGATGGTGCATCCAAAAAATCATCTGAACAAGAAAATAAAGACAGCAATGGTATCAGCATTCCCATCATAAAAAGTTTAAAAAGTTTTTTCATAACTATATTTTTATGTTAATGAGTATGAATCATTAAGTTAAATGTGTTTTTTTATCAATCTTAGAATTCTAAATTCACCCCAACAGAAGTTGTTCTTGGTACAGGATAACGTCCTAAATCAATTCCGCTTAATGTTATATTCTGATCTAAATTTCCAAGGGCAGGGTCAAAGCCCGTGTATTTTGTAAACGTGTATAAATTTTGAACGTTTACATACAATCTTACTTTAGAGATAAAAGAATTATCGAATATTTTGTTTGGTAAATCGTAGCTCAACGAAACATTCTGAATTCTTAAATAAGAACCATCTTCCACAAATCGGTTTGAGATTCTTCCGTTTCCATTTGGATCGGTAAGCGTAATTCTCGGCACATCTGTATTTTCGTTTACGCCCGGTTCAAAAGCGCGCATGGACTGTGTGCTGACATTTCCGAATCTATCTCCAAATCCTGGATAAATTCCATCTGTATAATGACGAGTAAAGTTGTAAATCTGGTTGCCCTGACTTCCGGTTAAAACAACTCCAAGATTGAAGTTTTTGTATCTGAAATTATTAGTAAAAGCATACGTAAAATCAGGAATTGCACTTCCTATAGCGGTTTGATCTTTGCTGTCAATTTTTCCATCTCCGTTAAGATCTTTAAAACGAATATCTCCAATTCCTGTTCCTGTTTCCTGAACTGGCCCTGCAGCTAATTCAGCAGCATTTTTAAACAAACCATCGGTTACATATCCATAAAATTGTCCAACTGGTTCACCTTCTGTAGTTCTGGTAACGGTATATAAATCAAATTGTACTTTTCCTAACAGAGATTTTCCTTCACCCTGAAAACGAGTCAGTTCATTATTATATTTTGAAAAAATAAGCGTAGTGTCCCAGGTAAAATTTTCGGTTGAAATATTTCTCGTATTCAGCGTAAGTTCAACCCCTTTTGTTACAATTTCGCCCGTATTCAGGTAATAATTAAGAGCACTTTGATTCGATTCGTCATTGATTTGTTTGGTAAGGAAATCAGATGAGTTTTTAATATAATAATCAAAATCTAATTTTACTCTGTTATTTAGCATTGCCAGTTCAAAACCAGCATTGAAAGATTTAAGAGATTCCCATTTGATATCCGGATTTCCTAAATTGTCAATTGTTGGAGAAACACCTCCAAATGGCGATGCCAGAAGTGATAAAATAGTCTGATATCGGTTGGCCGGAATATTTTGATTTCCTACCAAACCATAACCAGCTCTAAATTTCAGGTAATTGATGGTGTTTGATAAAGGCTCAAAGAATTTTTCGTTACTTACAGTCCATCCTCCTGAAAATGAAGGGAAATAACCCCATTTGTTGTTAGGGCCAAAGTTTGACGAAGCATCGGCTCTTAAAGAAGCTGAGAAAGAATATCTATCAGAAAAACTGTAATTTAATCTTGAGATATAAGAGGTCATAGCCCATCTTCCAGAACCATTTCCGTTTAACGCTGTATCAATGTCACCAATGTTTAAGTTTGTAAAATCTTTGTTCAGGAATTCACCGGTTCTGTATCCGCTTATATATTCATAATAACTTTCCTGCGCTTCCTGACCTAATAAGAAAGTAAAATTATGTTTCTCGTTTAATGTTTTATTATAAGTTAAATAATTTTTGATGTTCCAATAATAACTTTGATCCTGCTGTTTAAACGATTTGTTTAAAAGTTCAGATACATTTCCTAAAGTATATTTTGGGGCAAAAGTGCTGCTTTTTGAAAAGTTTAAATCGTATCCTAACTCGGTTCTAAAAACCAAACCTTTGATCAGCGTAAAATCGGCAAATAAATTTCCGTTGATTTTAAATCTTTCTGTAGTCGAATTGTTGTATTCAGACAATGCGATTGGATTTGTTGCCTCATTTGCAGAAGATCCTAAACCTGTTGTGGGTCCTGCATACGAACCATCCGGAGTTCTAACTGGTAATTCTGGAGATTGTCTTAAAGCGTTCATGACTAATCCGCCTCGGTCATCATTTCTAACTACTTGCTGAGACGATTTGCTTACCGATAAACTGTTACCAATTTTCAGCCATGATTTTACATTAGAATCAACATTTAAACGCATTGATAATCTGTTGAAATCTGAATTTAAAACAATTCCTTCCTGATCAAAATAATTTAAAGAAGTATAATAACGTGTTCCTTCTTTTTCTCCAGAAAATGACAACTGATGATTGTACATCGTAGCCGTTCTAAAAAGTTCGTTCTGCCAGTTTGTTCCGTTTCCTAATAGATCTGGTTTTTGATATTGATAAGGAACAGGCTCACCGTTTAATTGGTAAATTTTTGCCTGATATTTAGCATACTGCGGTAAGTTTAAAACGTCAACGGTATTGGTTATTTGCTGAGTTCCTAAATAAGTTTCGTAAGCAAATTTTGATTTTCCTTTTTTTCCTTTTTTAGTTGTAATCAAAACCACACCGTTTGCACCATTCGCACCATAAATTGCTGTTGCCGATGCATCTTTTAAAATGTCAATAGTTTCAATATCCGAAATATTCAAACCAGACAAAGCCGAGTTTTTAGTTTGTCCGTTTCCTCCGCCTAATGCGCTGAATGAGAATGTCTCGTTGTTTTTATCAGCAAAAACCGGAGTTCCGTCAATAACATACAAAGGTTCATTTCCGTTAATAGAAGTAATTCCTCTAATCTGTACCGAAATTCCCCCTCCAGGCGTTCCTGAATTTTGAGTAACGTTTACACCCGCAGCTTTACCCACAAGCGCCTGATCGATAGAAATAAAAGGTTTGTCCTGAATTTCTGAAGCTTTGATAGAAGAAACAGCTCCATTAATATCTTTTCTTTTCGAAGTTCCGTACCCAATAACCACAACTTCGTTTAATTTCTCGAGGTCACTTACCATCGTAACCTGCATAACTCCTTTTGTGTCTGCGGGTAATGATAAATTTTTATATCCTACATAACTAAAAAGCAGCAACGCTTTTGGTTCTACATTGTTTAAAACGAAGCTTCCGTCAAAATCGGTAACGGTTCCGTTTTTTGTTCCTTGTACTATTACACTAACACCCGGTAGGTTGGCTCCGCCAGATGTTACTTTACCTTTAACAGTTTGTGCGAAGAAAAAATTCCCCCACATACATACTATTAAACACAATAGTTTTTTTAATGTTCTTTTCTGCATAAAAATTTGGTTGTTAGTTTACTTGAAATAATTAGTTAATCGTTAAGTTTTAGAAAAACATTCAAAATTTTGATTCTCTGTTGGGTAAATTGTTTTGAGTTTTGACAAGAGAATTTTTTCTTAAATATTTCTTAACGAAAGTATATTGTAGAGGTGTTGTATTGTAGAACAGATGATGCATATTGTGCAACAGATGATGCAAAAAAAACACGCGAACCCTTATTTTAAGCTAAATACATCGTTTGAGTAGAAAAATAACTACTGAGATATTGCTAAAATTTTCACTTAAAAAATATTGTTTGTTTAAAAAAGAATGATAATATTTTTGATATGTTGATTTTTAACTGAGGTTAAAAGCTGCCATTTTTGAAAAAATTGACTGACAAAAAAAAGAGCTTCAGTTTTATACCGAAGCTCTTTACGAATTCATTTTTGTCTTTTTGAATTAATTGGTTTGAATAGTTTTTGTATAGTTTATTCTTTTGCCTTTTTTTCCTGATTGGGTAAATGACCGTATTTAACTTTATAACATTTCGCAAAATAGGAGGGAGAAGTAAACCCAACTTTATAACTTATTTCATTAATATTATTATTGCCTTGTTCTATAAGTTGTTTTGCTTTTTCTAAACGTACATTTCGAATAAATTCGTTAACAGAAACTCCAGTTAGTGTTTTTATTTTTCGATACAGCTGACTTCTGCTTAAATAAATTTTAGTAGATAAAAGTTCTACCGTCAATTCTGGTTCGCTGATATTTTCATTGATGAAATGCAGGATTTTTTGAATGAAATCATTATCCAGCGATGTTGTTTTATCTTTTCCTTGTTTTGTAATACCGCTGTAAAATTTCTTAAACATAATTTGTCTGCTTGTAATAAGCTGTGCGAGACTTGATTTTAAAATATCCAGTTCAAATGGTTTGCTCAAATACATATCTGCACCAGAATCGATACCTTCTAATCTGTCTTTTACCATGGCTTTTGCCGACAGCATTAAAAGCGGAATATGACTTGTTTTTAAATCTCCTTTTATGTTTTTACACAATTGCAGTCCGTCCATAACAGGCATAATAACATCGGTAATAATTAAATCCGGTAGTTTTTGTACCGCAAGTTCGTAACCTTTTTTACCGTTTTCGGCAGTAATCACTTTGTATGATTTGCTTAGTTCTTCTTTTAGATAATTTCGCAATTCAGGATTATCTTCAACAATTAAAACGGTATATGATTTTGTAGTTTCTTCTGCAGAATTATCTGGGATTTCTTCTGTAAAATCATCTTGATCTGTTTGATTATTAATAGTTTCAGCTAGAAATTGATTTTTAGTTTTTTCAGGTTTGAAAACTTCATTAACGATTTCATTTTTCTTATAAAGAGAATTGCCTAAAGGAAATGTTACTTTAAATTTTGTGCCTTCGCCAACTTCACTTTCAACTTCAATTTTTCCTTTATGAAGTTCAATAAATTGTTTTACGACTTCTAAACCAATTCCCGTGCTGCCGTAATAATCTTTGTTGATATTATTAACCTGGTAAAAACGATCAAAAATTCTGTTTAAATCTTTTTTGCGAATTCCAGATCCTGTGTCTGTAATAGTTATAGAGAATGAAGGTACTTTTTCGCCATGAATTATTAAAGCATTTTCAGTTTCTGAAGTATCTATTGCAATAGTTATTGAACCACTATCAGGAGTAAATTTAAATGCGTTTGAAATAATATTAAAAAGTATTTTTTCCAGCATTTTAGGATCAAGCCAGTCTTCGAGTTCTTCTTCTGAAGATTCAAAATTAACTTTAATATTTCGGGCAGCCGCTTCTTCATCAAAATAGCCAATAATTCCTTCTGTAAAAGATACGACTTCAATTTTCTTCGCCTGAAGCGAAATTTTATTGAATTCTAATTTATTAAAATCCATAAGCTCATTAATCAGCCTCGAAAGCCTGTCAGAGCTTTTGTGTACGATTTTTAATTTGTTATGTATTTCCGGTGATATTTTTTTACTCTTTAAAATATCTTCCAGTGGATTAATAATCAGCGTTAAAGGCGTTCTGAATTCATGCGAAATATTGGTAAAGAACTGTAACTTTTTATTGTTTAATTTCTCCAGCTGAATCATTTTTTCTTTTTCTAAAATAATGGCCTGTTTCGCTTTAAAACGATTTTGATAAATAGTATTAAAATATCGAATCAGAAAAATTAAAATAGCGGCATATATTAAATAAGCCCAGATTGTTTTCCACCACGGCGGCAGTATTTTTATTTTTAATTCTAATTGATTATTGCTCCAGGAACCATCTGCATTGGCTGATTTTACTTTAAAAGTATAATTGCCCGGCGCAAGGTTTGTATAGGTTGCCGTTCTGTTATTTCCGGCATAATTCCAGTCTTTTTCAAAACCTTCGAGATAATAAGCGTATTGATTTTTTTTAGAATAATTATAGTTAATTCCCACGTATTCAATCGTAAAAACCGATTGTGTGTAGTTAAGCGTAATTTCTTTAGTCTGTGAAATTACTTTGGTCAATGGCGAACCTTCTTCATTTGGTTTTACAGATTTATTGAATAATTTAAAATCACTGAAATACAATCTTGGCGCTTTTTCTGCTTTTTTGATTTCGTTTGGATTAAAATAATTTACGCCTTCATAACCGCCAAAATACAATTCTCCATTTCCATCTTTAAAAACGGCATTATTATTAAAATCGTTGTCAATAAGACCATCATCTTTATTAAAATTGGTGCTTTTTTTATTTTTAAAATCGAGTTTGGTTAAACCGGATCCGCCGCTTATCCATAAAGAGCCATTATTATCTGAAATTATGGCGCGAACAGACTTTTCTTTAAAACCCGGAAAATCATCATAATTAGAAAAGGTTTTATTCTTTTTATTATAACTAAACAATCCCTGACCGTCAGTTCCTAACCAGATCGTTTTATCGTTAGATTCGTAAATAGATAAAATAGTCTGAATGCTGTTGTGTTTATTAATGCCGCTGAACATGGCATCGCGCATTTTTGTGACTTTAAAACCCGATTCGTCTTTTATATTTACCTGATACAACCCTAAAATTGTTCCAACCCAAAGCACATTATCTGAGTCTACAAAAACTTTACGAATGAACGCATTGTCTAAAGCATTTTCGGTAAAAGGTTTAGAGTCGCAATGCACAAATGTGTTGGTTTTATTGTCAAAATAATGAAGTCCTTTAATGAAAGTTCCAATCCAGATTCGGCCTTTTGAATCTTCTGAAAAACTAAAAATGCGATTTGATTTTAATCCTGTATTTGAAGTGTTATAATTTACAAATCGGGTAGTGCCATTTTTTAAAAAATAGATGCCGCGGTCCCAGCTTCCAATCCAGATATTTTGTTTACTGTCTATAAATATCGTTTGAATATCAATAGCATCTAAACCAGAGTAATAGCTTTGATTATTTTGATTAACGTGAATATAACTTTTGTCGGTAAGGTTGTAAATGTCAAGCCCGCCGCCTTCGTTGCTGATTAATAAATTTCCTTTTTTATCTTTTATTACAGAAGTTACATGGCTGGTTTGTAAAGAATTATCATTATTTACAAGTGATTCAAGCGAATTGAATTTGTTGTTGGGTTTATCAAAAACTCCAAGACCTTTATTGAAATAGCCCAGCCAAAGTCGTTTCTCTTTGTCTTCGTATAATGACCAGACTGAATTAGATTTTAAACTAAAATTATTGTATTTGCTGTGCAGGTATTTTTTGAGTACTTGTCCTTTGTAATTTACAACCAGCAATCCGTCATTTTCTGTGCCGCAGACGATATAATCCAGACTGCTTTGTACGATGGATAAGATTTTGTTTTTGGTAACAGCGTACTTTTCAAATTGATAATTATCTGTTTCGGGTTTAATTTTGATCAGGCCGTTTTCTGTTGTTCCCAGCCAGATATATCCAAATTTATCGGTAACAAGACTTTCTATATCGTCCAGCAAAGGCTCTCTTTTAAATTTATCTTTATAAACCTGTTTTACTTTTCCGTTTAAATCAATTTCTAAAAGGCCGTAACTGGTTCCTAAATAAATAATTCCCTGTTTATTTTTTACCGAAGATTTGATTAAAAAATTAGGCTTGTCCAGCACTTTTGACTGTACTAAAGAAACTTTTAAAGTCTTCAAATTAAGTTTAAATAATCCGAAACCATACGCGCCCAGGAATAAATTGCCGTTATTATCTTCAATAATTGTTTTTACGGTTATGGGTTCGCTGTATCCTTTTCGTATTACATCTTCAATATTGATTCTCGTAAAATTGTCTAAATCTCTGTTGTACAAACACAAACCTTCATCTGTACCTACCCAAAGGTTATTTTTAGAATCTATAAAAGTGGTGTAAATAAAGTTACTGTTTACAGATCCGGGTTTTTTATCATATTTATATCCAAAATAATTTACCCCGTCGTATCGGTATAAACCCGCGCCGTTTGTACCTATCCAGATAAAACCATTGTTGTCCTGAATAATTGAAGTAACAGCTCTTTTTGAAGTAGTTTCCTGTATGCTTCTAAATTGATAGCTGTCAAATTTACCTTGTGAAAACAGGCAGTTTGCAAAACTAAAAAAGCATAAAAGAATATATTTGATGTTTTTCATTTAGATGTAACAGTATATTTTGCTGTTTAATTTTGAATTAAATTTTTTAGGAAAGGATTCTTTTTAAGGCTTATAGGAAACAATATTAATAAAACTAAACAGAACACTTAATTTTTTTTATTCAAATTTGTCATATTGCCAAAATCCTGAGTCCGAATAATAACCTTTTAAGGAATTATCGTACTCAGGATATAGAATTATTAATCTGCTGGAGTAGTTTTTAACAAATAGAAACATAGCTTTTGATTGCTTAAAAAAAAGGCGTTTCACTTATTTCAATACACATAGCTATGTGTTAAGAAACGAGTTTCTTTTTTAACTTCTTTCTTTCACAATAATAAACCTATGTTTCTATGTGTTTAATTTTTTATTTTAGTTCAAACTTAGTTGTAAGCCCTTCATTTGAATTCCAGCCTACCATAATATTGAATAAACCTGGTTCTACTAAAAATTTGCCATCATTGTCGTAAAAACCAAGTTCCTTATCTGTTAGAGTAAACTGAATTGTTTTGGTTTCTCCTTTTTTTAATTCGATAAGTTCAAAACCTTTTAATTCTTTTACAGGTCTAACAATACTGGCAACTGGATCATTTAGGTACAATTGAACGACTTCTTTTCCGTCAAAATTTCCGGTATTGGTAACGTCAACCGAAACTTCGATTTTTTGTCCTTTTTGAAAAGAAGGTTTTGCTATTTTTAAATTTTTATACGCGAAAGAAGTATAGCTTAATCCATAACCAAAAGGGTATAAAGGTGTTTTCTCCACATCTGAATAATGCGACCAAAAAACATTTTGATCTTTATCTGTAGGTCTTCCTGTATTATATAAGTTGTAGTAAATAGGACATTGGCCTACATTTCTTGGGAAAGACATTGGCAGTTTTCCACTTGGGTTATAATCTCCGTATAAAACCTGTGCAACTGCATTTCCGGTTTGAGTTCCTAAATGCCACGCTTCAACAATTGCAGGAATATGTTCTGCAGCCCACGGAATACTCAATGGACGCCCATTGTTTAAAACCAAAACAATATTTGGATTTACTTTGTAAATTTCTTCCAATAATTGTTGTTGATTTCCCGGTAAACCTAATTCGGTTCTGCTGCGTCCTTCACCGCTTTGGAAACCAATTTCACCCAAAACCATTACCACAACTTCAGCTTCTTTTGCGACTTTTTTTGCCGCTTCAAATCCAGAAAAATCAGTTGTATTTAGTTTTACTTCGTCTAAAAAGGATTGTTTATTTAAAGCGACATCTGTTCCTTTTTCATAAACTAATGAGTTGTTTTTGTATTGCTGCATTCCTTCCAAAACTGATACTGCAGTATTATCATCGGCAGCAATTCTCCAGCTTCCCATTGGGCTGTTTTTATCATTGGCCAAAGCACCGATTAAAGCAATATTAGCGCCTGATTTTTTCAATGGCAAAAGGTTTTTATCATTCTTCAATAAAACGATCGATTTTTTGGCCATGTCCAGAACGCCGTCATTATTAGCTTTACTGCCAATATTTGCTTTTTCACGGGCTTCATCACAATATTTATACGGATTGTCAAACAAACCTAATTCAAATTTTACACGAAGAATTCTGCGGACAGCATCGTCAATCACACTTTCTTTAACCGATCCGTTTTTTACGAGTTTAGCCAATTCTGTCACATAAACATTAGATTCCATATCCATATCCGAACCTGCAATCGCTGCTTTTTTAGCTGCATCGGCGCCATCAGCGGCATAACCGTGCGTAATCATTTCTCCAATAGAAGCCCAGTCAGAAACTACAAAACCTTTAAAACCCCAGGCTCCTTTTAAAATATCTCTTTGTAAAAAGCTGTTTCCGGTTGCAGGAACTCCATTTAGTGTATTAAAGGAATTCATAAAAGTGCGGATTCCAGCATCGACACTTGCTTTAAAAGGTGGCAAAACAGTATTGTATAACTTTGAATTACTCATGTCAACGCTGTTGTATTCTCTTCCGGCTTCGACAAAACCATAAGCGGCAAAATGCTTCGCACAGGCAATAATTGAAGTATTATCGAAACTTTCACCCTGAAAACCTTTAACTCTTGCCGTTGCAATTTTACTTCCTAAATAAGGATCTTCGCCAGCGCCTTCCATAACTCGTCCCCAGCGTGCATCATTGGCTACATCAACATTTGGTGCAAAAGTCCAGTTTAATCCCGAAGCCGAAGCTTCAAGAGCAGCCACACGAGCCGAATTTTTAATGGCTTCTAAATCCCAGCTTGCAGATTCTGCAAGTGGAATAGGGCTGAGGGTTTTATAACCGTGAATTACATCAAAACCAAAAAGTAACGGAATCCCAAGACGGGTTTCTTCAACCGCTATTTTTTGTACAGCTCGAACTTCTTTTACACCGCGAACGGTAAGCATAGAACCCACCCATCCTTTTTTAATATTATTGTATTTTTCTTCATTAGATCCAGATTCCGGTTTTGGTCCGGTAACATCCCATGAACCGTTATATTGATTCATTTGTCCAACTTTTTCTTCTAATGTCATTTCTTTCATTAAAAGTGTAATGCGTTCTTCAATAGGTTTATTAGCATCCATATGTTTTTTGGTTTGAGCGTAACTGTTTCCATAAACGATTAGCACTAAAAATGCATATCTTTTAAATTGTTTTTTCATCATTGTTTTTTTGGTTTTATACTAGATAGTTTTTGAATACAAGTCTGTAAATGTAGTTTTACAGTAATAATTACAATAGTAGATTTGAAGCATTATATAATAGAAATGATGTATTTGTAGTGCTTGAAAGTGGTAAGAACAAAAAATAACTGCATTTGAAGCCCTTTTAGAATTGTTGTTTTTTTATTTGCTGTATGAAGTGAATCAACTGAAAGAAGAAATTAAAGTCGAATTAATAAGTAGGGTATTTGAACAGATTAATTGATGTTTTTCTTTTTACAACAACCGATTGTTTTAAAATGATCGTTTTAAGCATTGCTGCTGTTTATTCTTTTTGAAAAGGCATAATTTTTTGTTCTGTACTATTAAAAGGCTTTTTTAATGTAGATTTTCATTGACTTTTCCTCAATTTTATATTCTAAACGTGTTTTACGGTTTTTGAATATAGTTTATTTATCTCGGTATAAAATTTAATTAACTATTTTATTTCATAATATTTTTTGAACATAATCAATTAAATTAACACACAACCGATTGTGTAATTGAATTTTTTATTATATTTGTTTAAAATACACTTATAAGTAACCAAACTCAGAATATTATTTAATGCATAGAACAAATTTAATTATGGTAATGAGTGTTAATCTTACAGTTACCTTATACTGGTTTTAAGTTTGTTTGTTGAAGCCGGGAGGCATTCTCTCGGCTTTTTTAATTTTTCTAACCAAATAAAGATTATACAAAATGATTAAAAGAAATATCTTTTTTCTTATAGCAGTAATGTCTTTGTGTTTTTTTAAAGGAACTGCTCAAAACCCGATTCAGAAAAAAAAGCAGACCAAACAAACTGCTGTTTTTTCTACTGTTAGTTATGTTGGTGATGATCAGATTTATCGCGATGCCCCATTAAAACCAGACGAATTTTATACACCAATTTTACAAGGATGTTATCCTGATCCTGCCATTACAAAAAAAGGGGATGATTATTACATGGTATGTTCTTCATTTGCCATGTTTCCCGGTGTACCTATTTTTCATTCTAAAGATTTAGTAAACTGGACGGATTTGGGCGGGGTTTTAAATAATGTTTCAGAATTTAATCCGCATGATACCGGAATTAGTGAAGGCGTTTATGCTCCGGGAATTACTTATAATCCGCATAATGATACTTTTTACATGATTGTAACTGCGTTTTCTGGAGGACTTGGAAATATCATCGTGAAGACAAAAGATCCGATGAAAGGCTGGGGAAGTCCAATTAAACTAGATTTTGGCGGCATTGATCCTTCTATATTTTTTGATGACAACGGCAAAGGGTATATTGTTCATAATGACGCACCCAATAAAGGAAAAGAACTATACGAAGGACATCGTGTGATAAAAGTTTGGGAATATGACCTCAATACAGATAAAGTAATTCCCGGCAGCGATAAAATTATTGTAGACGGAGGTGTAGATCTTTCTAAAAAACCTATCTGGATTGAAGCGCCGCATTTATACAAAAAAAACGGAAAATATTATTTAATGTGTGCTGAAGGAGGAACAGGAGACAATCACAGTGAAGTTATTTTTATAAGTGATAATCCGAAAGGGCCATTCAAACCGGCATCAAATAATCCAATACTCACACAGCGTTATTTTCAAAATGAGAGAATCAACAAGGTAGACTGGACGGGTCATGCAGATTTAATTCAGGGACCGAATAATAAATATTACGGCGTTTTCTTAGGCATTCGTCCTAATAATCAAAACAGGGTAAATACCGGAAGAGAAACTTTTATACTGCCTGTAGACTGGTCGGGTGATTTTCCTGTTTTTGAAAACGGATTGATTCCCTTGCAGCCAAAATTAAAAATGCCGGAGGGAGTTACCAATAAAACCGGAAAAGACGGTTTTTTTCCAAATGGTAATTTCACTTTTACCGAAAATTTCACTTCAAAAAAATTGGATTATCGATGGATTGGATTGCGCGGCCCTCGCGAAAATTTTATTTCACTAAATAAAAAAGGTTTAGAAATAACGCCATTTGAAGTAAATATTAAAGAGATAAAACCAACTTCTACACTTTTTTACAGACAACAGCACAACACGTTTTCATTTACAGCCACAGTTGATTACAAACCGCAGTCAGAAAAAGATTTAGCAGGTATTGTCTGCCTTCAGAATGAACGTTCTAATTATGTGTTTGGAATCACAAAAAAAGGAAACGATACTTTTATTGTATTAGAAAGAACAGAAAAAGGAAAGTCAAAAATCATAGCAAATTCAAAAATCAAAATAACAAACGCAATACATCTGCAGGTAAAAGCTAATGGAGACAGTTATGAATTTAGTTATGCTGAAAACAGCGTTGATTTTAAAAACTTAGGCGGAATAGTTTCGGGAGATATTCTTTCAACCAATATTGCCGGAGGTTTTACCGGTGCATTGATAGGTTTATATGCTACTGCTGCCAATGATGCACATCCAGAATAGTCATTCATTTTAAATTTTCAAACCAAAACAAATTTGTAAATAATGAAATCAATAACCAGGTTTTTAAAATTCGTAATTCTTTTTTTAATAATACAAAAAGGATATGCACAAGATTCAGATTTTCATGTTTATTTGAGTTTAGGGCAGTCTAATATGGAAGGTTATGCCAAAATTGAACAGCAGGATAAAGTAAATGTGAATCCGCGTTTTCAGGTTTTAGCCGCTGTCAACTGTCCGCAAACAGGACGTGAAATGGGAAAATGGTACACAGCAGTTCCGCCTTTATGCAGATGTACAACAGGACTTACTCCTGTGGATTATTTTGGGAGAACAATGGTATCAAATCTTCCTCAGAAAATAAAAGTAGGTGTTATAAATGTTGCTGTTGGAGGCTGTAAAATAGAACTTTTTGATAAAAATAATTTTGAAACATATGTCGCAGGTTCTCCGGACTGGCTAAAAAACATAGTAAAAGAATACGACGGAAATCCATATGCAAGATTAGTCGCAATGGCAAAAATTGCACAGCAAAAAGGCGTCATAAAAGGTATTTTATTGCATCAGGGAGAATCGAATACAGGCGATACGCTTTGGCCTCAAAAAGTAAAAATTGTATATGATAATTTAATAAAAGATTTAAATCTTGATCCTAAAAAAGTACCGCTGCTTTCTGGAGAAACTGTAAACGAAGATCAAAACGGGAAATGCGGCAGTATGAATTCTATAATTGCAAAACTGCCTCAGGTTATACCAAACGCTTATGTTATTTCTTCAAAAGGATGTAAGGCTGAACCTGATTTTTTACATTTTAATGCAGATGGTTACAGAGAATTAGGAAGACGTTATGCTGAAAAAATGTTATCGTTATCCGGTTATGCATTAGCTGAGGGAAAAGAGCCTTTTATAGTTCAGGCGCCGCTTGGATTTGATGTAGCTGATCCGAATGCAAAACAAGGAAAAATCGAAACCATAACTTACGAATCTAAAACGGTAGGTTCAGTTAGAAAAGCGACTATTTATACGCCGCCGGGATTCAGCAAAAAGAAAAAATATCCTGTTCTGTATCTTTTGCACGGAATAGGAGGTGATGAAAAAGAATGGCTGAACGGAGGAAATCCGCAGGTTATATTAGACAATCTTTACGCCGAAGGAAAAATTGAGCCCATGATTGTGGTTATGCCAAACGGTAGAGCAATGAAAGATGACAGCGCTGCAGGAAATATAATGGATCCGGAAAAAGTAAAAGCTTTCAGCGTTTTTGAACAGGATCTTCTACAGGACTTAATTCCATTTATTGAAAAAAAATATCCGGTTTTAAAAGACAGGGAACATCGTGCCATTGCCGGATTATCTATGGGAGGCGGACAATCTTTGAATTTCGGATTAGGAAATTTAGATAAATTTGCCTGGGTGGGAGCATTTTCGGCAGCGCCAAATACTAAAGCGCCGGAAGCATTACTTCCTCATCCCGAAGAAGCAAAAAAGAAACTCAAACTGCTTTGGATTTCCTGCGGAGATAAAGACTGGCTTATAGAAAACAGCAAACGCACACACGATTACTTGTTCAAAAATGATGTGCCTCATATTTATTACATAGAACCCGGAATACACGATTTTAAAGTGTGGAAGAATGGTTTATATATGTTTTCGCAGTTTTTATTTAAGCCTGTAGATCAGTCAAAATTTGCTGCCTATACTATTTTAGGCAATCCCGCCCAGACCAATATTCGTAATGCAGAATACCCTCAAGTTTTACCAGATAACAGGGTTATTTTTAAAATGAAAGCTTCTGAAGCTTCAAAACTGCAGATTGATTTAGGCAAAAAATACGATATGATAAGGGATTCCGAAGGAAATTGGACTGTGACAACCGATGTTATAAATCCGGGATTTAATTACTATTCTTTATTTATTGATGGTGTCGCTGTTGCAGATCCGTTGAGTAAAACATTTTATGGTATGGGACGCATGGCAAGCGGTATTGAAATTCCCAATAAAGAAGGAGAATTTTATGCTTTAAAAAACGTTCCGCATGGTGAGGTCAGAATTAAACAATACTTTTCAAAAGTAACAAACTCCTGGCGCGAAATGTATGTGTACACACCGCCCGGTTATGAAAATGCGAGCGAAAAATATCCTGTTTTATACTTATTGCACGGAGGCGGCGAAGATCAGACAGGATGGGCTTCTCAAGGTAAAGCAAATTTAATCCTAGACAATTTAATAGCTCAAAATAAAGCAAAACCAATGCTTATTGTTATGCTTGATGGAAACATGTCAGGAAATGCAAGCTTCAATGAAAATGCACTTAAAGCTTTTGAAAACGAATTAAAAACAGAAGCGATACCCTTTGTAGAAAGTAATTTTAAAGCAGTAAAGGATTCCAAAAACAGAGCTTTGGCAGGTTTGTCAATGGGAGGACTGCAGACTCTTTATGCTGGAGTTAAAAATTCAGACCTGTTTGCTGCTATTGGCGTATTTAGTTCTGGATGGTGGGCAAATAAACCCGCTTTATCAGAGCCTCAGTATGAATTTATGAAAAACAATGCAGCAGTAATTAATTCAAATATCAAACAATTTTGGATTTCTATGGGCGGTAAAGAAGACATCGCTTATGAAAATTGTAAAATAATGATGAAGAAATTCGATCAGATGGGAATTAAATACCAATACAGTGAATATCCGGGCGGGCATACCTGGCCTGTATGGAGACACGATTTATTTATGTTCGCCCCATTGTTATTCAATTAAAATAGAAAGATGAAAATCAATTATTTATATTTTTTAGGTTTAGTGTGTTTTTTCAATTTAAATGCACAGCAATATCCTTATAAAGATCCGTCGCTTAGTTCTAAAAAACGTGCAGAAGATTTAATTTCGAGATTAACGCTCGAAGAAAAAGCAGCATTAATGTGCGATCAAAGTGACGCTGTACCAAGATTGGGAATCAAAAAGTTTAACTGGTGGAGCGAAGCCCTGCACGGTTATGCTAATAATGATAATGTTACTGTTTTTCCAGAACCTATAGGAATGGCAGCTTCATTTGACGACCAATTGGTTTTTCGTGTATTTAATGCCGTTTCTGATGAAGCACGTGCCAAATACAACCAATGGATCAAAAACGGAAATGAAAACAAACGTTTCTTAAGCCTTTCTGTCTGGACGCCCAATGTCAATATTTTTAGAGACCCGCGCTGGGGACGCGGACAGGAAACTTATGGTGAAGATCCGTATCTTACTTCACGAATGGGAGTTTCGGTTGTAAAAGGACTTCAGGGACCAGCAGATGCAAAATATCGCAAACTTTTGGCCTGCGCTAAACATTTCGCTGTTCATTCCGGTCCAGAATGGAGCAGACATGAATTGAATCTGAATAATGTAAATCCGCGGGAATTATACGAAACGTATCTTCCGGCATTTAAAGCATTGGTTCAGGAAGCAGATGTTCGTCAGGTAATGTGTGCGTATCAGCGTTTAGACGACGAACCTTGCTGTAGTAATAAACGGCTTTTGCAGCGTATTCTTCGCGATGAATGGGGATTTCAATATCTGGTAGTTTCAGACTGCGGTGCCGTTACTGATTTTTATACCACTCATAAAGTTTCATCAGATGATATTCACGCCGCATCAAAAGCTGTATTGGCAGGAACTGATGTAGAATGTGTCTGGGATAAATATCCGTTTAAAAAACTACCAGAAGCCGTTGAAAAAGATTTAATAAAAGAGGAAGAAATCAATAAAAGTCTGCTTCGCGTTTTAACCGGGCGTTTTGATTTGGGCGAAATGGATGATGATTCGATCGTGTCCTGGGCACAAATTCCGGCTACGGTGCTTAACAGTAAAGAACATCAGCAGCTAGCCCTCGAAATGGCACAAAAGTCAATGACACTTTTGCAAAATAAAAACAATATTCTACCTCTAAACAAAACCATAAATAAAGTGGCTGTGATTGGACCAAATGCAGATAATGAACCTATGTTATGGGGAAATTATAATGGAACACCCAATAAAACGATTACGATTAAAGAAGGAATCGAAGGAAAACTAACCGAAAATAGAGTTCTTTACGATAAATCTTGTGATTTAGTCGAAGACAAAGTAACGGATACTTATTTTGATCAATTTTCTTTTGAAGGAAAAAAAGGAATGAAAGCTACTTATTGGAACAATCCTAATAGAGAAGGAAATAGTGTGTTTTCTCAGCAAATCTTAAATCCTATAAAAATGACCACAGCAGGCCAGCATGAATTTGCTTCGGGAGTAAAACTGAAAGGATTTTCGGTAAAATATGAAACGGAATTTACAGCTAAAGAAAACGAAACACTTGTTTTTAAAACAGGAGCAACCGGAGCTTTTGAATTATTTGTTGATGGAAAATCGATAGCAAAGTATACCAACTGGCGAACTGTTCCCGGAAAAATTCCTTTTGAAGCAGAAGCCGGAAAAAAATATAAAATTGAAATTCATTTTGCCCAGTCCAACAATTGGCAGGCTAATATTGAATTTGATTTTGGAAAAGAATTCGATATTGATTTTAAAACCTTAATTCAAAAATTAAAAGGAATTGATACTGTCGTTTTCGCAGGCGGACTTTCGACACTGCTTGAAGGAGAAGAAATGCCCGTTTCGTATCCTGGTTTCAAAGGCGGCGATCGTACTAATATTGAACTTCCGGCTGTACAAAGAAAATGTTTAAAAGAATTGAAAGCAGCAGGTAAAAAAGTAATTTTTGTAAACTGTTCAGGATCTGCTATTGCTTTAACGCCCGAAACAGAAAGCTGCGATGCCATTCTGCAGGCTTGGTATCCGGGAGAATCTGGAGGACAGGCGGTTGCTGATGTTCTTTTTGGAGATTATAACCCAGCGGGAAAACTGCCGGTTTCATTTTATAAAAATTCAGACAAGCTGGGTGATTTCGAAGATTATTCGCTTAAAGGCCGTACATATCGTTATACAACCGATGTTTTATTTCCGTTTGGATTTGGTTTGAGTTATTCAAAATTCGATATCGGAACTGCAAACCTGACAAAGAACAGAATAAAATCTAATGAAGATACACAGTTAAATTTTTCAATAAAAAACAGCAGCAAACGTGACGGAACAGAGATTGTTCAGGTGTATGTTCGAAAATTAAATGATACAGATGGCCCTTTAAAAACATTAAAAGCTTTTAAACGAATTGAACTAAAAGCTGGCGAAAAGCAAAATGTAACCATCAGTTTACCCGCTTCTTCATTTGAGTTTTATGATGCCAAAATGAGAGGAATGAATGTCGCTTCCGGAGAATACGAAGTGTATTGTGGTAATAGTTCGGATAATAAAGATTTAAAAACAGTCAAAATATTTATTCAGTAACTTGATCATATTATTTTAAGTTTACTTACAAATAAAAAGAATTGATATGCAGCAAATTAAGGGTTTTAAACATGTTCTATGTTTGTGTCTGTTTAGTTTTTTAAACTTACAAGCACAATCAGTTGTAAAAAGTCCCGACGGAAAACTAAAAGTGTCTCTTTTTTTGTCTGATGGTCAGCCTTTTTACAGCCTTTCTTATAATGAAAAAACATTTTTAGAAAAATCTCCGCTTGGTTTAAAAACTAATGTTGGGGATTTTACAACAGGATTAGTTTTAAAAACAAACGTTGTTCAAAATAAAATTGACGAAAAATACCAGCTGCCCAATATAAAAAACAGTAATGTGCATTATGAAGCTAACGAAGTCATTTTTTCTTTCAGTAAAGAAAATAAAGCAGTTATCGATATCATATTTAGAGTAAGCAATAACAATGCAGCTTTCAAATATAAAATATATCCACAAAGTGAAAGTCGCTCCTGTGTGGTACTGGAAGAAGCTTCAGGATATCATCTGCCGGAAGGCACAACTACATTTCTTTGTCCGCAAAGTAAACCAATGACCGGATTTGCCAGAACTGCTCCAAGTTATGAAACATCTTATACATTAGATGATCAGATGGGGAAAAACGGAATTGGCGAAGGTTATACATTTCCATGTCTTTTTAAAGTAAATGATAAAGGATGGGTTTTGTTATCAGAAACTGGTGTAGACAGCGGGTATTGTGCCAGCAGATTGCTTGGACACGAAAAAGGATTATATAATATTGGTTTTCCAATGGCGGGAGAAAATAACGGAAACGGAACAACAACTCCGGGAATACCACTCATGGGCGAAACACCCTGGAGAACTATTACTGTTGGCGAAACTTTGGCTCCAATTGTAGAAACTACTATTCCATTTGATTTGGTAAAGCCAAAATATGGAGCTTCAAAAGTATATAAATATACCAAAGGTTCATGGAGCTGGATCATGAAAATGGATGATAATACGACTTTTCCGGTACAAAAACAGTATATCGATTTTAGTGCCGCAATGGGATATGAAACCATTTTAGTTGATGCACTTTGGGATACTCAAATAGGAAAAGATAAAATTGCCGGACTGTCCCGATATGGCGGCGAAAAAGGTGTCGGCTTGTATTTATGGTACAATTCAAACGGATATTGGAACGATGCTCCACAGGGACCAAGAGGAATGATGGATAACAGTATCATCCGCCGACGTGAAATGGCATGGCTAAAAAGCATTGATGTAAAAGGCATTAAAGTAGATTTTTTTGGAGGTGACAAACAGGTAACCATGAAACTCTATGAAGATATTTTGAGTGATGCGAATGATTTTGGGCTAATGGTTATTTTTCACGGATGTACTCTGCCAAGAGGATGGGAGCGTATGTATCCTAATTATGCCTCAAGTGAAGCTGTTTTCGCTAGCGAAAATCTGCATTTTGGACAGTCAAGCTGCGACAATGAAGCTATGAATGCTGCGATACATCCCTTTATTAGAAATACGGCAGGAAGCATGGATTTTGGTGGAAGCGCCTTAAACAAATTTTACAATAGCGAAAATACTCCTAACAAAGGTTCAAAAAGAATGACTTCGGATGTATTTGCATTGGCAGCAGCTGTACTTTTTCAGAGCGGTGTACAGCATTTTGCATTGGCACCAAATAACTTGAAAGATGCTCCAGACTGGGCAATGAATTTTATGAAAGAAGTTCCCACAACCTGGGATGAAGTTCGTTTTTTAGATGGCTATCCCGGAAAATACGTAATCCTTGCCCGCCGAAAAGAAACCAAATGGTATATCGCCGGAATAAATGCCCAAAAAGAAACATTGAGTTTAAAATTGAAACTTCCAATGCTAGCTTCTAATTCAGTATTGACCAGTTATTTTGATGATGAAAAATTAAACGGAAAAGTAAAAACAATCAGACTTAAAAATAATCAGGAAGCTGAAATTAAAATTCCTTTTAATGGAGGAATACTGCTCGTAAATGAATAAAAATAATGCGAATTTTTTCAAAATCATCTGAAAAGAGATAAATATTGAAATTGGCTTAAGCTTAAAGTTCCAAAATTGTGATTAATTAAACAATAAACATTGAATTTTAATTTAACACTTATTTTATAATGTCCCCAAAGAAATGTTTTGCCATTTTGTTTTTTATCATAAACAGCTTGTTTTCTCAAAATGCATTTGAGAATTATCGATTTCGTCTGGTAGATAGTGAAACTTCAAAAAGCGGTATTTATACTATTGCACAGGATCAGTTTGGCGTTATGTGGATGGGAACAAATGGTGCAGGTTTATATAAATATGACGGAATAAATTATGTGGGTTACGAGCAGGATTCAAAACGCGGTAATTCTATAAACAGTAATTTAATTTATACGGTTTATGTAGATAAACAAAACCGCTTGTGGGCTGGTACAGATGAAGGATTGTGTTTGTATAATCGAAATTTGGATACTTTTGAAAATATAGACCTTCGAAAACCAAGCCAAAAAGAAACTGTAATTTCTGTAAGAAGTATTATTGAAGACAATAATGGCAATCTTTTTTTAGGGACGTTTAATAATGGTCTGCTAAAACTAAATGTGAAATCACGGAAAATTACAAGCCTAAAATTAGACACGCCCAATGCAGTAAATTATTTGATACATTCTTTGGTAAAAGATAAAAAAGGAACTATTTATTTAGGAACGAATTCTGGTTTAAAAGTAGTTGATCCCATAAGAAATGAGGTAAAAAAAGTAAAAATTGCCAGGAATAATGAATTACTATCCGGTACTATTATCTCTATGTTTTTTGACAGTAAACAAAACTTATGGATTGGTAACGGATACAAAGGTTTGGTTAAGGCCGATTTATATTCTAAAGAGAAACAGGCTTTTACTTATCCTATTACCAGAAAAAGAATTATGTCAATTCTGGGTGTAGATGACGAAACTATTCTTTGTGCCACTGAAAATGATGGATTAATCATTGTAAACAGTCAGGGTGTTGTTCAAAAAAAATACGAAAACAGTAAATTTAATAATCGCAGTTTAGGTTCTAATTCTGTCTGGTCGTTATACATGGACAAAGAAAAAAGAATCTGGCTGGGATATTATAATAAAGGTTTAGGAGTTTTTGACAGAATAAACACTAAGGTTAAAGGTATTGAAAGTTTAGCCGGAAATCCGCAGTCATTGCAAACCAATTGCGTTACCGGAATTGCCAAAGATCATGAAGGCCAGTTGTGGATTTCTATGGAAGGCGGCGGTGTTGATGTTTATAATCCTGAAACCAAAAACTTTAAACATATTACCAAATCAGATACTCAATTTTATTCAGGATTAACCAATAATAATATTACTAAAGTTTTTGTAGATAAAAAACAAAATGTCTGGCTGGCAAGCTGGAATGAGGGAATCTTTTTTTTGAAAAAAGGAAGCAGGAACTTTATTAATTACAACACAAAAAATACTCCTGATTTGGCCTCAGATAATATTATGAGTATTACCGAAGATTCAAGAGGTGTCATATGGATTGGAACTTTTGCAAAAGGACTGCACTATTATAATCCGTCAGACGGTCGTTTTCATCATTGCGATACAAAACCATTTTACGCCAACGGAATGGTAAATTTAGACATTAGAAAAGTAATGGTCGATTCTGATGATGCTGTTTGGGTGGGTTCTACAACAGGTTTGTATAAAGTCAGCACTAAGGATTTTGTTACTTTTTCCGTGACTTCTTTACGCAATAAAATGTCAGAAAAGCTCAAAAATCATAAAAGCATACACACGATTAATACTTTGTATCAGGCGAAAAATAAAGAAATATGGATTGGTACAGACGGAGCAGGATTATTCAGCTATAATAAAAAAATGGACAATCTAAAATGGTACATAAATTTTAACGGACTTAAAGAAAAATCAATTTCCTCTATTGTTGAATCAAACGACGGAGATATTTGGATAAGCGGAAAAAAAGGAATCAGCAGACTGGATTTAAAAAGCAAAACGGCAGTTAATTATTCTACATACGACGGTTTGCTGGGAAATGATTTTAATAACAATTCCGTATTAAAAGACGAGAAAGGAATCCTGTATTTTGGAGGTTACGAAGGCTTAAACTATTTTAATCCTTCGAGTCTGGAAAAAAGTAAAAAACAGCTTCCTATTTATTTTACCGATCTGAAACTCTTCAATAAATCAGTCGGGCCGCTCGAAAAAAATTCACCATTAATAAAAGTAATATCCGAAACAAAAAAGATCATACTCAAACATGATCAGTCTGTATTTACAATTGATTTTATTGGAATAAATTATTCTTTTCCGGCAAGAAATGAATTTGCTTATTATCTGGAAGGTTTTGAAGATTCGTGGAATTATGTGGGTAGTAAGCGATCTGCAACGTATACCAACTTAGCTCCTGGAAAGTACACTTTTAAAGTCAAAGTATCTGAAAAAAATGGGGTCTGGAGCCAGAAACCATTAGAATTAAAAATTGAAATTTTACCGCCCTGGTGGAAAACATCATTTGCATATCTCTTCTATTCACTCTTAGTACTGGCGGCAATTTATTTTGGAAATCAATATTATCAAAATAGGTTCAAACAAAAACAATTAATACAATTTGAACAGAAAAAAGCAATTCAGATCGAAAAATTAAATGATAAAAAATTACAGTTTTTCACCAATATTTCGCATGAGTTTAGAACGCCGCTTACTTTAATTTTAAATCCATTAGCTGATATACTCAAGAACAATACTATGGAATTATCAGGCGGCGTTTTGAGTAAACTGCAGACTATTCAAAAAAGTTCAGATAGACTTTCCAGATTAATCAATGAGCTGATGGATTTTAATCAGCTTCAGTTTAATAAAATGCCGTTGAAAGTACAGCAGGTAGAAGTCGTAAATTTTACCAAAGAAATCGTAAGTTATTTTGATGAAGAAGCTTTGAGCCGCAGAATTCAGCTTGATTTTGAATCGGATAGAAAGTCATTAAAAGACTGGGTAGATCCTAAAATGTTTGAGAAAATTATTTTTAATGTAATTTCAAATGCTTTTAAGGTAACTCCGGATAACGGAAAAATAACAGTAAAATTAATAGTAAATGATGAGCTGGTTTATTTTCCATCATTAAGTCCGGCTTATACACATTCTTCTTTTTCAGTTATCATTCAGGACACCGGGGCAGGATTAGATAAAAAAGATATTAAGCGAATTTTTGACCGTTTCTATCAGGTAAATAATTTGAATAAAGCCTATTACGGAAGTACAGGAATAGGGTTGGAAGTAGTGCGCGGCTTTGTCGAACTGCACAAAGGAATCATCGAAGTCGAAAGTGTATTAGGAGCGGGAACTACTTTTAAATTGATATTTCCTATTGGAAAAGAGTTTTTTAATGAAAATGAAATACTGCAGGAAGATTTTAAAAAAGACAAAAAAATAAGCTTTACACCTGTTATTGAAAAAGAAACTATTGAAATGGCAGATGATACTGAAAAACAAGATCGGGTTTATACTATTTTAATTGTTGAAGATAACACCGAACTTAGAAATTATCTTAAAAATGAACTCAAAAAAGACTATAAAGTCATAACAGCAGAAAATGGCCAGATTGGTTTAGAAGCTGCTTTGCAGAAACTGCCTGATTTAATTTTAACCGATGTGATTATGCCGGTTATGAACGGTTTAGAATTATGCAAAAACATTAAAGCAGATTTAAAAACTAGTCATATTCCGTTAATGATGCTGTCTGCAAAAGCATTGGTCAAAGATAAATTAGAAGGAATTGATTCTGGCGCCGATATGTATTTAAGTAAACCATTTGATATGGATATTTTGAGATCCAGTTTAGTACAATTGCTAAAAAGCAGGCAGATTATATTTAATAAATTCTATAACGGCATTACGCCAAAAGCAAAAGAAAAAACTACGACACTTGATAATGATTTTATAAAAAATGTCCTGACTTACATCAATGAAAATATCAACGAATATGAATTGAGTGTTGAAGTTCTGGCATCGAAAGTTTTTTTAAGCAGAAGTCAGCTGTATCGAAAAATTAAAACGTTGACTGGCGTTTCTGTAAATGAATTTATACGAAATGTGCGTTTAGAAAAAGCAAGGGAATTAATAGAGCTGGGCAATGACAATATAACCGAAATCAGCATCAAAGTGGGTTTTAGTTCTCCATCTTATTTTACAAAATGTTATAAAGAAAAATACGGACATCTTCCCACACAAAACAAATAATTATTCATTTTTAGATATTTCTAAAAGACGGTTTACACCGTCTTTTTTTGTTTTGATAATTAAAGCTTATTACAGGCATCATCAATACCTTATTTATTAAAAAATAAAACAATTAACATTAAAATTATTTTTTAGATAATTATCAAATAATTGGAAATAACGTCTTTTTTTATTTCATGCTAAAAAAAAGATTGTCATTATTATTAAAATCTTATTTCAGTTTTTTTTCAAAAATCACTTCAAAACCCTTAAATAGCCGATTTCTGTAGTTTTCATGCTACAAAATTGATAGTTTTTGCATCATTTTTAATAGATAAAATATAGGTGAACCTTATATTTTTGGATTATTACAAAACTAAAAAACCATGAAAATAAGTATTAACAATTTTAAAAATTACGCTATGAAATGAAACCGAAATTTTTATTGAATCCTTTTTTAAATCGAAATTAAAGAGGTATAAAAAACCGCTTTTTAAATTTTAAAACAAGAGTTGCAATAATGAAAAACTTTACAACCAAACAGCTATTTAAACTAATCAAAAACCAATTGAAATGATGTTAAAATTAAAATTTGCAATAATCACATTGCTGATAATCAGCAGTCATAATATGATGGCACAGTCAAAGACCATTCAGGGGGTTGTTACAGATCCCTCGGGATTTCCTCTGCCGGGAGCCAGTATTAATGTAGAAGGTTCAAAAAACAGCGCTTCTACAGATTTTGACGGAAAGTATACCTTAAAAGATGTTAGCCCTACAGATAAAATTACATTTTCATTTGTGGGCCTTATATCACAAACTATTACAGTAGGCACCAGAAATACTATTGATGTTACATTAGCATTATCCACACAAAACTTAAATGAAGTTATAGTAGGTTACGGAACTCAAAAGAGAGCTAAAGTAACCGGAGCAATTTCTACAGTAGGTTCAAAAGATATTGCTGCTGTGCCTATTACAAATGCAGAATCGGCCTTGCAGGGTAGAGCAGCTGGTGTTACTGTTGTAAACGGCGCTCCGGGTTCTAATCCTACCGTTACCATTCGTGGTCTGGCTACAATGGGAAACAGTGCGCCTTTGTATGTAATTGATGGTGTTTTGGCTGGAAACTTATCCGGACTAAGCCCAAATGATATCGAATCGATGTCTGTTTTAAAAGATGCTTCAACAACCGCTTTATATGGTTCAAAAGCTTTCAACGGAGTTATTATGGTAACTACGAAAAAAGGTAAAAAAGGACCGGGTCAGCTTACTTTTAGTACATATGCCGGTTTTCAGACTATTACAAAGAGATATGACGTTTTAAATACACAGCAATATCTGCAGTATGCTAAAGATTTAGGAAGTGATCTTACAGCAAGGGCTGCAGAATTTGGAAATATAAACACCAACTGGCAGGATCAAATTTTTCAGAGCGGTGTAATGCAGGATTATAATTTAAGTTTTTCTAATGGTACAGAAAGTTCTACAGCCCGTTATTCTGCAGAATATTTAAAACAAGAAGGAGCCGTTATCAATACAGGTTTTGAGCGTTATTCTTTTAGAGCTAATAATACTCAGGATATTGGCAGACTTAAAATAGGAAGCAACATCGGACTATCTTTTAATACCATCAATCCGGAACGCAGCTCTGGAGGAAGAACACTACTTGAGCATGCAATTAAAATGGCACCTTACTTACCGGTTTACAATGAAAACAGTATTGGAGGTTATCAGGGACCAAGTGCAATTGATGGAAACGATGCAGAAAACCCTGTTCGTGTTGCCAATTTGGGATATCAAAAAATTAATAATTTATCTATAATAGGAAATATCTACGCAGAATTGGAGATTTTAAAAGGACTGAAATTTAAATCACAGGTTTCATTAGATTATTACACAGGTAAAGATCACACATTTGTACCGAGTTATAGTGATGGTTCTTATCACAGACAGGCATTTTCTACAACAAGTGAAACTAACTCTCAGGGACAGACTATTGTGTATGATAACAGTTTGACGTATAAAACTACTTTTGCTTCAAAACATAATTTAGAAGTTTTGGGAGTTATCACAAAAATCGATTCTAAGTCACAAAATGTGGTAGCCGGAAGCCGTTATTATATTTCAGATGAAATTGATCAGCTGCGATACAATGAAGGAAATTTAAGTTCTGCAAATTATGTAGAGAAGAACCTTGGATATATTGCCCGTATCAATTATGATTATGAAGATAAATACCTTCTGGCACTTTCAGGAAGACGTGATGCTTCTTCTCGTTTTGGTGCCAATAACCGCTGGGGTAATTTTTATTCAGTAGCTGTAGGATGGAATATTGCCAAAGAAGCTTTTATGACAAATTCTGTTTTTAGTACATTAAAACTTAGAGCAAGTACAGGAACAACAGGAAACGACAGAATTGATAATTATCAATACAGTGCCACGCTGCTTGCAGATTACAATTACCCAATTGCAGGAGGCAATGCCCCGGGAGTTTCTCTTGGAGTTGCTGCAAATCCTGATTTGAAATGGGAATCTAAAACGGACAGGAACATAGGTATAGATTTTGGTTTATTTGACGAGAAATTTACCGGATCGTTTGAATATTTTAATAATAAAAGCAGTGACATTCTTTTTGCCGTTCCGTTATCTGCTTCAGTAGGATCTGCAGGAGGAGGAACTCAGATTCAAAACGTAGCCGATGTAAAAGTATCAGGATATGAAGTAACATTAGGATACAATGACAGAAAAGGAGATTTTACATGGTCTGCCGTAGCCAATTTAGGAACAAGCAAAAATGAAGTAACAGGCTTAGCACCGGGAGTAACCAGCGTATTAGGTGGCCCAACGGCAAGAGCAGGTTTAGAGAACTTTTCAAGACTTGAAGTAGGACAGCCATTATTCTATTTTTATGGTTATCAAACCAACGGAATTTACCAAAATCAGGCAGAAGTAGATGCCGTTTTTGGGCCAGGTCAAACGAACATCAAACCAGGTGATATCAAAATTGTAGATCGTGACGGAAACAAAATAATCAACTCTAATGATAAAACAAATATTGGTAATCCATATCCGGATTTTACGTATGGTTTAAATCTTACCGCAGCTTATAAAAAGTTTGATTTTAACTGTTTTATTACAGGAGTTCAGGGAAATGATATTTATAACGCAAATAAATTTGATTTAACAGGAATGAATCGTTTGTTTAATGCCAGTACAGAAGTATTAGACAGGGCAATTGTAGTAAACGGAGTTGTAACGAATCCTTCGGCTACACTGCCAAGAGCACAGGGAGCAGACATTAACTGGTCATCAGCTAATCAGCGCTATATTGAAGATGGTTCTTATACCAGATTAAAAAATATCACTTTAGGATATACCTTATCAGGAGAAACATTTGACAGCCATTTTTCAAACATAAGATTCTATTTAAGTGGTCAAAACCTTATTACAATTACAAATTATTCGGGGTTAGATCCTGAAATAGCACGTGCAGATGCTAATGCAAACTCTGCAGGTATCGACTTAGGAAGGTATCCACAGCCTAAATCCGTAATTTTTGGAATTGATGTTAAATTTTAATACATAATGTGATGAAAAAAATAAAATATATAGTTGCTGCATTGCTGGGTGTTTTCACAATGAATTCATGCGACACGTCTGAATTAGAATTAAAAAACCCAAATACACTGTCGCCAGACACTTTCTTTAAAACCGCAGCACAGGTAGAATCATCTGTAAATGCAGCTTATGCTAATTTACAAACCAGAGGACTTTATGCCAGAAACCTTGCTTTTGCAATGGATTTAATGGGGCAGGATGCAGCAGGAAATCCACAGTTAGAAGGAAATAAAAAACCTTTTCAGGATTTTTCTTTTAATGCCGGAAATGATATTATCCAGTACTATTGGGAATCTTGTTTTTTAGGAATATCCAGAGCCAATTTTGTATTAGATAATGCTGATAAGATTAATGCTTTGTCAAATTCAGTTTTATCGCAGGAAAAAAAGAATAAATTTTTAGGAGAAGCCCATTTTTTAAGAGGCTATTATTATTTCTTATTAGTAAATCGTTTTGGAGATGTTCCAATTTATAAAACCGGAACGATAGTAGGTGCGGCAAGAAGCCCTAAAGCAGAAGTTTACAATCTTATTAGAGAAGATTTTGAATTTGCTTCTCAGAACCTGCTTTCAAAAAGTGCAGAACAAGTAGGAAGAGCAACTAAAGAAGCTGCTTATGCTTATTTAGGTAAAGTATTATTATACGAAAAGAAATACGATCAGGCCTTAGCTGCATTGAACAATGTTACAGGAGCCAGCCTTGAGGATAAAGGCAATTTTTACAACAATTTCATGGAAGAAACGGAGCATGGCAAGGAATCTATTTTTGAAATTGAATTTAATGAAAATAACGGAACCGGTAATAAATGGGACGATGCAGGAAACAGCGGCGGAACTGGTTTTGCAGAATCAACTTTGAGAGGACAGGAATATGGTAATTTAAGCTGGTACAATGTATATCCGCCAGATGCACTTTTAAATTCGTATGAGCCGGGAGATTTACGTTTTGGAGATACTTTTTATGTGCCGGGTTCTAAATATTTAAACGGAACACGTACTATGACAGCGCAAAACTTTAATACCTCTGCGGGTCTTAGAAATGCCGGATGGAAAAAGTACCAAAACTATTATAAAAAAGACGATGAGGCTACGCAATCCAGTATTAACTTCAAAGTAATGCGTTATGCAGATGTACTATTAATGAAAGCAGAATGTGAAAACCAAAGAGATGGAGGTTCACAAACAGCAGCCATTGCTTATATTAAAGAAGTTAGAGACCGTGCAGGATTAACAACTACAATCGCACCTACAAAAGATGCTGTATTTGCAGCAATTGTACATGAAAGAAAAGTAGAATTTGCAGGAGAGCAAAGCCGTTTTGATGATATTATAAGATGGGGAATTGCAAGCACAGAATTAGCAGGAACTGGTTTTCAGGCTGGTAAAAGTGAATTATGGCCAATTCCAAACAGAGAAACATCTTCTAATCCAAATATAAAACCAAGCGATAATAATCCTGGATATTAAAAGATTAAACTATTTTAGTTTGAGTTAAGTAAGTTAGTTAGTAGTGATAAACAGTGCATTTTTAATGCGCTGTTTATTTTTTTTAGGTTGAACTGAGGATATTTTAACGCAAGTTCGCAAGGCTTTTTTTATCGTGTGCAACTATTAGATTTAAAAGTTTGCAAGGCTTTTTTTATCGTGTGAAACTATTAGATTTAAAAAGTTCGCAAAGCTTTGCGTTGATCCAGCTTTGCGAACTTTATATTTTTATAAAAACCTTATATCCAGAAAAAACTTTGTGTGCTTTGCGTTGAATAAATAGTTTCAGGTTGAACTGAGGATATTTTAACGCAAAGTTCACAAGGCTTTTTTTTCGTGTGTAATTATTAGATTTAAAAGTTCGCAAAGCTTTGTATTGATCCAGCTTTGCGAACTTTATATTTTTATAAAAACCTTATAGCAGAAAAATCTTTGTGTGCTTTGCGTTAAATAAAAAAGTTTCAGGTTTCAAAACCTACAATCCATAATCTACAATCTGCAATCTGCAATCTAAAATCTAAAATCCATTTCTTCTTTCTTTCAAATCTGTTTCAATTTGAATTTCCATTTTTTTATCTATTACATAAAAGCATAATAAAACGGCACTTATAATAAATATAAAGCCAGGATAAATACTTATTGAAAGTTTAATTCCCTCAACGGCCGCCGGAACCTGATTTACTTCTTCTGCTACATAACCATATTTAGATAAAAAAGCGGCGCCTAATGAACTGCCTATACTAATTCCAATTTTTAATCCAAAAATCATCGCCGAAAAAATGATAGCAGTTGCTCTTCTATGGTTTTTCCATTCGCTGTAATCAGCAACATCGGCAATCATAGTCCATAATAGCGGGATTGTTACGCCATAAATAAATCCATGCAGTAACTGAGTCAAAAAAACAATTGCAATAGCTGATCTGCTGTAAAAATTAAACGCCAGAAGGCTGAGAGCAGACAGAAAAATAAAAATGATATACACATTTCTTTTGCCAAAAGAATCAGCAAGAGGTTTTGAAAACATGATTCCAAATATCATAAAAATAATCCCTCCGCCATTAAAAAGACTAAAAGCTGAGGTTGGAGCATCTTCGGGCCATTGAAAATCCACAAGTCCCATTGCAGTTAAGGAATGATTTACTCTTTCGATAAAAGCTGTGAAACCAATATCGTTGAGAAAAACTGTCTGAGCAGCCGGATCTAAGTAATATTTAAAGTAAAAAACATACATGCCGCCCTTTAAAGACAAAGTTATAAATACCAAAATGGTAACCAGTAACATAACCAGCCATGGACCATTTTTACACAAATCAAAAAAATCATGTTTAATAGAAGATTCCTGATTTTTTGAAGGAATGATTCTTTCTTTGGTAGTAAAAAAAGTAACCAAAAAACAAATTACCCCAATTAAAGCAAATAGCATCATGGTATTTTTAAAACCTACTGTTTTATCACCGTTTCCTAAAATTAAAACAAACGGAAGCAAAAGCGACTGAACTATAAATTGAGCAATCATTACTGCTACAAAGCGATAGGAGGATAGACTGTTTCGTTCCTTCATATCACCAGTTAAAACCCCGCTTAAAGCAACATAAGGTAAATTATTTGCCGAGTAAATAATTACCAGGAAAAAATACGTGAGAAGTGTATAAATAATCTTGCCTGACATTCCAAAATCAGGAGTTAAAAAAGTAAGTACAGCAGCAATTCCAAAAGGCAGGGCAGTCCATAATATCCAAGGTCTGAATTTTCCATATTTTGTCTGGGTGCGATCTGCAATAATTCCCATAATAATATTAAAAAAAGCACCAATAAAACCTCCTGTAAAGATAATTATGCTTGCAGTTCCGGCAGGAATCTTATAAACATCGGTATAAAAGAAAGCCAAAAAAGTCAGCAGAGTCTGAAAAATCAAATTCGCTGCAAAATCACCTAAACCATAACCTGTTTTTTCTAGTATAGAAAGCTTTTGCGATGTATTATTCATAAATATAAACTAATTGGTTCTGTGGGGTTTACTTTCGATTAATTACAAATATTTTGAGGCGTATTTGATTTAAAAACAAAACCTCATTTTCATTCAGTTAAAGAAGAATGCTTACTGTAAAAATAATCTGAAATTTGAAATTATTGTATCATTTTTGAAGCCTATACTAACATATTTGAAGCATGATTTTGTTTCTATAAATCTATTAAATATAAGTAACCAGTTTTAAGTTTCTGTTTTAATATGAAGAATGCATTTTTTTTATTAATTCTGATTTTATGGTCTGAAATTGTTTTGCAACCGGTTGTGTATTGATTATTTTTATGTATATTTATTTGTAGAAAAAAGAAAAAAAATAACAAACTATGAATGCATATCAAACTTTTAAAAATGAATATAGGATGAGAATCCAACTTTATCTTATCATTTTTGCCTTAATTATTCCTGCTTTTATCATTAGTCAAAATAAGAAGAAATCAGAGCTTAAAAGACCTCACTACAGAAATCTTTTTAAGGAAGCAGGTTATAGTCAGACAGAAATAGATAAAAAATTAACCAAAGCCTATTATGATATTTTTGAAGGTCCAAATAAAGTATATTTTACAGAAGGAGACTCTTTAGGATATGTTTCGGATATTAAAAACAAGGATGCGCGTACCGAAGGAATGTCATACGGAATGATGGTTGCTGTACAGCTCGATAAAAAAGAAGTTTTTGATCGTCTCTGGCGATGGTCGCTAAAATATATGCAGCATCAGGATGGACCAAGAGAAGCCTATTTTGCCTGGAGCGTCGATCCGCAGACTAAAAAACAAAACTCACCGGGTTCTGCTTCAGACGGAGAATTGTATTATATAACCAGTCTTCTTTTTGCTTCAAACAGATGGGGCAATACTACCGGAATAAATTACTACAAAGAAGCCAGAAGAATATTAGATGCGATGTGGAAAAAAGATGGAACGGGAAATATCTTCAACATTATAAATACTAATCACAAACAAATTTCTTTCGTACCTGAAGGCGGCGGTTATAACTGGACAGATCCTTCATATCACGTGCCTGCGTTTTACGAAATATGGGCGTTATATGCTAAAGATGGCCATGAGCAGTTTTACAAAGAATGTGCTGATGTTTCACGAAATTTTTTGCATAAAGCTTGTCATCCTGTAACGGGTTTAAATTCGGATTATACGGAGTTTTCGGGAGAACCACATCCAACACCATGGATGCCTCCCGGATTTCGTTATGATTCCTGGCGTGTTCCCATGAATATTGCAATGGATTATACATGGTATGGGAAAGATAAAAAGTGGCAGGAAGATTATGCTTCGAGATTTCAAAATTTCCTGAGATCCAAAGGCATAGATACTTATCTTGATCAATATAATCTCGACGGCTCAACTCCTGAATTTATTCTACAGGCTGGTCCGGTTAAAAAACTCAGACATTCAATTGGGTTAGTGGCGACAGCCGCTACTGCATCTTTAGTAAATAAAGATAAAGCGAGTATAGATTTTGTTCATGCCATTTGGAATGCCAGACTCGAACCTTATGAAGATGGTTATTTTGATCCGTATTATGATGGACTAATGTATCTTTTTAGTCTAATGCATCTTAGTGGAAAATATCAGATTATTGAGCCTGAGGTAAAATAATTTTAAGACTAAAAATTATAAACTCTCTTTTTTAATCTATATAAAACATCGTTTAAAAATCCAAACAAAGAACATAACACAAAATAAAATATTGATTATCAATGTTTTATTTTGTGTTATGTTCTTATTTACCTTTTGAGTTTTTTCTGTAACTTTGGGATTTTTCATACACGATAGGTGCCGATTTAGATATTTTTCTGCGTTTTTTAGAATTTCAAATTTGAAAACGAAATAATATTTATTTCTTACTTTTCATATCTATAAAAATTTATCAAACATTATTTAATCTATAAAAAAGTATAAATATCTAATTTCATTTTAAACAAGTTTTATATTCTCCTGCATCAAAATTAACTCAGCTTTTTGTAATAAATTAACAGACAAAACAAATCTATTTAATTGTATAGTATTAATATTTAGTCTTTTAAAATTTTACGGAAAGAAAATTAATACCCCTTTTTTTTATTTTGTTTTTAAATTCATTTTTTTAATTGTTTGTTTGTTTTTAAACATTTTTTAGTGCCTTTTTCTTTCTTAAATGTTTTTTGAGATTATCTCATTTTTCATTAAACAATTTTCATATATACCTTATTTTATAAATTATACAATTTCATATATACCTTAATCTATAAGTTTAAAAACTTTTACGGGCAAAAATAAATCTATTTTCAGGGGAACTTTGCAGCTTCAAATCTAGGTGTTTGAATTTTAAAGACTTAAGAAAATAATTAACGCATAAGATAAAAGGTTATGAAAAATAGATTACTCCCTTTATTTATGGTTTTAGGAACTATATCTGCTTATTCTCAGGTTGGTATGGGGACAAAAGACCCGCATAAATCACTTTTACGGTGGCAATATTATTGCACAGAATAAACCAAATGTTATTATGATAATGACTGATGATGTTGGTTGGGGAGATTTAGGTAGTTATGGCGGTGGAGTTATGAGAGGAGCTCCAACTCCAAATTTAGATCGTATGGCCTCGGAAGGAATGCGATTTGTAAATTATTATGGACAATCAAGCTGTACAGCAGGGAGAGCATCATTCATAACAGGAAGAATTCCTGTTCGTACTGCACTATCTGCCGTATTGGTTCCCGGAGATCCAAATGGGTTATCAAAAGAAACACCTACTATAGCTGAAGCGTTGAAAAAAGGAGGCTATTCTACTGTTTTTATAGGCAAGTGGCACTTAGGAGATAAAGAAGATAATTATCCTATAGCGCACGGATATGATGAAATGTATAATATGCTGCCCTATTATGCTGGCGTTTATGCTTATGATGATAAAATACTTCATCCAAATTTTCCCTCTGATGATACTGAATTCTTAAAAGTATGGAATTCCATTAATCTTGGTGAATTTGAAGGGAAAGCGGGGCAAAAAGCAAAAGTTGTAAAGCAAAAAGTTGGGTTTGCAGATTTAGCTGTTGTCGATGACGAAATGCGTTCTAAAGCGGTTGATTATATAAAACAACATGCAAAAGACAGTAAACCATTTTTTGCAACTATATGTTTTGAGAAGGTTCATAACCCAAATAATCCGTCACCACGCTGGAAAGGTAAATCGCCAGGAGGGGGTAATTATCTAGATGCTTTAATGGAAATGGATGATAATTCCGGACAAATTCTGCAGGCAGTTCGCGATGCCGGCATTGAAAAAAACACATTAATTATTTGGACAACAGATAATGGAGCCTGGGTAGATGCGTGGCCAGATGCAGGTTATACTCCCTTTAGAGGCATGAAAGGCTCTGTGTATGAAGGAGGCTTCCGTGTTCCGGCTTTAGCCTGGTGGCCGGGTCATATTAAAGCAGGGTCTTTAAATACAGATATGTTTTCACATATGGATTGGTGGCCCACAATTGCTTCTATTATCGGTCAGCCAGTGCCAGCACATGAATGGAAAGATAATGAAGGAAATCCAATTATTTTTGATGGTTTAGACCTTAGTGCTTCTTTATTAGGAACTGGGCCGGGCATACGCCAGGATTTTTATTTTTTTGCAGGACAGGCTTTTGGAGCCGTTCGTGTTAAGAATTTTAAATTCCTTTTTACTGCAAAAGATTCTTGGCTGGGATCGGATAAACCATTAAAAGTAGTGGCTACTTATGATTTATTATGGGATCCGGCAGAACAACGTGATATGACATTTAACGGTGCTGCACCAAACAATGGAAATTCTCCAGGGCATTTTAGCGGATCAGATAATGGGTGGGCTGGAATGTACATGGCTCCCCGTGTCATTAAATTATTTGATGAGATGAAAAAAATACCAAATAAAAAATATATCCCCTTTGGAGAAGGTCTGCCTAAAATAATTCCTGATGAATATAAATAGTAATATTAAAATTTAATAAAATTTGCGGACAAAAGTACACTTTTGGGCCTCTTTACATACAAGCATTTATTATTTTTGTAATAGATACTAAAAAAATAAAAACCTCCAAAATCTAATAATTTTGGAGTTTTTTTTGGTTCAATCTAAAATGTACTTTTTGTGTAATATTTCAGATGTATTGGTGGTTGCTTTGCGTTATTTTGTTTTGCTATTTCCCGATGCAGAAATTAGCAAATATATTCCCCAGTAATTCGTCATTTGAAACCTGACCTGTGATAAGTCCAAACTGATATAAAGCTTCACGGATATCAAGAGCAATTAAATCACTTGAAAGATTAGTTTCCAAACCAAATTTTACTTTTTGTATCTCATCCAAAGCTTTTAGTAACGAATCATAATGTCTTGTATTAGTTACAATTGTTTCATTATTTCTCAAAGCTCCCGTGTTTACAAATGAAAGTAATTCATTTTTCAAATCTTCAACGCCAATTTTCTCTTTTGCTGAGATTAATAAAAGTTTAGCGTTTATATTTTCGAGTTTATTCGTAATATTTAAAACTTCATCTTCAGACAAAATATCTTTTTTATTAACCACAATAATTAGAGGTTTTAAAGGATATTTATTTTTAATCTGTTCGATTTCCGAAACAAATTCAGAACTTGAAGCTTTAAACTTTAAACCGTCAAACAAGTAAATCACAACTTGAGCCTGATCGATTTTTTCAAAAGTTTTTTTAATTCCAATACTTTCTACAACGTCTTTAGTTTCACGAATACCTGCCGTATCAATAAATCGAAAACCAATTCCGGCAATAACCAGCTCATCTTCAATTGTATCTCGCGTTGTTCCGGCAATGTCAGAAACAATAGCGCGTTCTTCATTTAATAAAGCATTCAAAAGAGTTGATTTACCAACATTTGGCTCGCCGACAATAGCAACCGGAATTCCGTTTTTAATGACATTTCCAACTGCAAATGAATCAATTAAACGTTTTAAAACAAATTCAATCCGATTTAATAATTCATGAAACTGTGTTCTGTCTGCAAATTCTACATCTTCTTCGGCAAAGTCAAGTTCGAGTTCAATCAGCGAAGCAAAATTCAAAAGTTCTTCCCTTAATTTAGCAATTTCGTTACTAAATCCGCCTCGCATCTGCTGCATCGCAATTTGATGGGAAGCTTCATTATCAGAAGAAATCAAATCAGCAACTGCTTCTGCCTGAGATAAATCCAATTTACCATTTAGAAAAGCTCTTAGCGTAAATTCACCCGCATCGGCCATTCGACAGCCTTTTCTCAATAATAACTGAATAATCTGCTGTTGTATATAAGTTGAGCCGTGACATGAAATTTCGATTGTATCTTCACCCGTATAAGAATTTGGGCCTTTGAATACCGAAACTAAAACTTCATCAAGCGTTTTTTCATTGTCAATAATATGACCTAAATGCAGTGTATGTGTTTTTTGTTTAGTTAAATCCTTGTTTTTGATAGATTTAAAAACAGAATTACCAATTGAAATTGCTTCAGCACCTGAAATACGGATAATAGCAATAGCCCCGGCTCCGGATGGAGTAGCTAATGCAACTATAGAATCTTGATTTATCATGCTGCAAAGGTAAGAAAAAAGCAGAAAGTTCTAAAAAGCTAAACACATGTGAATTATCCTTTTTTGCACCTTTAAAATACAAATTATTAAGAAATTATTAACTGTTAAATTCCTGATAATTATCAGGTAAACTTGTTTTTAGAATGATTAAATTTGAGTAACAAACCTAAAAATCTCAATAAAATGAAAAAAATACTATTTCCCACAGATTTTTCGGAAGCCGCTACAAATGCATTTGTACATGCTTTAGAATTTGCTAAAATCGTAAAAGCTGAACTTGTTTTACTGCATACTTTTGAGATTCCGGTTTATGACAGTCAGTTTTTTCCTGAGAATTATGCATCTATATATAGTTCTATAGAATTGGCAAAATTTGAAATGTTTAAAGATGAAATTCCAAAACTTCGCACTATTGCTGCCGAACGTAAACTCGATGATATTGTAATTAAACACCGCTTAATGGATGGTGATTTAATTTATAACTTAAAAAATGCGGTTGAAGAAGACGAGATTGACTTTGTTATTATGGGAACGACGGGAGTTTCTGACTGGACAAAATTCTTCACGGGATCAAACACCAATTCGGTAATTTCAGAAGTTAAAGTACCTGTTTTATGTGTTCCGATTGATGCTAAATTTAAGAAAATTAAAACAATCGGATTTACAACGCGATATAGAGAAAAGGATAAAATTGTACTGAAAAAAGTACTTAAAATTGCTAAAAAAACCGATGCAAAAGTGAAATGCTTATACGTTAAAACCTCAAGTTCTGATGTTTCTCATATGACTATTAAAGAATGGGAAACAGAATTTGCAAATGAAAATGTAGAGTTTCAAATATTGCCAAGTGATGAAGTAAAAGAAACTATTTTAGATTTCATTCTGTATAAAGACATTGATATTTTAACGACGATTACACACAAACGATCTTTTTTTGAATCTATTTTTGATAGCAGTTTCAGTCAAAAAATTACAAAAGAAGTTTCAATACCGGTTTTAATAATGCATGAGAATTAAATCGTTTTAATGAATTATTTTTTTGAAAGTGTAAAACCTATATTTGTATTTCATTACAATTACATGGAAGCATATTCAAATAAGGTCTCGCAGTATTCAGAAATTTTTACCAAAATCAGCAAAAGATATAACAGCATAAGTCTATTAAGGCTTTTGAGCATATTTTTCTGTTTGTTTATGTTATTTTATTATATAAAAACAAAAGAAATAATATATTCAGTACTTGCTTTTCTGTCTTTTGCTGGTTTTCTTTTTTTAATGAGAATTCATTCGAAATTGTCATTCAAAAGAGATTTAACAAAAGCCATTTTAAAAATAAATGAAGACGAAATCTCTTATTTAAAAAGAGAAAAACTTCCTTTTGAAAACGGTGTTGAATTCAACGATTTTCATCATCCGTATGCTTATGATTTGGATATTTTTGGAGAACATTCATTATTTCAGAATTTAAACAGAACGGCTACTTTTATTGGTAAAAAAACTTTAGCCGAGAAATTATTACACCATTTTTCGAACGAAATAATTCTTCTAAACCAGGAAGCCATTGCCGAGCTAAGTAACAAAATAGACTGGCGACAGGATTTTCAGGCCTTGGCAGTTGTCAGTCATGACAGTAAAGCTTCATATGAATCTTTAATTCATTGGATATCATTTAAAAATAATCCTTTACCTAAAGTTTTAATAACACTTTCAATTGTACTTCCGACGGCTTTTTTCGGGCTTTTGATTGGGTATTTTATCACATCCAAAACAATTCTTTTATCGTATCTGACGTATGTTTTTATCGCCAATTTAATTGTTTTAGGAAGATCATTGAAACGCATTCAGTCAGAAATTGCAAAAGCAGATAACATTGATAAAATCATCAAACATTACAGTTTAATTGTAAAGAAAATAGAAACTGAAAAATTTACTTCAAAAAAACTGGTTGACTTACAGGAAAAATTGGTTTCGAAACACGCATCGGCAAGTTCGCATTTAAAACAGTTATCAGAGTTGTTTTCGAGAATGGATACCATCAGCAATTTTGTAACTGCAACCGTGTTCAATGGCTCATTTTTATTTAATCTTCATGTTTTAAGAGCGCTTTTAAAATGGAAAGAAGATTACTCAGAAGAGCTTGAAAACTGGATCAATATAATTGGAGAATTTGAAGCCTTAAATAGTTTGGCAAATCTGTCTTATAATAATCCGGATTTTGTTTTTCCTGAAATTAATTCTGAATATAAAATTGGGTTCGAAAAATTAAGTCATCCGCTATTAAATCCATTGACGAGAGTAGGGAATGATACTCATTTTTATCCTCAGTCGTTTATGATTTTGACCGGATCAAATATGTCTGGTAAAAGTACTTTTTTAAGAAGTTTAGGAATCAATATGGTTTTAGGCGGAATAGGCTCAGTAGTTTGTGCTTCAAAAGCTAATATACATCCACTTCCAGTATTAGTTTCAATGCGATTATCTGATTCTTTAGCCGATAGTGAATCGTATTTCTTCGCCGAAATTAAACGTTTGAAACAAATTATGGATGCGCTTGAAGAAGGTCCGGCTTTTGTTTTACTTGATGAAATTTTAAGAGGAACAAATTCTGATGATAAACGAAACGGTACAATAGAAGTGGTTAAAAAAGTGATTGCTAAAAAAGCGGTTGGCGCTATTGCAACTCACGATATTGAAGTCTGTCTTACTACAAATGAATATCCTGATACCTTAACTAACCAGTGCTTTGAAGTTGAAATTCAGAATAATGAACTTCACTTTGATTATAAACTCCGTGATGGAATCTGCCAAAATAGAAGTGCTACTTTCTTAATGCAGAAAATGGGAGTTATTTAAGGATTGTTAATGGTTAATGGTTGATGGTTGATGGTTGATGGTTCGTAATCTTGTCATTTCTCCTTCCTCGAAATGACATATTTTAGCTAATATTTATAGATTTCGAACTTTGTCAAAGTTTTAAACTTTGACAAAGTTGATTAAACTAAAATATTTTAATGCTCAAAAGAATGACATCATTCTTTGAGCATTTTTTTATGATTTCTTTTCATCAGTTTTTACTTCAATTTTAAAATAACTATAAAAATGAGATGAAATTTTTAGTTTATTTTTTCAAACATTCGCATTAAAAGATCTCAAATCACCACATCAAAAACCTATCAAATTCGCTTAAAATGCATTAAATCAGTATTAAAAGTCAAAATGACAATAACTGACTAAATTCCTTTATTTACTGATTATTTCACTTTATTTTGGCAATAAATTAACGATTTATTAAAAATAAATTTTACTAAAACGTTTTTGTAAGTTTCGTTTGCTATATTTGCGATGTACTAAAATATTACAGAATAAATTATTAACCTGATGAAAAAGATTACAATTAGAGATATTGCTAAACAGGCCGAAGTGTCTATTTCGACAGTGTCTTTTGTAATCAATGGAAAAGGGGAGAAAATGGCGATTAGTCCGGCTGTAATTAAAAAAGTTCAGGATGTTGCGCAAAAACTTCAGTACAAACCAAGCATGATTGCAAGTAGTTTGCGAACTGGTAAAACAAGATCTATTGGGCTTATTGTTGAAGATATTTCCAATCAGTTCTTTGCCGATTTGGCCCGGGTTATTGAAGATGAAGCAAAAAACATCAATTACAGAGTTTTTTATTGCAGTACAGGAGATGATAATGAAAGATCTGAAGAGCTTGTGCAAAGTTTACTGCAGGCAAACGTAGAAGGTTTTATCATTACGCCAACGAGAAATTTAGAAAAAACCATAAGTCAGCTTTTAAAAATGCAAAAACCGGTAGTTTTAATCGACCGATATTTTGCTAATCAAAAAGTAAGTCATGTGCTGATGGATAATTATGAAGGGTCTTATTCTGCTGTAAAATTTTTAATTAGTAAGGGACGAAAAAATATAGCCGTTGTAAATAATAAATCTGGAATGATTCAGATGAAATTACGAGAAAAAGGGTATGTCGAGGCGTTGAAAGAAGAAGGAATTTATAACGAAAATTATACGCTGCATTTAGATTATCATGCAAGCGAACAAGATAGAATTGAAGCAATAATTCGCTTTTTTAAAGAAAATCCTGAGATTGATGCAGTGCTATTTTTGGCCAATTATTTAGGACTTGCAGGACTTCAGGCTTTTAGGAATTTAAAGTACAAAATTCCAGATGATATTTCGGTCATTAGTTTTGATGACCACGATAGTTTTAAACTGCATACACCCACAATTTCGGTTATTGCGCAGCCAATTGAGGATATAGCAGTCAAATCAATAGAATTGTTGATGGACCAAATGACAAATTTTGAAGAGTTTAAAGTAGAGAAAGTCCTCAAAAAAGGAACATTAATCATTAGAGAATCAGTTTAATTCAAACAACATTAGCAGGAAAAATTTAAAGTAACAGAAGAAAAAAGTTGAAGCTTTTTTTTAGGCATTTTACTAAAACGATTTAGTGAAATCAGGGATTTTTTTTGCCAAAAATAAAATCAGTTTTTACGAAGTATTTACATAAGGAGATCAAGGAATAGTTGTGTTTTTGGAAAATCATTTACTATCAGCCAATATTTTATATCGAGAATCAAATTCAAATTTTTATTAATTATTTAAAACAAAAAAACAACAAACAAAAATCAAACCAATAACCAAAAAGAATGCTTATGAAACGAATATTAGCAGTATTAGGAATGGTGTTGTTGAGCAGCTTAGGTGCTGCTGCGCAAAACCGACTAATTACAGGGATTGTGGCAGATGCAGAAAACAAAGGAATTGTTGCCGCATCAGTCGAGGTTCAGGGAAAACCATTTAGTGCCATTACAGATGCCGAAGGGCGATTTAGAATGAATGTTCCGGAAGGTAAAGTTACCCTAAATATATCTTCTATAGGATTTGAATCAAAATCAGTTGTCCTTCAGGAAAATGAAACAAGAGTTTCGGTAGTATTAACTGAAACTACTCAGGAATTAAAAGATGTTGTTGTAACTTCATTTGGAGTTAAAAAACAAAAGAAAAGTTTAGGTTACGCTGTGGGTGAGTTAAAAGGCGAGGATCTGACAAAAAATAAAGAAATTAACTTAGGAAATGCGCTTCAGGGTAAGATTGCAGGGGTTAACGTTTCTGCACCGGTAACAGGACCATCTGGTTCTAGCCGTGTTGTAATTCGTGGAGCAACTTCTGCATCAGGGCTTAACCAGCCGTTGTATGTTGTAGACGGAATTCCGATCGATAACACACAGCAGGGAAATGCCGGAATGTGGGGTGGTGCCGATAAAGGAGATGGTATGTCTTCTTTCAACCCAGATGATATCGCATCTATGTCGGTATTAAAAGGTAGTGCCGCTTCTGCTCTTTATGGGTACAGAGGTTCGAATGGTGTTATCTTAATTACAACTAAAAAAGGTAAAAACGGAACCGGAATTGGAGTAGATTTCAATACAAATTCAACTTTCAATACGCCTGCAAGCCTTTTAAACTGGCAGGATCAATACGGTGCGGGAGCTCCAAACGGAAGCGGTGTTCCAACCAGATTTACTAATTTACAAGAACTTAGAGATTCGTACTATTTTGCATGGGGTGATAAATACGACGGAACTCCTTCTATAGCCCTTGACGGTACTACAAGACCATACAAAGCTTACGGAAAAGATAACGTTGAAAATTTCTACAGAACCGGGTATTCTTTCAGTAATACATTGGCAATTTCTGGTGGAAATGAAACAACAAACTTCAGATTGTCTTTTGGAAATACTAAAGATGAGTCAATCATGCCGGGAACTACTTTCGGAAGAAATAACGTGGCTTTGAGTTTAAACTCTTCTCCAAACAAAAAAATCAATGTGGAGACAAATGCGCAGTACATTTCAGAGAAAAGTCATAACAGACCTTATTTGAATGACTCGCCAAGAAACCCTTCTTTCCCAACTACTTTCATGACACCAAGTTCAGATATCAGATGGTTAAGTAATCCGTACGATGCAAACGGCGGAGAGGAAGACTTTTTAGGAGCAAACGTATATCATACAAACCCATATTTTGCTACAAAATCGCCATTAAACGACGATCTTAGAAAGCGTTTTATTGGTTCTGCAAAAGTAACGTACAACATTACAGATAAAATTTATGCTAAAGGTGTTCTTGGTATTGATGATATTAATTATGAATACACTGAAATAGAACCAACTGGAATTAATTACAATCCTGGTGGATCTATCGAAAACAGAATTGAAACTCGTTCTGAGGTGAATGCTTCCGGATATTTAGGATATAAAGGATATATCGTTAAAAATCTTTCATTAGATGCATTTGTGGGAGCAAACCGTCAGCATAACCGATACAGTGGTATCAAAATGAAAGGAAACAACTTTATTGTTCCATTTGAATATTTCTACGGAAATACACAGCCAGACAAAACAGAAAAATTATTCTCAGAAAGTGAAGTAAACTCTCTTTTCTATTCTGCAGATATTGGATATAAAGATTTCTTATATGTAAGTTTAACAGGTCGTGAAGATTGGTTCTCAACTTTAGATCCTGCAAACAACAGCACTTTTTATCCTTCTGTAAGTTCAAGTTTTATTTATTCTGAAGTGATTAAATTACCAGAATGGATGTCTTATGGTAAATTCAGAGCTGGTTGGGGTAACGTTGGAGGTGCATTGCCAGAAGCTTATGCTTTAGCATTAACTTACACAACTCCAGACGGACAAACAGATTCATTAGGTCAGCCAATTTTAGGTGTTAACGGAGAAACTATTCCTAACAGAACTTTAAAACCTTATAATGTAAGCACAATTGAGTTTGGTTTTGAAAATACTTTCTTCAATAACAGAGTAAGTACAGATTTGACTTTCTACCACAAGAAAACGACAAATGATATTACAGATGCAGACGTTTCTCAGGCTTCTGGTTACAGAACTACAAAAATCAACGTTGGACAAATATTAAATAAAGGAGTGGAGTTTGCATTGAATGTAAAAGCTGTAAAAACGCCAAACTTTTCATGGAATATTGGTTACAATTTTGCCTACAATGACAGTGAAGTAATCAGTTTATCTGATAAAATCACAACTAAATCATTAGAAGGAAACAGAGATGGAAGAGCTAATGTGGTTTTAGAAAAAGGACAGCCTTTTGGAGTGATTAAAGCCTATGACTATTTAAGAGATGCTAATGGGAATATAGTGCTTGGCACTGACGGAAAATTCTTAAGAGGAAATTTAATCATTGCAGGACAAGGTGTAGCGCCAACTTCTATGGGACTTTCAAATGATTTCTCATATAAAAACTTCACACTTTCTGTATTTGTTGATGCTAAATTTGGTGGAGAAATCTATTCTGCAACAAACCAGTTAGGAACTCGTTACGGATTATCTGAAATCACACTTCCGGGTCGTGAAGGTGGTGTAGCTGTAAGCGGAAGAGACGTTAACGGAAATCCGGTTAACACAACAGTTTCGGCATACGATTACTGGAGAAGTTATAGTGATGTAACATCAAACTTTGTATATGATGCTGATTTTGTGAAACTAAGAGCGATTTCATTTGCTTATAATTTTCCAAAATTATTTTTACAAAAAACACCATTCCAATCAGTTAGTTTAGCATTTTCTGCTCATAACTTATGGACAATTTATGACAAAGTGCCAAACATTGATCCAGAGTCAAACTATTCTAATAGTAATGCACAAGGTATGGAGAGAGCTTCTATGCCGTTAACAAGAAACTATGGTTTTTCACTTAATGTCAAATTCTAATATTTAAAAAGATGAAAAATAGATATATAAAAATATTTTGTGTCGCAATTGTTGGTGCTTTGACATTAGCTTCATGCGATAAAGGATTCGAAGAAATGAACAAGAATCCAAATGCTTTAACAGATCCTGCTGTAAAATCAATGTTTACACTGGCAGAGATTTATGTAGACGGACAGGATTTCTCAAACACCAGAGGAAACAATTTATACGCTGCGCAAATCGTACAGCAGTTTTCTTCACTTGGAGGACCGGGTTCAAAATACACCTATTCATCTGAGTATTCTGCAGCGCTTTTCGGCGAAACTTACGGAAAAGGATTAAATCAAATTTTCCAGTTATTATCTGTAGTTGATAATACTCCTGAAAATACAAATATGATTCAGGCATTAAGAATCATGAAAGTTTTCTTGTTCCAAAAACTAACAGACACTTACGGTGAAGTTCCTTATTTTGAAGCTGGAAAAGGGTACAACGGAAACATCTTTTCTCCAAAATACGATACTCAGGAAGCTATCTACAATGATCTTTTAAAAGAATTAGATGAAGCAGGAACTGCTTTAGATGCTTCTAAACCATTCGTAGGCAACGCTGATTTGTATTACCAAAGTGATGTTGCAAGATGGAAAAAACTGGCTAACTCTATGATGTTGAGAGTGGCAATGCGTTTGTCTAAAGTAAACCCTGCAAAAGCAAAAGAATATGTAGAAAAAGCGTATTCAAAAGGTGTATTTACATCAAACGATGACAGTTTAGTTTTAAAACATGATGCAGGTCCTGCGGGAGTAAAAACAAACCCGATTACTTCTTCATGGGTTAGAAATGACTTGAATGGAGGAGAATCTAACATCAAATTCAGTAAAACGTTTATCGATAAGTTGAAAAATACAAACGATCCGCGTTTAAGAATTTATGCAAAATTAGAAGCAACTGGAGACAATAATCCGGCAAATCAGCAAGGTTTGGCAAATGATGCAAAAGAATTTCCGGGTGGAGATAAAAAACTTTTCTCAGATCCAAATACTTCAACAGTATTACGTTTAGATGCTCCAACTTTAATTATGTCTTATGCAGAAGTTCAGTTCATATTAGCTGAAGCTTCAGTAAAAGGATGGAATGTGGGCGGTTCGGCACAAACGTATTATGAAAATGGAGTTAGGGCTGCGATGAACATTTTAACCATTTTTGGAGATAAAGTTCCAGCAGTTACACCAGCAGAATACACTACGTACATCACAACATATCCGTTTTTATCAGCTGGTACAGATGCACAAAAAATTGAGCAGATTATTACTCAAAAATGGATTCTGTTATTATTCAATGGTTTTGAGGCATTTTCTGAATACAGAAGAACAGGATATCCTGTTTTAGTTCCGGTTAATGATCCAACAGGAGATACGCAAGGAACTATTCCAAGAAGATTAATTTACGATCAATCAGAACTTATTACCAACGCTGAAAATTACAAAGCAGCAATTCAGCGTCAAGGACTAGATTTAATGACCACTAGAATCTGGTGGGATAAATAATTTTTAAATTAGGTTGGTTAGTTAAAATAAGTCGGGTACTGAGCATGCCCGGCTTATTTTTAAATTTTCTTGTTGATTATCAAACAGCAGCTTTTACAATTAAATGAGTTTGATTGTTGAATTAAGCACCCTTTTTTTCGTAATAACAATGAGTGTTTTGCTGAAAAAGATGGAATTATTTTCGATTAATTAAAGAATACTTATTGAGGTAAAAAGTACTTTTTAGAAGAATTAATAAGTTGATTTGAAATAAACTGAATCAAATCAAAAAGATAGGCAGTATAAAAGAAAAGTATTTAGTTTTAAGTTGAGTTAATAACAAAAATAGTTTCTGAAGAGAAGGAATAATTAGTAAGCTCTGTTCCTTCTCTAGGCTGCCAAATCATTAAAATGTATTACCTTTTGACAAATTTTAAAAAGGTACTAATTCTATCATTCAGTAAAATGAATTATCAAAAAAAACTTCATTGGTTAATCTGTATTTATATTGCAAATTTTACATCAGTTGCCATTGCGCAAAATGTTGATTTGAAGAAAAATTGGATTTTCCGTGAAGAAAAAAAGCTGCAGTGGTATCCGGCATCAGTTCCGGGAGAAATACACACTGATTTACTCAACAACAAAGAAATACAGGATCCCTTTTTCAGAAACAATGAAAAAGATTTGCAATGGATAGAGCGTAAAAACTGGGAATACAAAACCACTTTTGATGTCGCAGCAGTAATGTTAAAAAAGAAAAACATTGAATTGGTTTTTGACGGACTCGATACGTATGCCTCTGTTTATCTCAATAATCAATTGATTTTAAAAGCAGATAATATGTTTCGTCAATGGCGTGTTGATGTTAAAAACATACTTCAATCTGAAGAAAACGATTTGGTTATCGTATTTGAATCGGTACAAAATGTAGTTGATTCTCTTGCTAAAAAAGATCTGCCATTTGTAATTCCGGACAATCCGCGTGCGTATGTTCGTAAAGCGCAATATCATTTTGGATGGGACTGGGGACCAAAATATACAACCTGCGGTATTTGGAAAACACCAAGGTTAGAAGCTTATGACAAAAAAGCGCCTGAAAAACCATACGTTTTAAATCGTAAAATCGAATTGGTACAAGAACCGGAAATTCTGGGCAGTTCGTTTTATTTTAAGATTGACGGAAAACCGGTTTATATGAAAGGAGCCAATTATATTCCGTCAGATGCTTTTCTTTCGCGTGTCACAAAAAAGGATTATGAAAAGATCATTTTATCTGCTAAAGAGGCAAATATGAATATGCTTCGTGTTTGGGGCGGAGGAATTTATGAAGATGATTATTTCTATGATTTATGCGATAAATACGGAATAAATGTCTGGCAGGATTTTATGTTTGCCGGCACCATGGTTCCAGGGGATAAAGCTTTTTTTGACAATGTAAAAGCAGAAGTTCAGTATCAGGTAAAAAGACTTCGCCATCATCCAAGTATTGTTTTATGGTGTGGAAATAACGAATCAGATGAAGCCTTTAAAAACTGGGGCTGGATGAAAAATTTTAAAATTTCAAAACAAGATTCAACCCGTTTATGGAACGATTACAAGCGATTATTTCACGATAGTATTCCGAAATGGGTAAAAGAAGTCGATGGAAAACGCCCGTACCTGAGTTCATCTCCATTATATCATTGGTCAAAACCAAAGAGCATTATCGAAGGAGACAGCCATTATTGGGGAGTTTGGTGGGGACTTGAAGATATTGAAGCAGTTAGACAAAAAACAGGACGATTTGTTAGTGAATACGGAATGCTGTCAATGCCGAATTATACTTCTCTGGAAGCTTTTACTTTACCAGAAGACCGATATTTATATTCAGATGTATTAAAGGCGCATCTAAAATCCGGAAAAGGATTTGAAAAGTTAGAATCGTATTTGAACCGATATTTTATTGATTCGGAGAAAATAAAGAAAATGAATCTGGAGGATTATACGTATCTCACGCAATGTCTTCAGTATTATGCGATTAAAAATATTGTGGCAATTCATCGTTCAAAAACGCCTTTTAACATGGGAACTTTAGTCTGGCAGCTCAACGACTGCTGGCCTACAGCAAGCTGGAGTATTACGGATTATTATAACCGACAGCCAAAAGCGAGCTGGTATGCTATTAAAGAAGCTTATAGAGATGATAAAATGCCGGAAGCAGATTTTACGCATCCAAAGGATTTATCCCTGGAAGAACCCAATATCAGCTGGCTGATAAAAGGAAATAAAGTAATTGTTAAAGCTGAAAAACAGGCAAAGTATGTGTATGTTTCAATAAAAGGATATACCGGAAAATGGAGCGATAATTATTTTGATCTGGATGCCGGACAAGAAAAAGAAATTTCGTTTGAAGGAATAATTACTAAACCGGAAATTAAGATAGTTTCTTTGTTTGAGGTTTTGGGGAGGTACTAAGGTTCTGAGGTTCTGAGAAGCAAAGGTTCAAAGAGACATAGGTTTTGTTGAGACGCATTACAGTGCGTTTAAACTATAGAAATTAAAAATATTTGTGTAAATCTGTTTAATCCGTTTCACCAACGGACTAACACGAACACAATCAATAAATAAAAATATATGAGAATACTATTTAGCGGCTTCGTGGCTTTAAATTTATTTTTTGCCAATCCGGCAGCTTCGCAGCAGAAAAAGACAAAACAAACAGAGATTAATTACACACAATATGTTAATCCGTATATAGGTTCTGCGGGTCACGGACACGTGTTTGTGGGAGCGAATGTTCCTTTTGGAGCAGTACAATTAGGACCTGTGAATATCTTTGAAGGCTGGGATTGGTGCAGCGGATATAATTATGCCAGCAATACGATTTTAGGTTTTACACATACGCATTTAAGCGGAACCGGAATTGGAGATTTAAACGATATTTTGTTATTGCCTTTTTCAGGTAAAGCAGCTCTTACAAAAGGTACAAAAGAAGATATGACCAATGGTTATGGCTCTTATTTTTCACATGACAATGAAGTTGTAAAGCCGGGATATTACAGCGTTATTTTAGATAAATACAAAATCAAAGCCGAATTAACAGCCAGCGAAAGAGTAGGTTTTCATAAATATACTTTTGACTCCAATGATGCTCATGTTTTACTAGATCTTGCAGATGGAATTGGCTGGGACAGACCTGTAAAAACCTTTATCAAAAAAGTAAGCGAAACCAAAATCGAAGGATATCGTTACTCAGCAGGATGGGCAGCAGACCAGCGTATTTATTTCGCTATGGAATTTTCAGAACCAATTTCGAATATTGCTTTATATGACAGCACTGCAGTTGTAAAAGGAAATGAAGGCGAAGGCTTAAAAATGGAAGCTGTTTTAGATTTTAAAACTTTAAAAAACAAACAGGTTTTCGTAAAAGTTGGAATTTCTCCCGTAAGTTCAGAAAATGCCCAAGCCAATATAAAAGCTGAAATTCCGGATTGGAATTTTGAAAAAGTTGTAAAAGACGCGACTTCTAAATGGAATAAAGAACTCAATAAAATCCAGATAAAAGGAGATGAAAAAAGAATGAAAGTATTTTATACTTCATTGTATCACACCATGTTTGCACCCTCAATTTTTAATGATGCAAATGGAGATTATTTAGGCACAGATAAAAAAGTTTACAAAAAAGCAGATTTTACCAACTACACAACATTCTCGCTTTGGGATACTTACAGAGGTTTACATCCCTTATATACTATTACGCAGCCAGATAAAATAAATGATATTGTAAAATCATTTTTAGCGATTTATCAGCAGCAAGGAAGATTGCCTGTTTGGCATTTAATGGGCAACGAAACCAATACTATGAACGGAAATCATTCTATAGCCGTTATTGTCGATGCCTATTTAAAAGGGTATCGCAATTATGACACAGAGCTGGCTTATGAAGCCATCAAAAAAACGGCAATGCAAACCCGCGACGGAATGGATTATGTTCAGAAACTAGAATATATTCCGGCAGATAAAATGCTTGAAACTGTTGGAAACGCCCTTGAATATGCGATCGATGATTACTGTATTGCTTTGATGGCAAAAGCTTTAAACAAAACAGACGATTATAATTATTTCACTAAAAGAGCCAATTTATATAAAGAGTATTTTGATAAAGAAACCACATTTATGCGTGGCAAATTGACAAATGGAAATTGGAGAACACCATTTAATCCGCTTTCATCAGCACATCGTAAAGATGATTATGTAGAAGGAAATGCCTGGCAGTATACGTGGCTGGTTCCTCAGGATCCTTACGGTTTGATCGAATTATTTGGAAACGAAGAGAAATTTTTAGCCAAACTGGATTCCTTATTTTTAATAACCGATAAAGTCGAAGGTGAAGATGTTTCACCGGATATCAGCGGTTTAATCGGGCAATATGCCCACGGAAATGAACCAAATCACCACATTCCGTATTTATACGCTTATGCGGGACAACAATGGAAAACAGCTAAATTAATTCGCGAAATCGACGAAAAATTCTATTCAACAAAACCAGACGGATTATGCGGAAACGAAGATTTAGGTCAAATGTCGGCTTGGTATGTTTTATCTTCAATGGGATTTTATTCTGTTAATCCGGCAAATGGAGTTTATGTTTTAGGAAGTCCGTTGGTAAATTCAGCCGTTATTCATCCTAAAAAAGACATTTCATTTACAATAAATGCCATTAATAACAGTGCTGTAAATCTCTACATTCAAAAAGCAGAATACAACGGAAAACCGTATACAAAATCATATATCACACACGAAATGATTGAAAAAGGTGGCGAATTGAAATTGTACATGGGAAGTAAACCTTCACCAACATTTGGAGTTAAAAAAGAAGACAGACCTGAATGATTTTAGAGTTTAGATTTTAGAGTTTAGATTTTAGAATATAGATTTTAGTTTAAAGTCTATAGCTTAAAGCTTACAGCAAAAAAAATAAAAATATGAAAATAAAGAGTTTAATTTTTCTTGGATTAATGCAGTATTGCGTTTTTTTAAATGCACAAGTCAAAAACTTAGATCCTGTAGAATATGTAAACCCACTAATGGGAACACAATCGTTGCATAATCTTTCAAACGGAAATACCTATCCCGCAATCTGCAGACCGTGGGGAATGAATTTCTGGACGCCTCAAACGGGTAAAATGGGCGACGGATGGGCGTATACATATACAGCCGACAAAATAAGAGGATTTAAACAAACGCATCAGCCATCGCCGTGGATGAATGATTATGGTCAGTTTTCGATAATGCCTGTTACAGGAAAATTGGCTTACGCCGAAGATGAAAGAGCAAGCTGGTTTAGCCATAAAGCAGAAATTTCAAAACCATATTATTACAGCGTTTATCTGGCTGATCATGATGTTACAACTGAAATTACAACTACAGAACGTGCGACTCATTTTCACATTACCTTTCCTGAAAACGAAAAATCGTCAATCGTCATAGATGCATTCGACAGAGGTTCTTATATCAAAATAATTCCTTCAGAAAATAAAATTGTAGGTTATACAACGCGTAACAGCGGTGGAGTTCCTCAAAATTTTAAAAACTATTTTGTATTAGTATTCGATAAAGCATTTTCTACAAAATCAACATGGGTAGATAAACTGCTCATAAAAGATCAATTAGAATCATCAGGTTTTCATGTGGGAGCCATAGTTGGTTTTAAAACAAAAAAAGGAGAAAAAGTAAATGTTAGAGTGGCTTCTTCATTTATAAGCCCAGAACAGGCAGAATTGAACTTAAAAAATGAATTAGGAAATGCCTCTTTTGAAGAAACTGTAGCGAAATCTAAAGACGAATGGAATAAAGTTTTAGGAAAAATTGCCGTAGAAGATATCAATACAGATCAATTAAAAACCTTTTATTCATGTTTGTATCGTACCGTTTGTTTCCCTCAAAAGCAATATGAAATAAATAAAGACGGAGAGATTGTGCACTACAGTCCGTATAACGGAAAAGTAATGTCTGGCTATATGTATGCCGGAACCGGATTTTGGGACACTTTTAGAGCGTTATATCCTTTGCTAAATCTGGTTTATCCTTCTGTAAACAAAGAAATGCAGGAAGGTTTAATAAACGATTACAAAGAAGGCGGATTTTTACCGGAATGGTCTAGCCCGGGCTTTAGAGATGTGATGGTAGGAAATAATTCTGCTTCAGTTGTTTCTGACGCTTACATGAAAGGATTAAGAGGATATGATATTAATATTTTATACGAAGCTTTACAGCACGGTGCCAATAACGAAGGTCCGCTTGAAGCTGTTGGCAGAAAAGGAGTACAATATTATAATTCGCTTGGATATGTTCCTTATGATGTCAATATAAATGAAAATGCAGCCAGAACGCTGGAATATGCTTATGATGATTTTGCAATCTGGAAATTAGCACAGGCCTTAGATCGTCCGAAGAAAGAAATAAACCTGCTTGAAAAAAGAATGATGAATTATAAAAAACTCTTCAATCCATCAATTGGTTTAATGAGCGGACGAAATAAAGACGGCAGTTTTCCATCCAAATTTAATCCTTTCAAATGGGGAGATGCCTTTACAGAAGGTAACAGCTGGCATTACAGCTGGAGCGTATTTCACGACATTCAAGGGTTGATTGATTTAATGGGCGGAGAGAAAAATTTCACTTCAAAATTAGATGCCGTATTTACAACACCTCCTGTTTTTGATGATAGTTATTATGGAGCAGTTATACACGAAATACGTGAAATGCAAATCATGAACATGGGGCAGTATGCGCACGGAAACCAGCCAATTCAGCACATGATTTATTTATACAATTATGCGGGCGAACCCTGGAAAACGCAATATTGGTCAAGAGAAGTTATGAATCGTTTGTACAAACCAACGCCTGACGGATATTGCGGAGACGAAGACAATGGACAAACTTCTGCCTGGTATATTTTCTCGGCAATGGGATTTTATCCGGTTTGTCCGGCAACAGACGAATATGTTTTGGGAGCGCCTTTATTTAAGAAAACCGTTTTACAGCTTGAAAACGGAAAACAGCTTATCATCAACGCTCCGGATAATTCAGAAACCAACAAATACGTAAATGAATTAAAATGGGACAATTCTTCTTATACAAAAAACTTCATCAATCATTTTGATGTATTAAAAGGAGGTGAATTAAATTTTGATATGACAAGTTCGCCAAATTTAAACAGAGGTACAAACAAAGAATCGTTTCCGTATTCTTATTCAAATTCAAAATAATATTATGCAGTCACGTAGAAAATTTTTAAAAAATACAGGAATTTTTTCCGCAGGATTATTAGCGCTTCAAACGGATGCTTTCGGATTTAGTTCGGATAGTTTTCAGTTTCCTTTAAAAGAATTTGTAAGCAAAAGACCTCCATTAGCCGAAAGAAAATTTACAAGTAAAGCCGTAGAAGCTGCGATTGTAAAAATTAAAAAGCAAATTGCAAATCCTGAACTGGCATGGATATTCGAAAACTGTTTTCCAAATACACTTGATACAACAGTAGATTTTGAAATAATTGATGGAAAACCAGATACTTATGTGATTACCGGAGATATTGATGCCATGTGGCTGAGAGACAGTACGGCGCAAATTTGGCCTTATATTCCGTTTGTAAAAGAAGATCCAAAACTAGCCGAATTGGTAAAAGGAGTAATCAACCGTCAGGCAAAATGTATATTGTTGGATCCGTATGCGAATGCTTTTTATAAAGATTTTACGAAGGAAAGCGAATGGAAAAATGACCTTACTAAAATGCAGCCCGGAATACACGAAAGAAAATGGGAAATAGACAGTTTGTGTTATCCGGTTCGATTAGCGCATGGATATTGGAAAGAAACTGGAGATATCAGCTTATTTGATGCCAAATGGAAAGAAGCGATGTTGTTAGTTCTTCAGACTTTTAAAGAGCAGCAAAGATGGGATGGAAAAGGCGGCCCGTATAGTTTTCAGCGTCAGACTGCCTGGGCAACAGACGGAGTTCCGTTAGGCGGTTACGGCTATCCGGTAAAACCTTGCGGATTAATTGTCTCTACTTTCAGACCAAGTGATGACAGTACTCTGTTTGGATATTTAATTCCGAGTAACATGTTTGCCATTGAAATTTTGGGTTATTTGATCGAAATATTCTCATTACCAGCACTAAAAGATAATGATTTAGTTGCCAAAGCCACAGAATTAAGAGATCAGGTTCAGAAAGCTTTAAACGAACACGGAATAATAGAACATCCAAAATTCGGGAAAATTATAGCATTTGAAGTAAACGGTTACGGCAGTTTCCACATAATGGATGATGCTAATGTTCCGTCATTATTGTCATTACCTTATTTAGGCGCCATTGCTCCAAACGATCCTTTATACTTAAATACCCGTAAAGTGGTATTATCTGAAAATAATCCGTTTTTCTATAAAGGTAAAGCCGGAGAAGGAATTGGAGGACCGCATACAGGAGTTGATACAATTTGGCCAATGAGTATTGTTTTGAGAGCTATTACAAGTGTTGACGAAAATGAAATCAAAGCCTGTATCAGCAACTTAATTAAAACAAATGCCGACACAGGATTTATGCACGAATCGTTTCATAAAGACGATGTAAACAAATTTACCCGTAAATGGTTTGCGTGGGCAAATACCTTATTTGGAGAAATGATTGTACACACGAGCATCAATTATCCTCAAATTTTGAAAGATAAGAATATCTAGTACTAAATAGCTAAATAATTAAAAATGAATACATCATACGCCATTGGGCTAGATATTGGAGGAACACATATTACGGCAGCTGTTATCAATAAAACAGAAATGAAAGTAATTGACTTTTCATTACACAAAGAATCATTCGACTCTAATTTGCCGGTAGATCAGGTAATGAATATTTGGAAAGATGTAATTCATACTTCGATAGAAAATTCAAAAGTTCAGAATATTGAAGGATTGGCGATTTGTATGCCGGGCCCGTTTGATTACGAAAACGGAATCTGCTGGATTAAGGACCAATCAAAATACGAACATTTTTACGGATCCAATGTTAGAGAACTGCTTTTAGAAAGCCTTAAATTTTCTAATGATTTTCCCGTTCTTTTTGAAAATGACGCCGTTTGTTTTGGAAAAGGTGAAGTTTTTAAACAACAGGAAAACCTTTCTAAAAAAGTAATGGCCGTTACGCTGGGAACCGGATTAGGAGCTTGTTTTATTGATAAAGGAGTATCAATCAGTTCAGGAAATACAGTTCCAACAGATGGAGAAATATACAATCTGCCTTATAAAGAAGGAATCGCAGAAGATTATGTTTCTGCCCGTGGTCTTTTATCACATTATAAATCTTTAAGCGGTATTTTGCTTAATAATGGTTTAGAACTTTATCATTTGGCTTTGAGCGGAGATCAATCAGCTATTAAAGTTTTTGAAAAAATGGGTGAGGATTTAGCCGAAGTAACACTTCCGTGGATAAAGAATTTTTCAGCTGATCACATTATTATTGGGGGAAAAATTGCCAATGCAAGTGCGCTGTTTTTGCCATCTTTTAATAAAAAAATACAAGAGTCTGAAAAAGAAATTTTGGTTTCAATTTCAAATGATAATGAAATTGCAGCTTTATTAGGCGCAGTCAGTTTTCTTCAAGATTAAATAAAATAAAATAAAAAACGGATGAGTAATTCATCCGTTTTTTATTTTTAATTATTAAAATGTTATTTCAGTCCTTCCTTAATTGTATTAACAAAAGCCTCGACTGGCTGAGCGCCTGAAACTGCATATTTTCTGTCAAAAACAAAAAAGGGAACACCTTGTACGCCAATTTGCTGAGCTTCGTTAATATCATGCTGAACTTCTTTTAAAAATAAAGTTTCGCTTTCTAAAACTTCCAAAATATCATTTTTATTCAATCCGGCTTTTTCTGCTAATTCAATTAAAGTTGGACCATCGTTTAAATCTCTTCCTTCAGTAAAATAAGCTTTAAAGAAGATTTCTTCAATTTCATCGCCTAACTTTTTGGTTTTAGCCAGCTGAATAATTCTATGCGCTTCTAATGAATTTGAAATAACTGCTTTATCAAAGTTGTAATCTAAACCAACACTTTTAGCGCGTTCTGAGACACCTTTATGCATTTCGCGGGATTGTTCTACAGACATGCCTTTTCTTTCGGCTAAATACGTGTAAACGTCTTTTCCGGGCTGTGGCGTAATAGATGGATCAAGCTGAAAACTTTTCCATTCAATTTCAAATTCATCATTAGGAAACTGTTTTAAAGCAGTTTCCAATTGTCTTTTTCCGATATAACAAAACGGACACATGATGTCCGACCAAATTTCTATTTTCATATTACAAAATTACGGAAAAAATTTGTTTCAGGTTTTAAGTTTCAAGCTGCGCGTATAATTTTAGCGCAAAGCACGCTAAGATTTTTTTAATAAGTTAGGTTTTTATAGAACCGCTAAGTTTGCAAAGCTATGTGCAGATATAGCTTTGCGAACTTATAGTATTGTAAATGCAATCTATATAAAAAAACTTAGCGTGCTTTGCGTTAAAAAATTAACCGCACAGTTTAAATTAAAACAAAAAACGTCTAAAATAAAAAACCGCAAATCTTAAAAAAGAATCGCGGTTTCTAGGTATAAAAAATGGTTGGTTAATAGCGGTATTTTTTTTTACAATGATATGTCTTTAATTTTAAATTAAAAAAAATCCCTGTAACAAAAAGAAGTTTTGATGTTAACTATTTAACATTACGGGCATTACCAACATTGTTACTGTTTCACCTTCTTCTAAGCCGTCAACAGGAGTTAAAATTCCGGCTCTGTTTGGTAATGACATTTCCAGCATAATCATATCAGACTGCAGGTTTGTCAGCATTTCGATTAAGAAACGAGAGTTAAAACCAATTTGTAAATCATCACCTTGATAATCACAAGTTAATCTTTCCTCAGCTTTGTTTGAGTAATCGATATCTTCAGCAGAAACGTTTAATTCAGCTCCTGCAATTTTTAAACGAATTTGATGCGTAGTTTTGTTAGAGAAAATCGCAACACGACGAACAGAACTTAAAAATAAAGAACGATCGATCATTAATTTATTTGGATTTTCTTTCGGAATTACCGCTTCGTAGTTAGGGTATTTTCCGTCGATTAAACGACACATTAAGATATAATTGTCAAATGAGAAAGTCGCATTTGAATCGTTGTATTCAATTTTTACTTCAGCATCAGAACTTCCTAAAATACTTTTTAAAATATTTAAAGGTTTCTTCGGCATAATAAAATCAGCAACCTGAGACGCTTTTACGTCAGCACGTGCATATTTTACTAATTTATGAGCATCAGTAGCAACAAAAGTTAAACCTTCCGGAGAGAACTGAAAGAAAACTCCAGACATTACAGGACGCAAATCGTCGTTTCCGGCAGCAAAAATAGTTTTACTTACAGCAGTTGCCAATACATCAGCAGGAACTAAAGTCACAGACGGATCTTCAAGGCTTACAGATTTAGGAAATTCTTCTCCGGCTGCGTATGCTAATGCATATTTACCTGAGTTAGAGCTAATCTCAACAGTATTGTTATCAGCAACTGTAAATGTTAAAGGCTGTTCTGGAAATGTTTTTAAAATTTCAAGTAAAAGTTTTGCAGGTACAGCAACACTTCCTTTACTTTTAGAATCGATTGATAATGTAGCTGACATTGTGGTTTCAAGATCTGAAGCCGAAACTGTTAACTCATTATTGTTTAGTTCAAATAAAAAGTTGTCTAAAATAGGCAACGTATTATTACTGTTAATAACACTACCTAAAACCTGTAATTGTTTTAATAAGTACGAACTCGATACTATAAATTTCATCGTCTTTTGTTTTATTTTTTGGACTATCTTTAGTCTTTAATTGCTAAAGATACAGATTACAAATATATCGTAAACATTCTAAGTTTCGCAATTTTTTTATTAACATCTATCGGCTGTATTTTCTTTTTCTGATAAAGGTAAATACCAATCCAAAAACCAATAAAATAAGGATTGGAAGTCCGATAGTTATGAACTGTGTCATTGTATAGTTTTCGTAAACTTTTTCTTTATCCAGTAAAGGCAGTTCAACATCTTTACTTCTAATGTTAATAAGTCCGGTATCGTCAAGAAGATAATTAACACAATTCATCATAAAATCTTTGTTGTCGTACAAATTCCCTGTTCTTTGGTCGTAACCCAGTTCAACCGGCATCATGTTTTTATCTAATTGGTTTCTGGCGATGTCTCCATCAGCAACCACAATCATTTTGGTTGGTTTTCCTTTTGACTGAAAAGCACTTTCTTTAAAAGGCAGTACGCGATTCTCAAAAACCGAATGAAAACTTCCTTCCAATAAAACCGAAAGAACCAAATTTCCTTTATTGATATAATCTTCAGGAGAAGTTTTTTCCGTAACCATATTCAGATTAACTTCTGCCGGAGTTCCAATTTTCTTTGAATATTGAGAAGACTGTAGTAAAACCGTTTTCTTGATTCCGTTTTTCAAAGTATCAATCGGGTTTGCAAAATCAAATTTAATTCCGCCAAGGTTTTTTACAATTGGATGCTGGCTTGTCGGGTAAACCTGAGGAGCAAATTTCCAGATAAAATCCTGATATTGAGTAGCGCTTCCTTGTTCACCTGTTGCCAGTTTTATTGGACTTCCTTGTTCATCTTTTACTAAATCAGGATTAATTCTGAATCCATATTTAAAGAACATATCATTTAAATTCAAATCTCTTGGATATGCCAGAGTAGCTCCGACATCATTATACAAACTATCCATATCGGCAGCGACCTGATCGATCATCCATAACGTTTTACCGCCATTCATGATGTATTGATCTAAAACCTCTTTTTCTTCATCTGTAAAAGTTTCAGTAGGTTTCGAAATAATGGCCAGATCATATTTTTTAAGAGCATTTAAAGTTCCGTTTGGATCTTTTGCAACAGAATCTAAAGTAAAAGGTCCAATGTAGTAGCTCTCTTTAATTTGACGTAATAACTTACCAATATGAATTTCAGACAATTCTCCATTTCCTTTTATAATAGCGACTTTCTTTTGTCTGTCTTTGGTAACTTTATTAATGGCATCTGCAATTGAATATTCTAAATGCTGAATCGATCCAATTACTTTTTGAGTAGTCGAAGCTCCCATTATATTTTTCAATAAAGGAATATTAACTTCTTTATTGTTGTAAACTGCAATTGCCCACGGAAAAACCATCGCCTGAGACTGTTTTCCTTTATCATCTACAGTAATATTTATTGGAGTCAGTCCTTTTTGATAAAGAGATTTTACCATTTCCATGCTTTCGTCTTCGTTTTCCATCGGGTTAACAAATTCGAAAACTATATTGCTGTTATAAGCCTGAAATTCTTCTAGTAATTGTTTGGTTTCCTGCTGTAAGCGTCTAAAATCTGCGGGAAGATCGCCTTGCATATAAATCTTAATCGACAACGGATTTTTTACCTGTTTTACAATTTTTAAAGAAGTTTCAGATAAAGTATAACGTTTGTCTTTCGTTAAATCAAAACGGTGAAAGAATATACTTCCGAGTACATTTAGAACAATTAAAACTAAAATTGTAATGCCTAATGCCTTTAAATTTAATTTATTAGATGGTTTCATTACGCTTTAAAAGATTTTAATTGATAAACGGTAATAGATAAAAATAAAACAGAGATACTTAAAAAGTAAATAACATCGCGCGTGTCAATAACGCCTCGGCTCATACTTTTAAAATGATCCTGCATTCCAAATGCTGAAATAATATTGGATTTTCCCGGAACTAATGAAGCCAGTCCTTCAAATCCAAAATAAAACAGAAAACAAATAAATACTGCAATAATAAAAGTAACGATTTGATTTTCTGATAGAGTAGAAGTGAAGATTCCAATTGCTGAATAGGAAGCTATCAGAAATAATAATCCGAAATACGATCCAATTGTACTTCCCATATCAATATTTCCTTCTGGTAAACCTAATCCTGAAATTACGTTTACATAAATAAAGGTTGGAATAATGGCCAGAATAATTAAGAAAAATGAACCTAAAAATTTTCCGTTTACAATCTGCCAGATTGATAATGGTTTAGTTAAAAGCAATTCAAGAGTTCCTTGTTTTCTTTCGTCTGAAAAACTTCTCATCGTAACAGCCGGAATCAGGAAAATTAAAATCCAGGGTGTTAAAGTGAAAAACGGAGTTAAATCTGCATAACCAGTATCTAATATATTGTATTCTCCTTTAAATACCCATAAAAAAAGTCCGTTGCTGATTAAGAAAATCGCAATGACTAAATAGCCGATAGGAGAGCCAAAAAAGGATTTTATTTCTCTTAATATGATTGATTTCATTTGTTTTTGTTTAATCGTTTAATCGATAATTTGTTTAATCGTTTATTTTATTTCAAAACTGAAAACTGTGCCTGTTGACTAATTCAAACTCACCAGTTTGTCAACACTCCACGCTTCTGGTTTTGCGTTGAATAGTTTTTTTGTAAAATCCCAAACTGAATTAAAAAGTTCAGAATTTCTATAATTTTCTAAATCTTCTTCGGTTTCCCAGTAACTATAAGTAAAGAAAATACATTTGTCATTTTTATCCTGATACAATTCTAAAAAACGATTTCCGTCAGCATTTCGTATTTTGTCTTTCACAGATTCAAAATTCTCCAGAAAAGCCGGAATTTTTTCTTCATGAAAACTCATTTTTACTATTCTTACGAACATATATAATTTTAGATTTTAGATTGTTGATTTTAGATTTGTTCGAAACCTAAAAGTCTTTCGGGTGCGCAAAAATACCAAAATTGATTGTTCTTTTTTAGAAAAAATGAAATATTCTAAATATAGTTTCTGCACGGTTTTTTGTCATTCTAAGGAACGAAGAATCTTCGAAAGTAACTCCGCATAGAAAATTGTCAATCTTTGTTGAGTTACCAGTGAAGATTCTTCGTTCCTCAGAATGACAATACGAGAATAAATTGTTTGAAAAAAAATCTAAAATCTAAAGTCTGAAATCTAAAATGATCTTAAGAAAACTTAATCGTAATCACATCACGATAATTTAATCCAAGCAAGCTATTTGCAGAACCTACTTTTGATGGATTACTTCTAAAAATGGCAATTTCAAGGAAACCGGCTTCGTTAAAAATTGCCAGTTTTTCACCTTCGTAGGTTTTAATCGGATACTTTTCTGACGTTGCAATGGCAGAATAATTTGGCAGAATCGTTTTTATGCTTTTCGGTTTCATATCAATTTCATACGGGCGTCCGCGTGAAACTTCTAAGAATTGTTTTTTAGAAATGTTAGTTACAACGTTTCCAAAATGGTCAATATAAATAACGTAACCTTTTATAGAATTTCCGTCAGCAGCCACAACAGCCTGAAGTTCTGTAACTTCTTTAACGGCAGGAATTTCTTTTCCAATAACATTCAGTAAACCGCCTTTTGCAATGTGACAGGCAACCTGAATAAAAATATCCAAATCACTGAATTCAATAGGAAATCGATCATGAATATTGATTTCGACAATTTTCTGCGGAACGATTTTCTGCGTAAGCATGCTTAAAATTCCGTTATCGGCACAAATAAAGAAATGATCGTTCCACTGCATGGCAATATGCTGGTTTTCTTTATTGCGTTCGATATCGACTCCAATTAAGTGAACAGTTCCTTTTGGAAAACTCAAATATGAAGCTCCAATAACGTAACTTGCTTCAACAGTGTTAAATGGATCAATATCATGCGAAATATCAATAATTTTTGCATCTGGAAGTTCAGAAATGATTTTACCCTTCAGCGAACCAACAAAGTGGTCTTTTAAGCCGTAATCAGTAGTAAGGGTAATTATTGACATCATTTTGTTTATAACTATTGATAGTATTTAACTCGAAATTTTATTAAATTTGAGAAATGCAAATCTAGTAATAGTAAATGCAAATTGAAAGAAAGAAAATACAAATTGCGATAAAATTATAGTAACCGTATATAGTAGTCACAGTTAGCAGTTTCAGTTTTCAGTCTTTTAATAAAAAGCTGATTATAAAGAAAAATTTAAGTAATTTTTTGAAAATACTTAAAAGTGTATACTGCCATTGAAAAACTGCGACTTAAAGAACCCGACAACAATAGATTTAAAAACAAATTTATTTTAATTTAAAAACTACTTCATTTGAACGAAAGAATAATCGAGCTAATAGACATCGCTCCTAAAGAGTTTTGGGGCGCTCAGGACAGCCATTTAGAAATAATTAAAAAGTACTACCCAAAGCTTAAAATCGTAGCGCGAGGGACCACTTTAAAAGCATTTGGCGAAAAAGAAGTCTTAGATGAATTCGAAAAAAGATTTCAAAGGCTTATGCTCCATTTTACCCGATATAACAATATTGATGATAATGTAATCGAACGTGTAATTATGAGTGATGGTCAGGATGAAAAAAGAGCATACGATCATGACAAAATTTTAGTTCACGGGGTTGGCGGTAAAATAGTAAAAGCCATGACACCCAATCAGCAATTGCTGGTTGATACAGTCAAAAAAAACGATATGGTGTTTGCAGTAGGACCTGCCGGAACAGGAAAAACGTACACGGGTGTGGCAATGGCTGTAAAAATGCTGAAGGATAAAGAAGTAAAAAGAATCATATTAACACGTCCGGCGGTTGAAGCTGGAGAAAATCTGGGATTTTTACCCGGAGATATGAAAGAAAAACTGGATCCTTACATGCAGCCGCTTTATGACGCATTACGCGACATGATTCCGAACGAAAAACTCGAAGATTATATTCTGAAGGGAATTATTCAGATTGCACCTTTGGCTTTCATGCGCGGACGAACGCTTGACAATGCTTTTGTAATTCTCGACGAAGCTCAAAATACGACACATTCGCAGATGAAAATGTTCCTGACCCGTATGGGGAAAAATGCCAAATTTATGATTACAGGCGATCCTGGACAGGTCGATTTACCACGCAGAACTATTTCGGGTCTTAAAGAAGCGCTTTTGGTTCTAAAAGATATAGAAGGCATCGGAATTATTTATCTGGATGATAAAGATATCGTTCGCCACAGATTAGTGAAAAAAGTGATTGATGCTTATAAGCAGATAGAAAATCACGATTAAGTTTAATTTTTTAGTGAAATGTTAAATGTAAATCGTAAAATGTGTTTTAACATTTATTATATTCGTTTTATTCATATTCTTTTTGAAATGAGTAAAACGAATATTTTTTTGAAATAGAACAAAGTGCATTCAATGAAAATTAGAATCTTGACCTTTTTATTTTTTATTTGTTTCATCTCCTGTAAAAAGGCTGAAAAGCTGCCAAATAAATTTGTTGGTGTTTGGTATGATACAGAATATATAATTCCAAATAAAACCATCTTAAAGATTAACCAAGATAGTACTTTTGATTATCAAAGTGCAGGTTGTCAGTGGCGTGTAATTTCTAACGGAAAATGGAAAATGATTGCTGATACAATTGAATTAAATAATGTAAAAAGCGATACTTGTTACCGAATGTTTCCTTTTGTTGATTGTAATTTTTTTGAAACAATGAATAAAAAAGAAATATTAACTATTTCTAATTGTGATCCTAAAGGAAATACTGACTTTTTAATTTTTGCTAAAGAAAAATTTTATATCAAAAATGATTCTTTGGTATATAAATTTAAACCCAGTTCGAATTGTCCGGATCCTTTGAAAATTATTTTTGCTAAAACTCAAAAAATCAAAAAATGAAAACAATAGATGATTTTTACCTAAACGTTGAAGAATCTATAAAAGGAACATTTCTGGCATTGAAAGATATTATCTTAAAACAAGATAAAGACATTACGCATGTTTTAAAATACGGAATGCCTTTTTTCTGCTATAAAGGAAAAATGTTCTGTTATTTATGGACTGATAAAAAAGATAAACAGCCTTATATCGGAATTGTAGAAGGCAAACATTTTGACGAATCTTTTTTAATTCAGGATAAACGTTCGAGAATGAAAATCATGATGCTGAATTCGAATGAAGATTTACCGCTTGAGCAAATTGAATCGACAATTCATAAAGCGATTAATTTGTATAAATCAGGAATAATAAGGATCAAAAATGCTTAAAAAGCAATATTTAACGAAATAGTTAAATAAATAATAAACTTACTGTTTTTAGGGCTTTTAAGTCATAGAATCTTTGCTCAGCTTGGCTTAAAGCCGTAAATTTGCACATCATAAATATTTGATTCTTAATATGACTAAGCTTAAAAATATAAAAGTTGTTGTAAGTGACCTTGACGGAACTTTACTCAACCCTCAACACAGAATTTCAGATTATACAAAATCCATTTTTCAGGAACTTCACAATCAAAATTATCTTATTGTTGTAGCTACAGGCCGTCATCATCTTGATGCGATGGCAATTATTGAAACACTTGAAGTTCCGGTTTATTTAGTGAGTTCAAACGGAGCCAGGATTCATTCGCCTCAAAAAGAAGAATTATTTTCTTTTAACCTGGATAGTGATGTTGTAAAAGCGGCTTTAAACGTTGAAATTGATCCGGATATTACTGTAGTTTTGTTTAAAGAAGATGTTTGGCAGACCAATAAATGGAACGAAAAATTAAATGCTTTTCAGGCTGATCTAAAATACCGTCCGGAATTAGTTGATTACAAAGCTTTGGAAGATTTTGGTGCTATTAAAATTTTTTTTTCATGCGAAAATCATGAAAAATTAGTAAAACTAAAAGATCAGATTTTAGCCAATTCATCAGAGCATTTACATCATGCTTTCAGTTTACCGACTTGTTTAGAATTTATGGATAAATCTATAGACAAAGCAGTTGCAATTGAAAGAGTATTAGAAAAAGAAGGTTTCACATTATCAGAAGCGGTTGCGTTTGGAGATGGTTTTAACGATGTTCAAATGTTATCAGCAGCTGGAAAAGGTTTAATTATGGGGAATGCTCCTTGGATTTTAAAAGAAACTCTGCCTGATTTAGAAGTTATTAAAACAAACGCCGAAGACGGTGTAGCTAAATACATTGCTTCAAAAATTATAGATAAAGAATTTGCCGCAGGATAAATCTTCATCGATGAAAATAAATGAATCCCTGAACTAATTTTCAGGGATTTTTTTATTTTAAAATTTTTTAAAACAAAATATTTCACATTTCTCAATTTATCTTTTTCCTTTAATATGAAACTCTGTGAAATAATTTTAAATTTGCATTCATAAAAAACAACACAACTAAAAATAATGAGTAATACAATCACAACCACAAATTTTAATTTCCCAAATCAGAAATCGGTTTACCGCGGAAAAGTTAGAGAAGTTTACAATATTAATGATGAACTTTTAGTAATGGTAGCAACCGACAGACTTTCTGCTTTTGATGTGGTTTTGCCAAAAGGAATTCCGTATAAAGGACAAATCTTAAACCAGATTGCCACTAAATTTATGGAATTAACACAAGATATTGTTCCAAATTGGCTGATTGCAACTCCGGATCCAAATGTTGCTGTAGGGCATTTATGCGAGCCTTTTAAAGTAGAAATGGTGATTCGCGGTTATCTTTCAGGGCACGCAGCACGTGAATATGCAGCAGGAAGAAAACAAATCTGCGGTGTAACTATGGCCGGAGGTTTAAAAGAAAATGACAAATTCCCAGAACCAATTATTACGCCAACTACAAAAGCAGATAATGGTTCTCATGATGAAGATATTTCTCGTGAAGATATTCTATCAAAAGGAATTGTTTCTGAGGAAGATTATTTAGTTTTAGAAAAATATACAAGAGCTTTGTTTCAAAGAGGAACTGAAATTGCGGCTGCCCGCGGCTTGATTTTAGTTGATACAAAATATGAATTCGGAAAAACGAAAGACGGTGTTATCGTTTTAATTGACGAAATTCACACTCCGGATTCTTCTCGTTATTTTTATGCTGATGGTTATGCAGAAAGACAAGCAAAAGGAGAGGAGCAAAAACAACTTTCTAAAGAATTTGTTCGCCGCTGGTTAATCGAAAACGGTTTTCAGGGGCAGGAAGGTCAGCAGATTCCGGAAATGACAGATACTTATATTGAATCAGTTTCAGAAAGATATATCGAATTGTATGAGAATATTTTAGGAGAAAAATTCGTAAAAGCTGATATTGACAATATTGACCAACGTATTGAAAAAAACGTATTACAATACCTTGCTTCTAAATAGTAATTTCGGGTTTTAAACTAACTATTTAAAACCATGAAATTTATAACAAATAAAAAAACTGCCTTGTTATCAATATTTATGATAACAGGGCATTTTCTTTTTTCGCAGATTGATAAAAAGGCTACTAAAGAAACCAAATTTTTATATCAAAATTTAAAAACTATTTCTGAGAATCATATTTTATTCGGACATCAGCATGCCTTAGAATATGGACACGGCTGGAAAGACGAACCCAATAAATCTGATGTAAAATTAGTTACAGGTTCGCATCCTGCAGTCGTAGGAATTGATTTTAGTGGATTTTCAGGACATTCTAATGAGGAAATTCAAAAAACGAAAACGGTTTTAAAAAAGAATGTTATTGATACGTATGAACGCGGCGGAATTACAACCGTATCATGGCATCTTAATAATCCGGCTTCCGGAGGCGGGTTTTATTGGAAAGATTCTGTTTCGGTCGCTGCAATGTCCTTAATCAAAAAAGACGGTTCGCATCATGAACAATACAAAGAAATTTTAAAAACCATTGCTGATTTTGCTCATTCTGTAAAAGCTAAAGACGGAAAATTAGTCCCGATGATTTTCAGACCTTTTCATGAATTTGACGGTGATTGGTTTTGGTGGGGGAAAAAATATACTTCACGAGAGGATTTTATAGAAGTCTGGCAGTTTACTGTTTCATATCTGCGAGATACTTTAGGAGTTCATAATTTTATTTATGCTTATTCACCAGATAACAAATTCAGTTCTGAAACTGAATATTTAGAACGTTATCCTGGTGATAAATACGTTGATCTATTTGGAATTGATGATTATGGTGACTTCGGGCGAGATGGAAAATATGATTTGGATGCAGGAGTTAAAAGACTTAAAATAATTTCAGATTTAGCCATTCAAAAGAAAAAATTAGCCGCTTTTACAGAAACGGGTTTAGAGTCGATACCTAATAAAACATGGTGGACAGAGATTCTTTTAAAAACACTCAAAAGAGAAAATATTAAACTTTGTTATGTTTTAGTATGGCGAAATGACGTTTCTAGTGCAACCCATTTTTACGCTCCTTTTCCCGGGCAGGTTAGTGCAGCCGATTTTATTGAATTCTATAATGATCCATTTACATTGTTTGAAAATGATTTAAAGGATATTTATAAGAAGAAAATGAAGTTAAAATAATTTTTTTTTATTAAGATTTTAGTTTTTAATTGCACTTTGGACTACTAAAATCACAAAACTATTTCGTTATAATTTAAGTTATTTCCTACTATTTAAATTATTTAACAAGTAACTTGATTTTAATTGAAAATTCATAAAATCTGGGTATAAATTTTAGCTTTAATGAAAAAAATCTTCCTTTTTTATACATGTAATTATTGTATAGTTAAAACTATGTACTTTTCTTCGCCATTTTTCTTAAATAAATTGGGTTTTATATTGAAAAAAAATGTGATTTCGTGTAACATTTCTACATTTGCAGCGTCTTTTATATAGAATTTCAATTTTAGAAAGACAATATTTCGAATTCATTAATAAAACGTTAAGAATTAGTTAAAACAAAGTACTGTGTAATACATTGTACTGAAAATAGATTACATTTGTCAAGAATTTAAAAATAATTCATTATCAATCAAATATTTATCAATCAATTAAACAAACCCAATCATTATGAAAAATTCAGTTATTTATTTAGGATTAGCTTTAGTAACATTTGTAAATGTAGCAACAGCTTCAAATAACACATCAGTTGTTAAAAATCAAGTTGCAGTATCAGCTGTATACGATGACGGAACACCTCTAGTAGTTGCAGTAAGTAAAGGAGATATCGATACAGTAAAGAAATTTATTGAGTACGGTGCTAATGTAAATGAAAAATCAGATGATATGTCACCATTAATGACAGCTGCTCGTTATAATAAAGTAGAAATTATCAAAGTTTTATTAGCTGCTGGAGCTCGTCCATCAGATAAAAACGAAAAAGGATACACAGCATTAAAATTTGCTCAATTATCAAATGCAACAGAAGCTATTGCACTTTTAAAAGATGCAAAATAATAGTTTAAAAAGTTTGAGTTAGTACAAACAGCCTTCTTTGAGCGGAAGGCTGTTTTTTATTTTAATAGAAAATCAAAAAAGCACCATTAAATTTTAATGATGCTTTTTCTTTTTAAACCAAATTAATCTAACCAAATTAATTTTATCGTAAAGTAAACTATTCTATTGCTTCATGTTTTTTTCGATTGAATATCCAGAACAAAATCGGGAAAACCAATAGTGTCAAAATGGTTGCAGTTACCAAACCTCCAATAATTACAATTGCAAGAGGTTTTTGAGATTCAGACCCAATTCCGGTTGAAATTGCTGCCGGCATTAAACCTATTGATGCCATAAGCGCTGTCATGATTACGGCTCTCGTTCTGGCTTTTACTCCCATTAGGATAGATTCTTCGAGTGAGAATTTTGCCTTGAGATTATGATGGAATTCAGATATTAGAATTACACCGTTCTGAATACAAATCCCAAGCAAAGCAATAAATCCAACTCCGGCTGAAATCCCGAAATTCATTCCGGTAACATGTAAGGCGATAATTCCGCCAATTACAGCAAACGGAACATTCGCCAAAACAAGTAACGAATCTTTAATATTTCCAAACAGAATAAATAACAAAACAAATATTCCAATTAAACTGATTGGTACTACCTGAGTCAGACGTGCACTGGCACGAACCTGATTTTCAAATTCACCTGTCCATCCTGTGGTATATCCCGGAGGCATTTTTACTTCCGCTACTTTTGATTGTGCCTCGGCAATTGTACTTCCTAAATCACGGTCACGAACAGAGAATTTTACACCGATAAAACGTTTTGTATTATCTCGATATATAAATGCAGGACCGGTTATGGTTTTAATATCGCAAATTTCTTTTAATGGAATTTTTGCGCCACTGATTGTTGGAACTTTTAATTCTGCTAAATCTTCTTCGTCTTTACGGTATTCTTTAGAAAAACGAACTCGAACATCAAATTTCTTTTCATCTTCATATTTTTGAGTTGCCGTTTTTCCTCCAAAAGCTAATTCTAAAACCGCTTGGGCATCACTTAAAGTTACGCCGTAAGCTGCCATTTTTTCACGATCAAGAATTACACTTATTTCCGGCTGCCCAACATTTCGAAGAATCCCGACATCTTTGATTCCTGGAATGTTTTTAATTTTTGCCAAAACTTCATTCGATAATTCATCGAGTTTATCTAAATCATCCCCATAAATTTTAACTGCATTTGAAGCTTTAAATCCTGCTACAGATTCAGCAACGTTGTCTATTACAGGCTGAGAATAGTTATAAGTGATTCCCTGATGCACTTTTAACTTTTCATCCATTTCATTAATCAGTTCATCCATTGAGATTTTTCGGTTCCATTCTGCTTTTGGTTTTAAATCTACCTGCAGCTGAATAAACCCAAAACCGTTTGGATCTGTTCCGTCGTTGCTTCGTCCGGTTTGAGAAAGCACATTTTTTACTTCAGGAAAAGTTTCCAGATCTTTTCTGATCATTGCAGCTGTCTGCACACTTTCAGGAAGCGAAGTACTCATTGGTAATTCGGCCGTAACCCATAATGCTCCTTCATTCAACTGCGGTAAAAATTCTGTTCCTAAAAACGAAGCTGAGAAGAAAGTTACAGCAATTATTGACAAAGAGATAACTAACGTTTTTACTTTATGTTTGAATGTCCAGGCAAAACCTTTTGCAACATTTCTGTCCCAAAAATTCACAAACGGATTATTTTTCTCTTTTACATTTTTGTTTAATAAAATATGAGATAAAACCGGAACCAAAGTCAAAGTAAAAATTAAAGCTCCCATTAAAGCAAAACCTAATGTGTAGGCAAGTGGAGAGAACATTTTTCCTTCCACTTTTTGGAATGAAAATATTGGAAGTAAAGCCGTAATAATGATTAATTTAGAAAAGAAAATAGCTTTACCCATTTCTGTTCCAGTTTTCTTGATCAGGCTTCCTTTTGCAATTTTATTAAATTTTTCCATTCCTAATTGATGCGCTCGATGATCGAGAACAACGAATAATCCTTCGACCATAACAACGGCTCCATCGATGATAATACCGAAATCGACCGCACCTAAACTCAGCAGGTTGGCACTCATTCCCATCATTTTCAGACATAAAAATGCAAATAATAATGAAAGCGGAATTACAATAGAAACTGTAAAAGTGGTTCTCCAGTCGGCCATGAAAAGAAATACGACGCAGGTAACGAGAATAATTCCTTCGAATAAATTATGCATTACCGTTTCAGTAGTGAAATTCATTAAATTGTCACGATCGTAAAAGGTCTCAATTTTAATGTCTTTCGGAAGTACATTTTCATTTAAGTCCTTAATTTTATCTTTAATTAAGGCTAATGTTTCCTGCGCATTTTCGCCTTTACGCATTACGACAATACCTTCAACGGCATCGTCATTTTTACCAATTCCGGTTTGCCCCACTCTTGGCATAGAGCTTTCATAAACATTAGCGACATTTTTTACCAAAATCGGATTTCCTCCGGCATCGTCAACAATAATGTTTTCAATATCCTGAATCGATTTTAAAAGACCAACTCCGCGAACGACAAAAGCCTGACCGTTTTTTTCTATAATATCACCGCCAACATTTAAGTTTCCAGCATCAATAGCATTGTAAACCTGAAGCGGCGTAATATTATATTTTGCCAGTTTTACTGGATCAACACCAACTTCATACGTTTTTGTCTGACCTCCAAATACGTTTAAATCTGCAACTCCGGGAACGGCACGTAATTGTTTGTCGATTACCCAGTTTTGATAAGTCAATAATTCACGGCTGTCACGGCTGTTACTTTTTACAATATATCTGAAAATTTCTCCAGTTGGCCCGTATGGTGGCTGAACATCTGGTTCAACATCATCTGGAAGTGTGACATTTTTAAGCAGGTTATTTACCTGAAAACGAGCAAAAGTATCGTCGACACCATCATCAAAAATAATTTTGATTACAGATAAACCAAACATCGTAATACTTCTTACGCTGGTTTTTTTCTGTACAGAGTTCATCGAGATCTCAATGGGTGTAGTAACAAATCGTTCTACTTCTTCGGCACTTTTACCATTCCATTGTGTAATGATAATAATTTGAGTGTTCGTTACGTCAGGAAAAGCGTCAATTGGCATATTCTTGAAGGAAATAAATCCGGCCACGGCCAATATTCCCACCCAAAAAAAGGTAAATGCTTTATTCTTAAGCGAAAAAGCAATTATATTTCGTATGAATTTGTTCATGTCTTAATCGTTTAAAGCGCGATAAATAAATAATTGATTATTGGTAATGACTTTCTCATTTTCCTTTAAACCGCTAGAAATGTAAGTTGTATCGCCCACAACTCGGTAAACTTCAACTTGTCTTGTTTCGATGTTATGACGATCTTTAAAGATCATGACGAAATTTTTGCTTTTATCAAAAACAATAGCATTACTTGGAATTGCAATCATTGATTCATTTTCATCATACGATAATTTGATATTGGCGTTCATATCCGGTTTTAATAAAAATCCTGGATTTTGAAGTTTAATACGCGCCTGCATCGCTTTGGTTTCTGGATCAATTACATTGAAGATTTTATCGACTTTTCCTTTAAAAACTTTATCAGGATAACTTAAAGTTGTAACGCTCGCATCAATTCCGAGTTTTATTTTATTAATATCAATTTCATTAATATTAGCCATTGCCCAAACTTCGCTGATTTCGGCAATGTCAAAAATATTTTCAGAACGGTCAGAACGCAAAAGCATATCCTGATTAATACTTTTTTGAATAATAAAACCGCTTATTGGTGCTGTAACTTCATAAATAGAACCTGCTTTAATATTGTAAATTTTATACGTTTCCTGAATTTTGCTTAATTGAGACTGTGCTTTATTTACTTCAGATTTTGCCTGAAGCACATCACTTTCAGAATTTAATTTTCCGTCAAATAATTCCTGAGCGACCTTTAAATTGTTTTTGGCAACCAGTAAATCGCTTTTGGCATCGATAGACTGCTTTTCAAAATCAGCTACATCGGTACTTTTTATAGTAGCCAGAACTTGTCCTTTCTTTACATAATCTCCAAGTTCAACATTTACTTTAATTACGTTTCCACCAACAAGCGGGTAAACATCGATTAATTTATTGTTGTCAGCTGTGATTTTTCCGTAAAAACTCAGTTCGTTTTTTACAGTTTGTTTTTCTGCGGTTGCAGTAGTAGTAGTTTTTAGCATACTATCGCTCAAGGCGAAAGAAGTATTTGTTTGAGGATTATCTACTTCTTTTTTGCAGCTTGTAAGTGATAAACTCACAATTGCAATTCCTATAATTAGTGTATGTTTCATTATTATTTAATTTTAAAATAAATCCTTGTTGATGGTAGTATTTAATTCTTCGCCAGATAGAGCCAGTTTTTTCTTCAGTTCATTAACCTGAATATTAGCCTGATTATAGCTTTCCATAAAATCGGTAAATTCTAATAAACTGATATTTCGCTTTTGAAAATTGGTTAAGATTCCATTATAAACCGCTTCAAAATCTGCATTTACTGTTGGTTTAATTACCGCATAGTTTTTACGGGATTCGTCCCATTTATTCCATGCCGATGTGATTTCAGTCTGTAATTGAAGTTCAAAATTTTGTTTTTCTACTTTAGATTGTGCTAAAACTGACTGTGCGTTTTTAATATTCCCTTTGTTTTTATTCCAAAGCGGCAAAGGAATTCCAATGGTAACATTTGCTTCTTTATTAAAAGCGCCGCCGCGCTGATCGTAATTGGCGCCTAAAGTAAGATCAGGAACAGATAAAGATTTCTGCCATTTTACATTCAGTTCGTTTGCTTCAATCTCTTTTTGCTTTGCTAAATAATCCGGGCGATTGGCAATAGCATCATCTTCAAAAGATTTTAAATCAAAAGGAATTATTTTAAGGTATTTATTAAAATCATCTTTAGAAACATCCGGAATAATGGTTTCGGTTGAATTTAGTAATAATTTCAAGTTTGCTTGTTCTTCGATACTGCTATTGACAACTTCCATTCGTTCGTTCTTAAAATTAAGATACAGAGACTGTAAACGCACAACATCTCGCAAAGGAATATTACCTTTTTGAGCCTGAATAGAGTAGGAGTTAATTAAGTCTTCAATGTGAGCAAGCTGTTTATCAGTTATTTCAAGACTTTTGGTGTTGTAATAAACTGTATAAAAACTTTGACGCAATTGTAATTTTAATGTCCTTAGTAAATCATTAAATTGAAGTTCCGCCAGCTGTTCATTGGTTTGAGCCAGTTTAATTTCATTACGTTTTTTTCCTCCTAAATAAATTAACTGCTCAACGCCAAATGACTTTTGCCCTTCTTTTCCAATATCAAAGAGTTTATCTCTGTCTGGATTGTAGGCATTTAATTCTGCAGTAATCGTGGGATTGTCCCATATTCGGGCCTGAATGGTCATTGCTTTTGCAGTATCAATATTATAATGAGAGGCCAGCAAAAAAAGATTGTTTTTAAGAAACTGACTCTCACAATCCTGAAGTGTGATTGTTTTTTGAGCCAAAACTGCCTGATTAATTAGCACAAGCAGCAATAATGCATATACTTTTCTCATTGTATCTATTTTATTTTGTACAAATATGCTATCAGCAGACTTTAAGAGGGCTTAAAATCTACCTTAAAAATAGCTTAAAATAAAATATTAATGAAAGAATAGTTGGAATAAATTTTCTTTACTGTTTGGTATGCTGTAAGTTATGGTTGCTTTGTGAAGAGTCAAAATGCGATTTACGATACGTAATCCGAGACCAAAACCTGATGTTCCCTTAGAATTTTTCCCTCGCATAAAAGGCTGAAATAAATTCTTTTGTTCGCTTTCACTTAATGTTTTTCCGGTATTTAGAACAGAAATTATGAGCTGATTTCCCTTAGTACTTATTTTTACCAGTGCTTGGTTATTATCTGAATAAATACAGGCATTTTTTAAAACATTGATTAAAGCGATTTCTAAAAGGTTTTTATTTCCTTTAACTTCTAATGCGGTATCTAAATTATCACTTTCTTCAATTTCAAACAAAATACTAAACTCAGGAAAGCTTTTCTTTAAATTTTCAATTGCCGAGAAAAGAATTTCATCCATTCGTTGAATTTCATTGTCTTCGTTGTTTCTATTATTGTCGATTTTAGACAATATTAATAAAGAGCTAATTAATTCTGTCAAATGATTGACATCAGATAAAATAGTAGTCAGGAAAGTTTTTCCTTTAACAGAAGTTGCCGGATCTGAAATCGTATTTTCTATTTGAGCTGTAATTCTCGATAAAGGCGTTCTAAGTTCGTGAGAAGCGTGAGCTGTAAACTCTTTTTGTTTTTGATATGAAATTTCGATTCTGTCCATCATGAAATTGAATTCATTGGCAATCAAATCAATTTCGTCTTTATTGCTTTTTGACTCAATACGCGTGTCGAGATTATTTTCGTTTATATTTTTTATTTTCTGGTGAAATAAACCAAGCGGATTCATTGCTTTTCTCACCATAAAAGAAGTTAAAATCCAACAAATACAGGTAAAAAGAATATAAGAGATAATAAGCGTATACCTTAAAAAAAGAAGTTTTCTTTTTCCATAGTCATCTGTTGCCGAAATTAAGGCGTAGAAATCTTTGTCTTTTGTATCATAAAAAACACCATAAACTTCATAATCACCTTGCTGTTTAAAAAAGGTTTTATGTTTTTTAAGATATTTTAAATCTTCAACAGACCAGTTTATTTTAGCATCATCAATACTGCTGTAAATAAGTTTAAAATGAGAATCAAAAACCAAAGTCTTTTCATCATACAATTTATTGATAGAATTTTGGTCAATCATTTTCAAAAGCTGATCGTCGACTTCCTTAACATTTACTAAAAGTTTAATGTTCGAAAGCGCTTTAATTTCTAATCGATCGCGAAATTCTTCTTTTCTAAAATTAGAATACAAAACAAATATCACCGTAGAAGCCAACCCAAAAAGGATTGTAAATAGTAAACTTACCAAAAGTGATATTCTGTTTTTTAAAGTCATTTTTTATTCTTCACTGCTTAAATAATAACCGTAACCAATTTTGGTACGAATAAGTTTTGTTTCGTGGTCTTTGTCGATTTTTTTTCGAAGGAAATTAATATAAACTTCAATCGTATTTTGATTTGTTTCGATATGATAATCCCAAAGTTTCTCAGCAATAAACTGTTTAGACAAAACTTTTCCTTTGGCATGAGCCAAAATCAAAATGAGTTTAAACTCTTTTGGAGTAAGTTTTATTTCTTCGCCAGAACGAAAAACTTTCATTTCCTCTTCCAGAATTTCTAAATCCTCAACGAGAATTTTCTTTTCTGTTTGCTGCGGAATTTCTTTTCTCCTTAATAAAGACGAAATTCTGGCAAATAATTCATCAAAATGAAAAGGCTTTACCAAATAATCATCGGCGCCATTATCAAAAGAAGCCAATTTATCTTCAATCTCGCTAAAAGCCGTGAGCATAATTATAGGCGTTTTTTTATCAACTTCTCTAATGCTTTTGCAAACCTCAATTCCGTTTTTTCCCGGAACATTGATGTCCAGAATTATTAGATCATATTCGTGAGGAAAGTATTTTTTTAATAGTAATGAACCATCATAATAAGGTATACACTCGAATTCTTTATTTTTAAAGAACGCAGAGATTTCTTTAGATAAGGTAAAATCATCTTCGAGTAGTAAAATTCTCATGTTTTGTTTATTTATAAATTCGGCTGTTAAAATCAACAGCCGAACTTATGTTTTTAATTTTTTATTTAAAATAAGAGAAAGACTGATTATTTTCAATTTTCAGTAAAGACTCATAAATCAATTGAATCACATTTTCTACATCCTCTTTATGGACCATTTCAACCGTTGTATGCATATATCTTAAAGGAAGAGAAATCAATGCCGATGCCACACCGCCATTACTGTAAGCAAAAGCATCAGTATCAGTTCCTGTTGCTCTTGAAGTAGCATGGCGCTGAAACGGAATTTTATTTTCTTCGGCAGTATCTACAATTAAATCACGAAGTTTATTTTGAATCGCCGGAGAATACGCTATCACAGGACCTTTACCCATTTTTAAATCGCCTTCTACTTTTTTATCAATCATTGGAGTAGTAGTATCATGACAAACGTCTGTAACAATAGCAACATTTGGTTTAATCGTATGTGCAATCATTTCTGCACCACGCAAACCAATTTCTTCCTGAACAGAGTTTACAATATATAAACCAAAAGGTAATTCCTTTTTGTTTTCATGTAATAAACGAGCAACTTCGGCAATCATAAAACCGCCCATTCTGTTATCGATCGCGCGGCACACAAATTTATTTTCGTTCAAAATCATGAATTCATCAGGATAAGTAATTACACATCCCACATGAACACCCATTGCTTCAACTTGTTCTTTGGTTTCACAGCCAAGATCAATAAAAATATTACTAAGCTTCGGAATTTCTTCCTTATCTCTTAAACGAGTATGAATTGCAGGCCATCCAAAAACACCTTTTACAATACCTTTTTTAGTATGAATATTTACTCTTTTAGAAGGTGCAATCTGATGATCAGATCCTCCATTTCTAATTACATATAACAAGCCATCTTCCGTAATATAGTTTACATACCATGAAATTTCATCAGCGTGACCTTCAATTACAACCTTAAAAGGAGCATCCGGATTAATAACCCCAACAGCTGTTCCATAAGTATCAGTGATAAAAGTATCAACATAAGGTTTTAAATAATTCATCCAAAGTTTTTGCCCCTCACTTTCATAACCAGTCGGTGAAGCGTTATTTAGGTAGCTTTCAAGGAAAGCAATAGAAGTATCTTTCAAGATAGATTTTGTATTCATAAAAATATTTTTCGCTAATTTATAAATTTGGTATTAGAGTTGTGTATAAATATATAATTTTACATTTAAATTAAGACTCTATGAAATTTACCAGTATTCTGTTTTTACTATTGATTGCATTTACAAGTCAGGCCCAGGTAACTCCAAAAGAAAATGAGCAAATGGGTTATATATTAACCGAACAAGATTCAATCTTGAATGATACCATTCAACTGCCGGAAATTATTATCTCAAAAGGTGAGAGAATGAGTGCAGAAGAAATGAAGCAGTTCCAGATTTTGCAAAACAGAGTCTATAAAGTATATCCATACGCAAGATTAGCCGCTGATCGTTTAACGGCTCTTAATAATGGAATGGCTCGTTTAAAAACAAATCGGGAGAAAAAGAAATACTTTAAAATAGTAGAAGACTACCTTAATAATGAATTTGAGGACAGACTTAAAAAGCTTTCCAGAAAACAAGGTCAGATTCTTGTAAAATTAGTACATCGTCAAACGGGAAAAACTACTTATGAATTAATAAAGACTTTAAAAAGCGGTTTCAAAGCTTTTGTTTCAAATACAACAGCCAATTTATTTGATATAAGTTTAAAAGAAGAATACAAACCATACGAAGTAAATGAAGATTATTTAATCGAAACTATTCTCGTTCGAGGTTTCGAATCAGGGCGACTCATAAATCAAACACCGGCAAAGCCTGTAAACTACAATGATCTTATGGAGCATTGGGAAGCAAAAGCGAAAGAAGTAAAAAAATAATATACTACAATATATATGAGTATTCCAACCCGACAGGTTTTCAATACCTGTCGGGTTTATTTTTTATACATATATATATAGTATAGTAAAGATTTTTCCGGCTGAGGGGAGTCGAAGCCATTGAAATTTGAAATTTGGAATTTGGAATTTGGTATTTGAGTATTGGAATTTTGATTTTATAAGGAGCTGATCCCGCTATCCGTTTCAATCTTTTGTGCCGAACCCCGGCACAAAAGGATTTTCACTTCTATCGGGGCTATGAAAATCGTTTTCAGCAGAAAATTTAGGGTAAGCAGAGAAGAATTTAGCAAGAAGACGGATAAAAGGGGGAGATGCAGCCGTTTTTTCGGGCAGAAGGTGTATTTAAAAAGATTGTTTATCCTTTAAAAAAGGGCATGAAAGCTTAAAAACTCCGCAAAATGGAAAAACAAAAACGGGAAGAAATTACCAAAAGGTTATCAAAACAAAGAAAACCCTTACATGGGTGTAAAAATTTTTAATTTGTAAAGGAGCTGTTATCAGCGAGTTAAGAAAAAGGATTAAAAAAGAATAAAAAAAGATGAGAAAAAGGCTTGCGTAACT